>JAACDM010000391.1 GCA_009936795.1 Verrucomicrobiaceae bacterium | reverse complement strand
CTCAAATGAAGCGTTCCTCATCGCTCAGCCAGACGATCGGACTACACCCCAAGAGGCCGCCGGCAAGATTCTCGAGCGTTTCCTTCCTCGAGCGTTCCGTCGGCCTGTGACTGAAGAAGAGTTGTGCGAATACCTAGCCCTCTTCAATGCCGGCTATCAAGCAGACGCCTCGTTCGCGAGGTCTATCCCGCTCGTGTTGTCTGCGGTCCTCGTCTCGCCCAAGTTCCTATTCATTGCAGAATCTCCCAACCCTCGGCCTGAGCCCATACTCCTCACCGACCATGAATTGGCCACAAGGCTGGCTTACTTTCTATGGGGATCACCTCCCGATGACGAGCTTCTATCATTAGCAAATAAACACAAGCTTCATGACCAAGAAACCCTCGAAGCCCAGGTCATTCGAATGCTAGAGGGAAAACAAAACTCACTCAAAGTCCGTCACTCGACCCAGAACTTTGTCGAGCAGTGGCTCGGGACACGCGCACTGGGCAGGGAGTTTAAACCAGATGCGTCAATTAAAGGCTACGACTCCGAACTCGAAGGCGGCATGAAGTACGAACCGGTGTTTTTCCTAACCGAGATCTTAAGAGGAAACCGTTCGTTGATCGAGTTGATCGATGCCGATTACACCTACGCGAATCGCCGTTTAGCGCGCCATTACCGCATCAAAGGAGACTTTCGCGAGCAGCCTCGTCGCGTCTCGATAGAGAATGAGCCCCACCGGGGCGGCCTCTTAGGGATGGCGGCGGTTCTCACCGTATCCTCGCACCCAAACCGCACGAGCCCAGTTCTCCGCGGCAAGTGGATTTTAGAAAACCTGTTAGGAGAAACACCTCCACCGCCGCCGCCAGATGTGCCCGAGCTAGAAGAGGAAGGCGAGGACAATTCTTCCCGCTCACTGCGCGAACGATTGGAAATCCATCGCGCCAATCCCACCTGCGCCACCTGCCACGACCGGCTCGACCCTATGGGCTTCAGCCTGGAAAACTACGACGTCCTCGGCCGCTGGCGCGAAGAAGAAAGTGGCCACCCCATCGACGCCTCAGCCACACTCCCTGACGGCACCGATTTCAAGGGGCCACATGAACTCAAGGAACTCCTCCTAGATCGGAAAGACCAAATCATTCGGCAATTTTCCAAGAAGATGTTAGGCTACGCTCTATTTCGCGGACTAACCTACGAAGACTACGGCACTGTCGACCTCCTGGTGGAAGATCTCAAGGAACATGACTACGCAGCACACCGGTTGATCCTGGGAATCGTGTCAAGCGTGCCATTTCGCTACAAAGCGGGTACCGACCCAACCATTGGTGTTCAATAAACGACACCGCAGCCTTCCAGCAGATTTCATGAGTAATTCACGCCACGCCCTTTCGCGCCGTACCTTCATCCGAGGGGCCGGGACCTGTCTTGCATTACCCTGGCTAGAGGCCATGACTCCCGCCTACGCTGGTCCTGAGACCGTCAAAGGCCCCACCCGTCTCGGAGTCCTCTTCATGCCCAATGGCGTACGTGAAGACGAGTGGACCCCATCTGGCAAGGGACGCGACTTTGAGTTTTCCAAGACTTTGCGCCCTCTGAGCGCCTTCAAAGAACAGCTCTTGATCCCCACCAATCTCTGGAATCAGGGCAGCGTGGGCGGGGATGGTCATTACGTCAAAACCTCCGGCTTCTTGACCTGCCAGACCATTCAGAAGTCCTTGGGCTTTGATCTAAATAGCAATGGAACCTCCATGGATCAGGTCGCCGCCCAGCGGCTCGGCAATCAGACGCCACTCCCCTCTCTTGAGCTCGCGATCAGTCCCGTCAGTATCGGCGTGGATCGCAATGTGGGTTACACCCGGGTCTACGGATCGCACATTGCCTGGAGTCGCCCCACGCGACCATTGGCACGCGAGATCAACCCACGTTTGGTCTTCGAACGCCTCTTCCGTCTCAGTAATCCGAATGCCGCCCATTCCCAGCACGACAAACTCCTGCTCGACCGAGTGTTAGGCGACGCGAGACAGCTCAAGCGCCGAGTCGGCTCTGATGACCAATCGCGTATCGATGATTACCTGGACTCCGTCCGGTCCCTTGAGCGACGTGTCGAGCAAGCCAGCAAACCCGTTGGGAAGACTTGGAAACCCGCCGTCGACATGGATCCGGCCGACAAGCCTGAAGGCATCCCCGAAGCGCATGCCGAACATGTCCGCTTGATGCTAGACATGATCGCCCTAGCCTTTCAGACTGATTCTACACGAATCTGCACCTTCATGTTCGGCAACGCTGTGAGTGGAACCAACTTCTCGTTTCTCGATGGCGTCAATGGTGGTCATCACAGCATCTCGCACCACGAACGGAAAGAGAAGAACCTCGTGCAGTACCAGAAGATCGCGCAATGGCACGTGGAACAATACGCCTACCTCTTACAGAAGCTACAGAACATGCCGGAAGGCGAGAGCAATGTCCTCGACAACTCCATGATTCTCTTCGGCTCCGGTCTGCGTGATGGCAACAGCCACAACCCACGAGACCTTCCCCTCGTCGTCGCGGGAAGCGCCGGCGGACGTCTCCAAACCGGCCAACACCTGGTCTGTGAGAAGAAGACGCCTCTGGCCAACCTCTACTGCTCCATGCTAGACGCCTTCGGCACGCCCGTAGACAGCTTCGGCGACAGCACGGGCCCCTTGCCAGGCGTTCTTGCTTAGTTAGTCACCCTCTTTCGAAGATCCTTGTCGTGACACCGGCATCCTGCCGGTGCTAGACCTAAATTAGCACGGCCTTCTAGGCCGTGAATCGGGCTGAAAGCCCAATCTACGTCCAACATCTACACCATGCTTCCCCACAAAACCGCTACTTACCTAATATCCATGTGCCTTGCCATGGTCAGCCTCTCGTTCGCACAAAGCGAATTGCCTGCCCCGGACGGTCAGCCAGCCGACATGACCAAGCCGGTTCAAGTCTATCTCCTCTTGGGCCAGTCCAACATGCTCGGCTTTGGAAAGATCAAAGGCGATGACGGCTCGCTTGAGCATGCCGTGAACGAGAAGAAACTCTATCCTTACTTGATCGACGACACAGGCAAATGGACGGAGCGAAAAGACGTTCGCAATGTCCGTGTCATGGGAAGCGGCACAGGTGGCATGCGCCTCTTCAACAACGAGTGGATGACAATCAAGTCCGGCAAGATCGGTCCCGAGATTGGCATCGGTCATCATGTGGGCCATGTCACGGACGCCCCGGTGCTGATTCTCAAGAGCTGTATCGGCAACCGCGCGCTGGGCTGGGATTTGCTTCCACCAGGCAGCGAGGGCTTTGAGTTCACCGATAGCAAGGGCGAGACCTGGGTTCATCCCGGCTACAAAGGCTCTCCAGAACGCTGGAAGAAAGGCTCCGATCCCAAGAAGATCACCTGGTACGCGGGCATGCAATACGACGGCGACATTGCCAGAGCGAAGAAAGTGCTAGCCGAACTCGAAACCTACTATCCCGATGCCAAAGGCTACGAGATCGCGGGCTTCTTCTGGTGGCAAGGTGATCGCGACAGCCGAAGCGAGGCCCTTTCCAGCCGCTACGAACAGAACCTCGTCCACCTCATCAATCAGCTTCGCATCGAGTTCGAAGCCCCCAAAGCCAAGTTCGTCTGCGCCTCCCTCGGCCAGTCCAAGAAAGGAGCTACTGATGGCGGTGGAAGGATTCTTGATGCGATGCTCGCAGTCGACGGCGAGTCCGGCAAATATCCGGAGTTCAAAGGAAACGTCGCTACTGTCTACACCCACCCCCTATCCAAAGGCGGTAGCTCAGGTGGTCACTACGGCGGCAACGCTGAGACCTACATGAACGTCGGCGAAGCCATGGGCAAGGCGATGGTGAAGTTGCTAGAAACTCAATAAATCGGAGGGCTGGGCTCCATCCCAGCCGCAATTTCTCGAGCAGTCTACCTAAACATCCTCGAGAACCCTAACGCTGCCTTAATTCTATTTATTCTACGATTTTCAAACGCATTATTGAGAAGCGACTTCAATTATTATACATTCCATTTCGTCTTGTTTCGACAGGCGATCGCTCAGTTGGTAGGATTGTGAGTCAACGCTCGCATCCCACTTCTCTGCTTAGCTCTCATATCGCCCGTTGCTGCGAGCGAGGTCATTCTTGATTAGAAGGCCACGGTAGGCACGAAGATTGGCAACCCATTCGGCATGGAGATCCCACTCCTGACCGAAGTGATCGGCCACTTCGTCTATGAGACTGAAGGCGATCCGGATATCCAAGCCTCCTCTGCGCGAGGAGAATACCGACGCCCAGGAGCCTTTGTTGCGAAATTCCTAGGGACGAAGATTTCAGGGTCAGCCCAGCCAACGCTCAAGGTCGAGAACATTCGGTTTACAGGCAGTTCCATCGACACCTTCCGTATTATTGACGGCAACGATGTTTCGAACCCCATGTTTATTGACAATGATGCCAATGATTCCATCGAGGTCAATTTGAGCCTGACCGATGGGACTGGCTTAGCCTTGGAAAGCGACACACTCCCCGCGTCATTCCCAATGCAAATGGCTACTCCATCATCCCATTACTCCATATCCTTCAGTTTGAAGAATGCCCAGGGAACAATGCTGTTGCAGTTCGAATGGCTACGTCAGCGCACCGAGCAGTTTCGCATCACGGAATTGACCTTAGCGGAAGCGGGGCCGATGATCGATTTCCAATCGATTCCGGGAATGACCTATAACATCGAGTTTAGTGCGGATCTCACCGCGTGGTCGCAGGTAGCGACGAATCATCCTGATGACGGCTACAGCACTAATTTCTTGGACGAAGGTATCTATGCGAGGATAGCGCACTCCCAAGTCAGGGATTCTACCGGGTCACAGAAAACCGTTAGTCATCCAGAAGAGTTCCGCTAACGGCTCGATCGTTTCTCGATCCGTTAGGGCATGGGCCGCACACGTACCCGCATGTCGATCGCGCACCACGGACTCAACCGGCAATTAGGTCAACAGTGAGTAACGCTTTTCCTGATTCCTTGTCTACCAATTGAATCGCTTGATTCTCACCTTTCACGAAATCGATCTCAGCTAGATTAAACGCGGCGCTGATCGCCATCAAAACCGTGCACCACGGTGGTGAAGAAGAGCGTGAACCCGATCATCCAATGAGCCCGCCGCGTGTCTAGCCGCGATTCTGGGAGGCAAGCGATCCTTGAGTGGTGCCTCGTTGCAACACTCCCTAACACACCGGAGGGCTGGGCTCAGCCCCAGCCGCAATTTCCTAACAGGTCATCATTACGGCCCTTTAACTAACAGAAGACTTCAAGGAACGGTGGTTTCCAACCGCCGGGCCAGCCTGACACACTTGGAAAGTGCTACTTCTTGGAACGGCACGCGTTCCGCCCCTTTCATGAACTCTCTGCCACTCAGGGACCTTTCAGCCTGCGCAAGAACTGTCAGAAGAGCTGCCTCTAGCGTTGGGCGAACTGGGTGCCCAGAGCGGTGAGGCGATAACGCTG
>JAACDM010000390.1 GCA_009936795.1 Verrucomicrobiaceae bacterium | reverse complement strand
TCTTTGTGATGCTCTGAACTACGCGCATGAGCAGGGCGTGCTTCATCGTGACATCAAGCCCGAGAATATCCTCATTGATAAACAGGGCCGTGTGAAGATTGCCGACTTTGGATTGGCTCGTTTTCAGAAAGAAGGGGATACCGATGCGATGACGCTTACATGGCGCCTGAACAGATCGAAAAGCCCCATGATGTCGATCACCGGGCGGATATCTACAGTCTAGGGGTTGTCTTCTACTGAATGCTCACAGGTGAACTTCCGTTAGGGAGATTCGCGCCTCCGAGTGAGACTCAAGGGGTGGATCCTCGCTTGGACAACGTGGTCTTTCGAACCCTAGAGAAACAAGTGGACGAGCGCTATCAGAGTGCGGGAGAAGTTCAAACTCAGGTCGAGACCATTGCCGGATCGGCCACTCCAAATGCGGATGCCGCCTTCTCGAAGGCGACGCCTGAGCCCAGTGACAATGCGCTTAAGGAAGATGCGGCTCTGGCCTTTCCGCCTTCGTGGACCACGGCTGTGAACTGGATTTTGAGGCAGCCGTTTCTCTTTCAGCGTGGCGTCCTGAGGTTAGAGGAGGGCCAGTTCGTCTACGTATCTTCCAAGGCGACCTTAGCCATTCCGTTAGCATCTATTGGTGAAGTGTCGCTGGCTCCACTTTCGTTCAGTGTCGAACCTCTTGCGCGCTGTCCTGTGAACATCCGCTGGCGTGATGCTAGCAAGCGCGAGCAGGTGACAAGCTTCCTGTTAGGCTCTAGTTCGTGGGCGACTAGGCTTCCGCTGGAACAGGGGAATACAGATAGTTGGGTTAGGGCGATTCGTGAGGCGGTCAAAACGAAGACGGGAACAGAACCATCTTGTGCGCACGATGTTGATCTGACGGCAGAGCAAGTGACTCCACCATTGCCGACTCTCTCAAGGCACCCGGCTCGGACTCGAGCTTGCCAGGAATCCAAGTGGCGAATGAGAAGGCGGTCCCGCCGGACGAAGCCTTTGATCGTCTTTGGGCAAATGCGGTGCTCGCGCGTTCGCCTCGAAGCTGACTGTGTGTCTGAAGGCAAGGCGAAGCAGTTCGAGATCCTGCAGCCTTGGCTTGCGGGCGGTGCAGATCGACCACAAGCAGATGCCGCGTTCGAGCTAAGCATGAGCGAGTCTGCCGTGCGCGTTGCCATTCACCGCATGCGGCAGCGTTTCCGTAAAGCGGTCTTGGGGGAACTCGCTCAGACGGTGGCCCAGACATTCCAGTTCAGGAAGAGATGCAGCACCTCTTTGCAGCACTCAGCCGCTGAAGGTGTTTGCCCTCGTAGGCGATCGCGGACACACTTGACGCATGACTCGCTATTGCTTGCTCGCTATCCTTCTTGTCTGCTCGAGCTCTGTTAGAGCGGAAGAGCCAACGCTTGCCTTCAAAGATCTCTTTAACGGCAAAGACTTGACGAACTGGGTCGACGTCAACACGTCGCCTGAGACGTGGTCTGTCAAAGATGGGCTTCTGGTGTGCAGTGGGTTACCCATTGGTGTCATGCGATCTGAAAAGCAATACGAGAACTTCATCCTCGTGATCGAGTGGCGACACATGGAAGCCGGTGGCAACTCAGGCGTCTTTCTTTGGAGCGATGCCAAGCCTGAAGGCAACCGTTTGCCCAAAGGCATGGAAGTGCAGATGCTTGAGCTTGAATGGCCGATCATCAACGCGAAGAAAGACGGAAAACCGCGTCACATGGGCTATGTCAGTGGCGAGCTCTTCGGGGCTGGTGGGATGAAGGCCGTGCCCGAGAACCCCAGAGGCACTCGCAGCATGTCCTATGAAATGCGCTGCAAAGGCAAAGGCGAGTGGAACCGCTATGTCGTTGTTGCGGTGGACGGCACGGTGAAACTTTCGATCAATGGGAAGTTCGTCAACGGCATCCGCGAGGCGGACCTGCGCAAGGGGTATCTTTGTTTGGAATCCGAAGGGGCCGAGATTCACTTTCGTAAAGTTCAGATCATGGAGCTGCCTGCGGGACGGGCGGAGGACTTGGGGATGGTGCTAGAAGATTCTGAAACCGCGAATGGACGCGAATAAACACGAATGGATTGTGGAGACTTCGCCAATCGTTCTTGGAGCGTTTTCTTCTCTTCCTGCGTGATGGGGAGGGTGGCTAGGGCACGGTGTTCTCGGCCTAGTTCATCGAGCTGAATCAGGCTTTGTTTGAAAGCTTGCAGACGTTTCGTAGGATCGGACAGCTGGGCGTGCCATCGCAGTGCGGTGGCTGGGGCGATCTCGCCGATGAGTCTATTGCTAAGCAATCGCTTTTCAGCCCCGGCGTTCCTGGGCGCCTATCGGTCGGGGAAGGAGGGGGTGCAGAGGGAGGAAGGGGCAAATCCCGTTCACTGGCTCGGGTTGACTGGGGATGATGGGCTCCTTCCAGCCTAAAATTGGCTCCGGCGCGCCAGAATTCCCGCTTTAGGGGTGAAATCGCCGACGTCTGGGCGCGGGTGTGTGTTCCGGACTCGAGCGCTGGTATGAGGCTGACTCAGTCGGAGGAGTAAGCCGGCCATTCGTCACGGGGGTCTGGATCTTCTTTCTGGGCGTCTTCTTCTTGACTGTAATGTCGGTCCCTGACCTGTGATTCTCAAAACTGCCGATGACGACTGTCTTGCCTATGGGAGCCTTGACGGTCGCGCGATGTTGGGTCGCTACGAAGACCATGTCGACCGTTGGATTCTCCTCCGGTCCTTTGCGCTGCCCTGCTTGAGAGATGGTCTACCAGAACCCTACGATAGGGTTGAAGGGACAACATTCGTTGGCTGATGGTGAGTGTGTTGGCGTGCGTTAGCAGCGCTTCTTGGGCGCAAGCCGCAAGGGTCGGGCGAGCTGCTCATAGGGCTCACCATTTTTCTCTTTAGCGGCGAGTTACTCTTTGTGGTTTGTCGGCAAATAGTTTGGGACGGTCTGCGCGTCCGCGCTGGTGTGAGCCAACCCGATGAGGATCATCCATCCAAGGATCCATTCCTTGACGCTCACTTCAACAACGGGTCGTAGAGTTCTTCTGTGAATCCCACGTAAATCGTCTTGCCGACCCAGATGGTGGGGGCTCGGAGGTTGCCAGAGGGGCCGATGATGGCTTTGCGGAGGTCGTCGTCTGTGGCCTCGCCTTGAAGCTTGCCGCCTTTGAGTCTGAAGGAGACGAGCTTCTTGCCTTTGGCGGCATGAATGGCCGTGGCTGCATTGGCAAGTTTGAGGCCTTCTTTTGCGACGATGGTTTCCTTCTTGGCGTCGGTGATGGCTTTTACTTCTAGCTGGTGTTCCTCCATCCAGGAGGACGCTCGTTTGCAAGAAGTTCAGCCGCCGCGGTGGTAGTAACGTGTGATGGATTTGGCCATGATGGAATCAGTGTAGGTTCGGTTGCCAGTGGTTCAAATGTTTCGGGTATTGGGTTTGGGCTCGCGCAGAGACGCGGAGGGTTGGTTGTGTGTGGGGTTCGCACCGAGGCAACGAGGTTTGGTTGTGTGTGGGTAGTAGGAACGGCCAGGGATGACCGTCCTACGAAGTGGTTGTGCTTTGTTTGGGTTTGGACGTTGGTGATGACATGGTTCAGCCTTCTGCTCTTGCTGTGGTGGCGCATCCGGATGACATCGAGTTCATGGCGGCGGGGACGCTATTGCTACTGAAAGAGTCTGGGTATGGAATTCATTACATGACGGTGGCGAGTGGGAATTGTGGGAGTATGACGATGGATGCGGCGACGACGCGTGAGGTGCGGCGGAAGGAGAGCCAGGAGGCGGCGGCGTATCTGGGGGCGACTTGGCATGCGCCGCTTTGTGATGATTTGGAGATTGTTTATAGTGTGGAGTTGGTGAGGCGATTGGCAGCGGTGATTCGGTTGGTGAATCCTGCGATTGTGCTGACGCATTCGCCTCAGGATTACATGGAGGATCACATGGCAACCTCGCGGCTTGCGGTGACGGCGGCGTTTGCCAAGCACATGCCTAACTTTGACACATCGCCCCCACAGGCGTCTGCGCCAGGTGACGTTTCGATTTATCACGGGATGCCGCATGGGCTTTATGATCAATTACGTCAGCCGGTCGTTCCTGAAATGTTTGTGGAAACGACGAATGTCCATGCGGCGAAGCGAGAGGCGTTGGCACTGCATGCGAGTCAGAAGGCATGGCTCGACCAAAGTCAGGGCATGGATTCATACCTGGTGGCTTTGGATGAGATGTCGGCGCAGGTGGGTAAGTTGCATGGGACGTTTGCACATGCCGAGGGGTGGCGTCGGCATTTACATCTTGGGTTCAGTACGGAAGATGCCGATCCTTTGGCCAAGGCGCTTGGTCAGCGTTGCCAAAGGGGGATTGACCAATGACTCGAGATAGCTGCAGGCTGAGGCATGGCTAGAAAGCTCAGTACGATTGCGCCGGATTGGTGGGATTACACGACCCTGGACGATGAGATCATTCGCGATGCGGCGGCGTTGGCGCTTGAGGATCTGGCGCAGCTTTCGCGGCCGGGGTTTCGCGTGGTTTTGTATGACACGCTGGAGGATTTTTATCTTGCGGAAGCGCTAGAGTACATCGAGGCGTGGAGACAAGCGACGGCGGATAATCCGGTGGGGATTTGTGGTCCGATTGGACCGACAGAACAGCTGCCACTGGTGGCGCGCTTGGCGAATGCGCTGGAGTTGGATCTTTCCAATGCGCATTTCTGGGGCATGGACGAGTGGCTTGGGGACGACGGTGAGGCGGTGCCAACCTCGCATCCGCTTTCCTTTGAGCGGGCGGACCGTGAGTTGTGTTTTGACAAAATCACCAACGGCTTGCCCGAGGCGAATCTTCATTTCCCGACGGCTGATACAGGCGTCTACCAGAAGTCGTGGGATGGAGTGCGTTGTGCCGTGATGCAGGGAGGGCAAGGGGATATCAAGCACTGGGCTTTCAACGATCCTCCACGTAGAGAGGGTGCCTACGCGGAGTCGCCGCCAAGTCCTGCCGAGTATCGGAAGTTGTCGACGCGTGTGGTGGAGTTGCATCCGATCACGTTGGCGCAGAATGCGCGGACATCGGGTGGAGGAAATATTACGCTGGTACCGCAGAAGGCGGTGACCGTAGGGCCGGTGGAAACTTGGCAGGCGGAGAAGGTGTCCATCTGGCAGGCGGGCACGCATGACAATCCGTTTGGGCAGCGGCTGACGGCGTTCATGATCTCGAAGGGCTTGGCGGATGCGGCAGTACCGATGTCGCTCTTGGCGGATCATCCGAATGTGCAGTTCAACTACTTCCGTGGTGGGGTGGGGAGTTGTTCGGTGGAGATGCATTAGCTCGCAATGGGTGGGGAGAGTCGTGTAGATTGGGGCATGCGTGTTGTCTTGCTTCTGCTTCTCACACTTTCCGTAGTCACAGCTGAATTTCGGGCGGGTGCGAGTGCGGTCGATATTTCGCCACCGAAGCTTCCCGTCATTCAGAATGGTGGATTCATAGAAAGCACGCTGAGTATCGTGCTGGATACGTTGCACGCGCGGGCGATTGTGTTGGATGATGGGAATAGCATGATTGCTATAGTGGTAGTGGATAGCTGCATGATGCCGCGAGAGTTGATCGACAAGGCGAAGGATCTGGCGGTGGCTGAAACGGGCATTCGCAAAGATCGCATCTTGGTGTCCGCGACGCATACACACTCGGCTCCGAGTGGGATGAATCATACGCGGGGGGCGCGTGGGGATCCTCACTACATAGCGTTTCTGCCAGGGAAGATTGCGTAAGCGATTCGGCTGGCGAAGGCGAATCTCCAGCCGGCGCAGGTCGGTTCGGCCAAGATTGATGCGAGTGACCTCACGGCGAATCGTCGTTGGATCATGCACCCTGACAAGTTGTCGAAAGATCCGTTCGGCGTGCTGACGGTCAGGGCGAACATGCATCCGGGTCACAACAATCCGAATGCGATGGGGCCTTCCGGGCCGATCGATCCCTGACTGTCGATGCTCAGTATCCAAACGCGGGAGGGCAAGCCCCTGGCTCTTCTGGCCAACTTTTCGATGCATTATTTCAGTGGGCACGCAGGTGTGTCGTCAGATTACTTTGGCAGGTTTGCTAAGGAGATGGGGAAACGACTTGCCCCTGATGATTCGACCTTTGTAGCGGCTCTTTCGCAGGGCACAAGTGGGGATCTCTTCTGGGCGGATTACAGCCGTGACAAGCGTCGGGCGTGGAATCTTGAGGAATACACCAATCGACTGGCGGACAAGGCAATGACAGCGGTGGAGACGATAAGCCATCGATCAGACCTACCGCTGAGGATGGCGGAGAAGCGGATAGAACTCGCACATCGGCAGCCGAGTGAGGAGCGTTTGCAATGGGCACAGAAACTTGTCGATGAAATGGGTGATCGTGTGGTGGCAAAGAATCGGCCGGAGGTGTATGCGCGACAAGCGTTCTACCTCAAAGAGAACCCTTCTCGTGAAGTCGTGCTCCAATCGATTGGCATTGGCGACCTGACGATCAATGCCCTGCCAAACGAAGTCTATGCCATCACGGGTCTGAAACTGAAGGCAGGCCAAGGTGAGCGGACAGTCTTCAATGTATCTTTGGCGAATGGGGCTTCTGGCTACATCCCTCCGAAAGAACAGCATGCGTTGGGAGGTTACACCACGTGGCCGGCCCGCACGGCGGGACTTGAAGTGGGGGCTGAGAGGAGGATTGTGGAAGAGCTAGGCTTGCTTGCGCAACGTCCGCTTGATATGGTTGAACCTCCATCGATGTACTCGAAAGCGATTGGCGCTTCTCCGTCCCTCATCGATCAGTGGCGGATGGGTGAACTCGACTTAGGGGATGGCTTCTCATCCGGTGTGGCTCCTGGGGTGCCGGGCGTTTCCTCGTCAGCTTTTGGATCTGACTATCACAATCGGTGTGTCCACTTTGCGGGCGGCAAATTTACGCACACTCGGGAGTCTCCCACGGGAGACTATTCGCTGTCCTTGTGGTTTTGGAATGCGCTGCCTCTGGATGTGCGCGAGACTACGGGAATTCTCTTTGCCAGTGGCGGTGATCAAGTTTCGATTAGTCGGCAAGGTAAGCTGGTCGCTGGGTCACTTGATGGAGAGTCCGTGATCGATTCAAAGCGTTGGTATCATCTAGCGTTCGTGCGAAAAGGCGATGCGGTTAAAGTCTTCTTGAATGGCAGGCTGGAGATTGAAGGAGCGGGGCCCGCGCGGCAGGGTGGTCCTCTCTATTTCGCAGGCGACCGCGAGAATACGGCGAATTTCGAGGGAAAGATGGATGAGGTCGCTCTCTTTGATCGGGCCCTGACGGAAGCCAAAGTTTCTGAGCAGGTGCGGGTGGCGCAACTTCCCGAGTCGCCACCGCTTTCGCCCAAGCAGTCGATGAAGTCGATTCATGTAAGGGATGGCTTTGAGTTGGAGCTAGTTGCTGCTGAGCCGTTTGTTAGGGATCCTGTGGCCATCGATTGGGATGCGGACGGGAAGCTTTGGGTGTCGGAGATGGCGGACTATCCCTACGGCATCGATGGCAAGGGCAAAGCCGGTGGCCGCGTGCGCTGGTTGGAGGATGCGGATGCCAATGGAGTGTTTGAGAAATCTGTCTTGTTTCTAGATGGGCTTTCGTTTCCGACGAGCGTGATGCCTTGGCGTGATGGCGTGCTGATCACGGCGGCGCCTGACATTCTCTTTGCGCGGGATACGGATGGCGATGGTCGCGCCGATGAGCAGGAGGTGTTGTTCACGGGATTCATCGAAGGGAACCAGCAACTGCGCGTGAACTCGCTGCGTTGGGGATTGGATGGGTGGATCTACGCGGCGAGTGGGGGGCACCATGCGGGCTTTGGGGTGAAGACGGAGATTACGAGCACGAAGACGGGCAAGAAGACTGCCATTGGCAGTCGTGATTTTAAGTTTCGACCTGATAGCGGGGAGCTGGAAGCGCTTTCAGGTCCCTCACAGTATGGTCGTGTGCGCGATGACTGGGGGAACTGGTTTGGAGTGCAGAATTCGTATCCGCTCTGGCATTATGTCCTTCCGGATCACTATCTGAGGCGCAATGCTTTCCACCCGGCTCGGGATCCGCGTCGGCAATTGCGTGGGCAAGCGCCTCGGGTGTTTCCTAACAAGCCTCCTCAGAAACGTTTTCATGGGTTTGATCACGCCGGGCGTTACACCTCGGCTTGTGGGATTTCTATTTATCGGGATGTCTTGTTGTTTCCGTCTAGTCCGGAAAGGATGCATGCGTTTACTTGTGAGCCGTTTCACAATGTGGTGCAGCACCATGTGTTAGATCGGGATGGCGTGACCTTCACAGCAGCGCGCGGCGATGATGGTGAGAAGGATTTCTTTGCTTCGGCGGATCGCTGGTGTCGGCCGGTAAGTACGCGTACGGGGCCGGATGGGGCGCTTTATGTAGTCGACATGTATCGTTACATGATCGAGCACCCGGATTGGTTGCCTCAAGAAGGGCAAAATGAGCTTCGACCGTTTTATCGGCATGGAGAGGATCGCGGTAGGATCTATCGGATCATAGCGAAAGAAAGAGAAACCTTTGCTCGGATAGATTTCGATGATTTGGTTCGGGACATGGGAAGCTCGAATGGGCATGTTCGGGACACGGCACATCGATTGCTGATGGAGCGTGGTGATCGGAAGGCGGCGGAGGAGGTCGTCAAGACTCAGTGGATTCCTATGGCGAGGTTTCAGGCTTACAGCGCGTTGCAATCGTTGCCGGGAACGTTTCCTTGGCTAAGTGCTGCGGTGGATGACGATCCTAACGTGCGTCGACTTGCCGCACACGCTCCTGAGATGCTTGAGCGACTTTGTGAAGATGATGATGTGCGTGTGCGTTTGCAAGTGGCGCTGACGGCGGGCTCTGTTCCTGGTGAGGAGGCGGCGGCGGCTCTCATCAGTGTGGCGAAGCAAGATGGCAGTGATCCATTTGTCCATGCGGCGGTGATGAGTTCAGCAGACCTGCACTTCGACGCTTTGGTGGCCGCGTTGATCGATGATGAGTGCTTTGCGAAGGGATTAGCTGTCATGGCCGCGCGGCGAGGCGGTGAGGGTTCCGAAGCGATGATAGAGACGTTCGTTTCTGATTCAGCTTCCAGCATGGAATTGTGCGCGGCGTGGTTGGACCATCTTGAGGAGCCCATTGTGGACCCTCGGTTGGAGGAGCTGTTTGGCAGAGCGCGCACGTTGGTCCAAGACACGACGACGGATGAAGCCCATCGGGTGGCGGCGATAGGGCTTTTGGCGCGTGGAGAAGGAGATGATGCGCCTGTGTTAGCGGCTTTGCTTAGCCCAATACATCCGCTCGCGTTGCAATTAGCGGCAACGGCTCGGTTGCGTACGCTGGGAGATGGAGCTTCGTTTGGGTATTTGCGAGAAGCGTTGTCGGCGAGTGAGCCGACGACGAGAGAGGCGATTCTGGCAGCGTTGCTTTCGCGGAAAGACTGGTGTGCTCGCCTGCTTGATGCGGTTGAGGAGGTGCCTGCATACGGTCGTCTGTTAGATGCGTCGCGTCGGCAACAGTTGAGTGGTCATCCAGACAAAGCTGTTTCTCAGCGCGCCAAGACGTTGTTTGCACAGTCGACGAGTAGTCGCTTGGACGTGGTGGCGGCGCTTCGTCCGGCACTGGCGTTGGATGGGGATACGGCGTCTGGGAAGGTGATCTTTGAAGCGCGCTGTGCTCTGTGTCATCAGGTTGGGGACGTGGGCAAGGCGATTGGGCCGGACTTGCGTTCGATCACGGACAAGTCGGCTGCTGGTTTGTTAGCGGCGATTGTCGATCCGAGTCGGAATGTGGAACCTAAGTATTTAAGCTATTTGCTAGAGTTAGAGGGTGGAGAGACGTTGTATGGACTGATCCGAGCGGAGACGGGAAATAGTCTGATTGTCGTGCAGCTGGATGGGAATGAGCGCACGATTCTTCGGTCAGCGGTGAAGACGCTTAAGAGTACGGACCGGTCGCTTATGCCTGATGGCTTGGAAGCGGATCTTGGGGTGCAGGAGATGGTGGATCTGATTGAGTATGTGCAGTCGTTGAGGGAATGAGGTGTGCTTGTGAGAATTGGCTCACGCGGAGTCGCAGAAGTTTCTTTGTTAAAAAGGTGATCTTGTGGGCTGTGGACGACGTTTCTGTGCGAGCTTGCTGAGGCTGGCGTCTCTTTCTGATTGGAATGTGTCTCCAACAAGGCCTGCCATGTATAAAAACGGTATGAGACGATAATTGATTACCCGTTTGTTTCAAAAATAGGGTGCCTTCTAATACTAAGATTTCTGCGAATCCGAACTTGTAGTGAGGCCGCCTCGAAAGCTGCTGGCTCAGCGGAATCGGATCTTTCAGTTACCCACCGTATTGAACCTGAAAACAGACCCCATCCCCTATGCGTATCCCTCTCCCGCTGGCAGTCGCTCTGTGCCTCCCACAATACGCTTTTGCCGTTGTCCTCGCTGGAAGTAACGGAGGAAATAATCTCCTCAATGCGATCGGTTGGCAGACGTTCGACAACGCTGGTGCCAACAACAGTTCGGGTATTAATGATTCGACTCCGGATAGCAATTCAACCTTCGATGCGACTACAAGCTCGCACTACCTCAGCGGCGGCATCGGGGCCGTTCTGCCTCTTCTCTAGGCCGTCAAGGATTCGGGCAAACGACTACGAATACCTTCCTCCAGGGAGCTGACTTTGGCAACGGACTTAGCATCGTCGATGTCCCTGACTCGAACGTGGATGGGCTCAGCGGCACGCCAGGCACCCGGCAGAATATGCAGGGTGCCACCAGCAGTGCCTGGAAATTCCAGACGAACGGGAACCAGGAGTTTGGAGATGTCTCTGTCACCAATGTGAGTGTTTTCCCCTTCCGGCTGCAGACTGTCCACTACGACGCGAGGCGAGGGGCAACAAACTCCCCAATGAATCTCGACCTGATTTATCTAGCGACCGGGAGCAATCTCGTGCTGAGCGATAATGGTGTTGAGATCGCCGACAATGCGATCATCGAAGCGATTAGTTTTGGATCCCCTGGAGCTCAGAACCGCTCCGTGGGCCTCGCAGCCCGGTTCGGGACGTCCGTCCGACTCGCTCCTGGCGATTCAGCGATCTTCCGCTTTCGCTGGACGAGCTCTAACACTGATTTTGCACAGTCACAGATCGATAACCTTGCCTTCTCTGGCACGTTTCAAGATCAAAACAATGGGTTTGCGCTGATCGACCCTGCGGCGGTGCCCGAGCCGGGCGTCATCATTCTTTTGGCGCTGGCTGGAGGTTGTGGCGTGCTCCGGCGCAAGCGCTAGCCAGCTGTGCTATTGTCACTGGTTCTCTAATCAGTTTTCCGTTGAGTCTATTCCCTCGTTTCAATGCCGACTCCACTTGTTGCGTGTTGTTATTCATTGCGGGCTTCTTTCTCGTCCAAAGCGCCTCTGCTCAGCGGCATGTCATCGGATGGCAAACCTTCGAAAACGCCACCGCTGGCAACAACAATTCGGGGATTCAAGACGACACACCTGACACGAATTCCACGTATGATCCCACACCGCGGGGATCGAATGTGGGAAGGCGTTACCTGAGTGGCAACGTCGGGCGCAATGCGTCGGCTGATGGCTGGGGTGGGTTTGGCCAGGCTAGCAACAACGACTTTCTAAACGGTCCCACTTTCGGTGAGGCGCTGACGATCACGAATGCCGCGCTTGCCGACGGCTCTCCAGGACGTCGGATCGGGCCGTTTGGGAATCCGCCGCCGAATGGCGAAGTGAACGAGGGAACGAGCTCGTGGAAGTTCGCGGAGGCTGGGGGGATCAACCCGTTGAGAGGCGACATCTCAATCACGAACCACAGTGACTACCATTTCGGGCTGGAGCACATCCACTTCGATGCGCGTGGGTTGGCCAACCCGGCGACTTCACCCAACACGTTGGCGCTTCGATACCTAGCGGACTCCGGGGAACTGATCAATGTCACCACGGGATCCGAAGTCGAGGATGGCACACGGTTGTATGGGCATACTTGGGCTGCCAGAGGCACTGAGAATGTTTCCCAGAGCATCGAAGCCGCCATCGGTTCCACCACGCGCATTGCGCCAGGTCAAAAGGCCTCGTTTCGGTTCGTCTGGTCGGGGAATGCCGGGGCCGGACATGCTCAGATTGATAACATTGCCTTTTCCGGAACCTTTCAGGATCAGGACGACGGATTCATGGCCATCGATCCCACGCAAGATCCTCGTCCGATCGCGGACGGCCCTAATATCATTGTTATTATCCCCGATGATCAGCGATGGGATGCGACGAGTTACATGCAGGAGACGATTGAGGCGAGCGGACGTAGAGCGCGTTTCCCTTGGCTTACCGACCCAACGCAAAGGACGCCAAACATGGACCGGCTATCGAGCGAGGGAGTGCATTTCAACAACGCTTTTGTGGTCTATTCCATTTGCTCTCCTTCAGGGGCCACGATGCTGACGGGCCAGTACCCTCACATTCACCAAGTGACTGACAACCACACTGACTTCCCTGCCTCGGCCACGACCTATGCTACGTTGTTACGAGACGAGGGCTATGCGACGGGATACTTTGGGAAATGGCACATGGGCAACCAGAAAGCACGCCCCGGATTTGATACCGCCGTCACGATTAAAGGGCAGGGCACTTACTTTAATACGGAGTTCTTTGATGAAGTTGGTGACTTGCTTTTTACTTCGTCAGAGAGCGATTGGGTCGATGACGTTTCGACGCAGCATGCAGAGGATTTCATTTCGGCTCAGCACGCTGCGGAGCGTCCCTTTCTAGCGTTTCTCGGGTTCAAGACGCCCCACCAGCCTTGGCAGCCGCCGGCCCGCAGCACAGACTTGTTCTCGACGGACACGCCTGTTGCCGTTCCTAACCTCACGGTTCCGCCGCCTTTTGCCCCGGATGCGAATGAGGGGGCGAGTATTGGTGAGCTGCGAAGCTACATGCGGACGGTGGTCGGCATCGATCAGAATGTCGGCGATGTGTTAGCGCTTCTGGACGATTTAGAGATCGCCGAGGACACCGCAGTTTTCTTCATCAGTGATAACGGATTCTTCCGCGGCGAACATCGGCTTGGGGACAAGCGTTCTGCCTACGAAGAGAGCCTTCGAATTCCCTTCATGATCCGCTATCCCAAGGTGCAGCCTGGCCCTCTGCTTGTGAATCAGATGGCGCTGAACTTGGATGTGGTAGTGACGGTTTTAGATATTGCTGGAGTTCCTATTCCCTCGAGCATGCAAGGGCGCAGCCTACTTCCGTTTCTTACCGGTGCCACTCCAGGGGATTGGCGAGATTCTTTCCTGTTTTCCTATAACATTGATCCGGAATTCCCCATGGCGGCTGTAGTTCCCCATATCGGGTTGCGGCGTTCAGATGGTCTTAAGATCGGTAACTACTCAGACGAACCCGGCTGGAACGAACTCTATGATACCAGTGTAGGCGCCGACCCGTACGAGATCATTAACCAATTTACTTCCGCTTCTCACCCAGGCGAACGTGCTTCTTTGACGGCTGAACTGGTCGGCACTGTGGAGGAGTTCGGGTTCCTCAACGTATCGGATTCCTTTGCGAACCGGCAGGGAGGCTCAATCACCATGCAGGTGGGAGACGCGTCCCTCTGTCGGATCGAGAAATCACCCGGTTTATTGAGCTGGCAGACGTCCGGGACTATCGAGGGCGGGGGAACTCCAACGACACTTAGCCTCACCAACGCTGGCTTCACCAGCAGCGAGACCGTCGAGGGTGACTCCGTGGACTATGGATTGGCAGAGGGGCCACCGGTGACTGCGATCCAAGGCTTCAGTACTTTGCGAACCGGTTCCACGTCTTCTGCTGGCGGACGGAATGCTGTTTTCGTGTTGGAACTGCCGACGGTGACCGCTCCGCTGAAGATCGCTCTAGCGGAACTAAAGTGACCGTGGTTCGGACGTTTGCGCAATGGGATGCGGATCTGTGGATACTCGGAATTAAGGATGACTCCGGCCCCATACTCGAGTATAGCGAATCTCCCAGTGGCAATCCAGAAGTGGTAAAGCTAGAAGATGCGATCTTTGATTATACGACGAGCAACCGTGGGGAAACCGTGACCTCCAATCCGGTCAGCGGATTGACTCAATACTTGAATTCATTCTACGAAGCCAATCCATCCTATGCAGGCGGCAAGTACCTCTTCCTGCGGATCAATCTGGATGCCGACATCGGCGTCAACGAGCAGCGTTACGCAATTTCAGCGACTGAGAGCCCGACAGCGAGTGAACGACCCAAGTTAAACTTGTACTTTCAGGATCCGGCCGCAAACCCGAGTCAGCAATTCTATCGAGTCCAGTATGGCAAGAACGCTCCGACTGCGCCTTAAGCGGTTCGTGTTTTGAGGCGGGTTTGTGGGGATTGACTCACGCAGAGACGCCTAGGTTTGGTTGTTTGTGTTGAGGTTGGTGTGGGGGCTGCAACCTCTTTCCGATAGAAGGTCTGGTCCTTGGTTGGCCGTCATGCCACTTCATCTCCCGATGGATGGTTCCGAATCTCGACTAATCTATCAGCATTTCCAATCGACTCTTGAATTACCAGTTCCGCATTCGGGCCATCGTTGGTCATCAGCCTCCACATGGATTCCTCTCGCGACATCTTCATCACCTGATGATGCCGTTTCAAGACGCGCCGTTTGCATTCTTCGAGAGTAACATAGAGAAACCACCCTTCGTCAAACACCTCGCTTTGGAGCCGATTCCAAGGATGTTCGTTTAACAACAAGTAGTTTCCCTACACGATTACGATCCTCTTTCCCGGTTTCAGGGAGATACGACCCTCTACTGGGTCGCGTTCTTTGTGATCAAAATCTGGGAAGTGGCCACTCCCAGTTCGACGTGCTTCGATCAGATCATCGACTAACTTTCGTGAGTTAAATGTGAATGGTGCCCCCCTTCTCTCATGGGCTTGCTCAGGGTTCTCCATCTCGTTCAGTTCAGAACAAGAGTAGTGATAGCCGTCCATCGGAATGATATCAACCTGGTCACGGAGAGCTTCTTTTATCTTACCTGCGACGGTGCTCTTTCCGCTCCCTGGCCCCCCAGCAAGCCCGATCCAGTGCTGGGAACTCCCAGACAATAAATCATACTTTAAGGAAAGCTCGTCAATGAGCTCGCTGTGGTTTTTTATTTCTTTCTGCATTACAGAAACTAGTTTGAGGATAGTCTATTCTCATAAATTAAGTGTTAGCCTACCTTGGGGTGTAGGTTCAATCGTCCTCTGGCCAGCCTGCGCTGTTGTCGGTAAGCTCGTCAGGGTTCTGAGTGACCGTAGGGTGTAGTTCATAGGGGTCTGGAAAGGCGACCATACGATCTGCCCAGCGGACGCAGTCCCAGTCAATGATGTAGTTTTCATCTAAAGGGTCAATCTGTCTCATGAACCGGGAACGCGCGAGAGCTCGGGTGTCCGGAGGCGGCTCTGTTAGGCATCGCTTGACCGCCGCTTCAAGGTTTAGCGACCAATGGCCATCTTTAGCGAGCGGGTGGGCAAGGCTGCGCTCTGGGGAAATGTGGTGGTATTCTAAATCCTGAGCTTGGAGCCAGTCGTTGTTCAGATCGATTCGCTCGGCTTCGCAGAAGTGTTGGAAGAGGTAGCGCTTGGTGACCCAATCGAGGATGCCGACCATGCCGGTAGGGTCATTGCTAGCGAAGGCCTCGTTGGCTCGCTTCCATAGATCCAGAAGGGCATCGGTTTCGGTGTCGCGCCCCGTGAAGTGTTGAGCGGCTCGTTCGCGATAGATTTCTAACACGTCAACCGCATTGCAGGTTTCAGCGGGGTTCATAAATACCTGCCAGGGGCCTTCGGCTTGGTAGGATATCTGTTTTAGCGTGCTCACGGGTTCGTGTAGGCGGAGCATCGGTAAGTCGTCGATCTCTAAGAGGTCGAGAATAAGAGCCGTGGTGCCGATTTTAAGAAAGGCTGCTCCTGGTAGTACATTTGTGTCGCCGTGGAGTACGTGCAGACGCCGATAGAGGGTAGGATCGGCGAGGGGGTCGTCACGTGTGTTGATGATCGCCCGGTTCCCCTGGACCCACCTGAAGAAATCGTTCTCGACGTAGTCTGCTCGTTGAGTGATTTGGAACCCATCGAAGTTGTCGAGTAGAGGCTCGCGTTCTTGGCGCATGAGTTGCCGCTGAGTTTCTAGCCCGCCCACACGGCCTGCCCCTGTGTAGAGGCTGCGGAGTGTGAGAAAGGTGAGCAATGAAAAGATGGCTTCGTCGGAGGAAACGGCTTGTCGATCAAGGGAGTAGTTCTCGTGACATCCAAAGGTTGCTCCCGTGTAGTGGTCGATGTTGTTGCGGATGATACTGACAGTGTCGTCGAGTTCCAACTCGTGGAGCGCTTGAGCAAGCAGGTGATCATTCGCCCGATCATAGTGCACGACCTCAAGGAAACTGGAACACTCAGGCGTGCACATCTCCAGATGTCCCATGTCTTCATACATGCGACCACCATTGAATAGAAAGCCGCCGTTGCCGGGTGGGTCGTCCCAGTCACGGTGATGAACATCGATTAATCCATGGCGCTGGTTCTCAAAAAACCAGTCGCGCAGACGACCGATCACTTGATGCATCGGCAGGTTATCCTCGACTAGGCAACCATACTCGGTTTCCAGACCAATGAGACGCCTGCGCGACGAGTTAGGCATTGCCTGCGAGGGCCTGATATTTCACTTTGTTCGGTGTCTTGCGGTCTAGCAAAGCCATTTCTAGGACGCGTCCGCCAAGATCGACAGTTTCGAGATTGGCACATTTGATGGAGTTTCCAATGCGTTCCTCATTGGTCATGGCTTGCCACATAGCTAACAAGAGACCTAATACGCGATTGCGGTTGGAATGAGGCTTGAGGCGCGTGCGCAGCCAATCCTTGGCTTGCGTGGCGGCGGCTGTGTTGGATGACACAACGGCGAGGCCATCGTGAACGACCCCAAAGTTGCCATCATGGCTGAACTCCATGAGGACATCGTCTTGAGGGGTCTCCCCGACTTCAGCGAAGACACCCTCCACAATGAGTGGAGGCTGGAAGACGCTCTCGAAGCTATTTTTAAGTGCAGGGCTGAGTGAGTAGCTCATGAGTCGTCGCAAGGTGACGTCCTGCGGAGATCGGTTGAAGCCTTCTAGATGCGCCGCTTCAATAGCGGTTTGACGAATCTTCTCGATATCGACCGGGTTGCCAAGTGCGGCGATCGCGTGCCTGTCATAGATCTCAAAGACCTTTGACTGACCCAAGCCGACGCCTACGAGCAAGATTCCTTCTGGGCGAGAAAGGGCAAAGACAGGAGTGGCATGCGAAAGTTGGTCGCGAACATACTCGCCGCGGTCATGGATGGCTTCGAGCCATTGAAATAGTTCGCTCATGCCTTCTTCTCCTTGCCCCACCATTGAGCTTGTTCTTCATCGGTGACCTGGCGGACCTCGCCAGGACGCAAACTATAGACCGAGGCGTAGCGATTTAGGCGTGGGTCCACGCCGCCTGTGGCCGAGTCAAACTGCGCTGCCGTGGTGAGCAAACGCAGGGCAAAGGTGGTGGCTTGTTTCAGATCCATCTTGTGCGGGGCCGGGCTGCCCCAACGTTCTTGGAAGGCGAGAATGCTTTTCACATTTCCTGCGCCGGATCCTGACGATGCAAAGCTAGTGGTTTCAAATTGAGCACCTAACGGATCATAGAAATGAATCGTGGGGGCTGGCTTAGGCAATGAGTAATCGACTCCGGCGAAGATAGGTACGACTGTACCGATGCCCTGCATCACCATGGGGATGTTCTCTTTAAGCAGTTGTGAGAGTGCGCGGGTCTTCGCTTGCAAGCTCATGGTTTGCAGCTGGCTCCTTCGGTAAAACTCGAAGCTCGTTTCTAGTGTGCGTGCCATTTCCAAGGCGACGGCGGGAGAGCCAGCGATGGCCATGAGGGAATCGCTGTCGAGCGGGAGGATCTTATCGACACGATCCGAGAAGATCAGATTGTCTGCGGTCGCGCGGTGATCGCCAGCCATGAGCACGCCTTGGCGATAATGAAAGGCCAGGACAGTTGTGGCCTCGATTTGATGACCGGCGAGTGCCTGGGAATCACTTGTTAGAACACGTGAAAGTGGATGCTCGGGAAGGAGGCTGAGGAAGTCGCCATCCATCCGTGGTTGAGGTGCGGACGGTGATTTCATTCTCCAGTTCGCTGGCGATAGCGCCGTGCCTGATCGGGATCCACTTTGCGCATGCGCTCGAGCAAATCGTCTGTATTCGGCTTCTCCACCTTGGGTGTGGATGGTCCCTCCCCTTCGTCATCCCCACCGCCGCCTGGTGCCGGTGCGGGAGGCCGCGTTCTTCTGGCTGATTCAGGCATGAGAGGACTCTAAACAGATTTGAAGGGCTTTGCAAAGAGTAGCGGCGAAAGATCTGCCACCCGACGGGCTTTTTCAATGACGGCCACGGCCTCCTCGACAGCCTCGGGAGTGAAGAGTCGGCGTAGATCTAGCTCGAGTGCGGCGGTCTTGTCCCGTAGACGCACGTGGTCCCATTGGGCGGCTTCAACGTGTTGCCCAAAGCGTTCGATACAGAGACCGCGGACGCGGGCGCGTGTGTCGGTGGGCGGCGGAAATTGTCCCTCCGATAGCGTGGTGACCCCGGGAGGGTGTCTGAACTGGCCTTGATCGCGTAGACCATAGTAAAGCCCTTCGCTTTCGTCTAACAGATGATACGAAAGGTCCAAACTGATGAGCCATGGGTCTTCCTCGCCAAGATTCTCCGCATCGCGGAACGTAGACACGATGTCGAGCTTGGCTGTCCAGTCTAACCGGTCTACGGTGGTTTCCGGTCCCTTCTCCAGATCATCTAGGATTTGTTCCCAATCATCTAACTGAAACCCATCGGTTGGTTAGGGAAGGACTTCCCGAACCAAGGACCAGTATTGGCGTTGAATCTCAATGGCGGTTGTGGGAGAACCGTCCTTTAGATCGCAATCCCAGTACCAACTTGGATCGCGGGATATTTCGCGCATGGTGCCGACAGGATCGTCAAGTTGAGGCAGGCGAGCTGGATCGACTTGATTTAGCATGGCAAGCACGGAGGCCGTGGAGCCGACTTTCAGATAGGTGGCATAGGGGGACATGTTTGCATCGCCCACAATGACATGGAAACGCCTCCATGTTTCGGGATCGGCGTGGGGTTCGTCGCGCGTGTTGATGAGTGGCCGCTTCTGCATGGTGTCCACGCTTGCCATAACCGAGAAGAAGCCGCTCCGCTGTGCGATTTGAAAGCCTGGACCGACATAGCGATCTTCGTCTTCCCACCCAAATTTACCTGCTCCACAGAAGATCTGACGCGTCGCGAGGAAAGCGCGCATGCCTCGACTGACGTTCTCCCAAGCGAGGTCGCGTGGGAGAAGATAGTTCTCGTGGCAGCCATAGCTGTGCCCTTGGAAGTCGGTATTGTTCTTGTAAAGTCGCACGCGGCCTTCGTCGCGTTCTGCAGTCTTTGCGGAAAGCTCCTCGGCGCATTCCGTGACGAGCCGATCGCCTAACTGATCTTGCTCGACGAGGTCCGCGATCGTTCGACATTCTGGCGTGCAGTACTCTGGGTGGGCGTGATCATTGTAGAAGCGAGCGCCGTTCTTGAGAGCGAGATCGCTCTTGATCTCTGAGAAACTCAGAGGGCGTGCCGCATCTTGAGCGAAATAGTTCGCCTCATCTGTATCTTGACGCAGGGCGTCGACTCGGAACCCACGCGCATCGACGTGCGGATCCTCATAGGAATAATCCCAACGCATGCGCACACCTGATTGTGTCGCCGCTTGGACTAGCGCAATGGATTCGGCCACGACGTCATAGTCGGTTCTAGGCCTTTCTCGGCTGATGCCATACTCAGTTTCGAGTCCGTAAAGGATCATGAAGACAGATTACCGGACTAACACCAAATGGCCGACAAGAAAGCGACTAACTCGTCAGCGCTTCAAAGAGATAACGGATCTCCTCGCGGATCTGTTCTTCGGTCGGATTGTCGAGAAGATCGGCCACCTCATCCTTCAAGAGCTTACCGTAGCGGCTGCGCAGTCGATGTGCGGCCACGCGGACGGCGTTCTCGGTCATTTCAAAGCGCTTGGCCAGATCGGTGTAGAAATGACTTTCTGGGCGACCTTGGATGATTTCTTGCAAGGAATTGAAGAAAGCAGCCTTTCCTAGCTGATCGTACTCGAGGTGCAATTTCTCGAGCACGGATTCGACGACCGTGACGGCCCATTCTCGATCGAATAGGCGCTCGGGCGATGCTTCACTCGTCGGCAGGGGCTGGGCGAAACGGGCCTCAGCGACCTCCTGATCGAGTGGAATCCGCGTCACATGCCCACCGCGGCGCTGGGTGTGGTTTCGTAAGTGATTGCTGATGAGCTGATTCTTCACCGCCTTGAGAACGTAGCTGCGGAATTTGCCTCGTTCGCGATCAAGTTGGCGTAGGGTACCTTCGGCAAAGAACCGCCCAAAGAAGTCTTGAGTCAGGTCCTCGGCATCCGCGGGTGATTGACCAGACCGGCGCACATAGGCGTAAACAGGATACCAGTAGCGTCGGCAGAGCTCATCCATCGCATCTTTGGCACTGACATCGTTCCCACCCGCGCGAGAGATAAGACTCCAGCGAGTTTCTTCAAAACGTTGCTGTTCGGGGACCGGCGGGGGCATTGCTACGGGTAGGGGGCACTGGAGGCTAGCATGGTTGGTAAATACTGCCGAGCGATTTCCGTAGCGTCTCGAGCTTGCATTCACACCGAGAAAGAGTTCCGATTCACCAGCAATGGGTACGGCAGCTCCAGAATTCGGGAAAACGTGCCCTAAGTGTGGGTTTGCGTGGGAACGCCCTGGGTTGGCGATCTGCTCGCGCTGCGTTCTCTCGACTCAGTTCGAAGGCGGCGAGGAAGATGGGGTGTGTTTGCCAGGAGAGGGCAGGTTCGAAGGCGAACGCGCTCATTTGGTGCCGGGTTATGTGATAGGAGAGGTGTTGGGAAGAGGGGGATGTGGTACCGTATACAAGGCTACCCAGACCGCGTTAGATCGACCTGTAGCGATCAAGTTTCTTCGTCAAGACCGTGCGGTTTCTCGACAGGGGTTGGAAAGGCTTCAAGGAGAATCTGTGAGTCTCGCGCAGTTGCAGCACCCACACATTCTCTCAGTCATCGATTCCGGAGAGATGAGCGGGGAAAGTTATACTGTGATGGAGTATGCGTCGGGAGGTGATTTGCGTGGGATGATGCGTGACGGTCCGCTACCTCATGAGAAGGTGGTGAGCGTGATCAAAGAAGCGGCCTCTGCGTTGTCGCAGGCTCATTCTGAAGGCTTTGTTCATCGGGATATCAAGCCAGAGAATCTCTTGCTGGATCGTGATGGCCGTGTGCGCGTGGCCGACTTTGGGCTGGCGGCATCTTCCGAGGGATCGGCGCATCTGGGGCTAGCTGAATCGTCCGTGGGTACGCCGGTTTACATGGCACCGGAACAGCGCGGGAAGGCAAATGCTGAGCAAGTGGACAAACGGGCGGACATCTACAGTCTTGGGTGCCTCGCCTACGAGATGCTTATGGGTGGACTTCCAAGCAATGATCCGAGTCCACCTTCAGCTAGGTCCGGCATTCCCAAAGCGGTGGATGCCCCGGTGTTCAAGGCGATGGCGGTGTCACCTGGGGAGCGCTACGAGACCGCCGATGTGTTTGCCATCGCGCTTGAAGACGCCTTGCTCAGCAGAACGGCAGGCCCGCAGATTCTGTGGGCAGTGGGCACTGGCTTATTGGCGCTCGTGCTGGTAGTCGCTTGGGGTGTTGCGAAACCCATGAGAATGGGAGAGCCCTCTCTGCCGTTGAAAATGGTGTCGGTGCCTCCAAAGCTCTACTGGTCAGAAGCCGAGATTGCTGAACAAAGGGATAGGTTGATGCAACAGTTGAAGGCTGCACCAAAGCCGGTCGGTGTTTCAGTGAGCGAAATTGTAGCGTGCTATGATAGAGGGCTTGATGATACCTCTGCTTCTAGCGGTGAACTTGTCTGGGGGCAAGAGGGGGCTGTTCGTCTTGTTCAGCGCTACCTGCAGTCGAAGAGGGCTGAAGGTGAAGAGGCGTGGTTTGATCGTGAGGTGGACTACTTGTATGAAGGCGTCGTGTCGCGAGAGAGGGTTCGTGAGACCCTGACGAATGATCAGTCGATCTGGCCGCAGCGTTGGCAGTATCTTCAAGAATCTCCCAAGGTTACGGAAACTCCGGAGGGGCTCATTGAGGTGCGTGTTCGCTATGTTTATCTTGCGTTGAATGCGAGGCGTTTGCGCAAATGGACACTGCAGCGCTGTTACGGTATCAAAAAAGGGTCTAACGGAAAACCTGTGATCTCGGCCTTTCTCAATGACGAGGTGCGTGAGAGAACGCCTCTCACGAAAGCGGAGCGGCACTTTCTGCTCATGCATTTCTGTGAGAATTACTATAAAGCTGGGTGTGCGCGTACAGATTTAGATCAGATCAATTTCCTCAGTGACCCGACGTATTATATTGATGCGGATCGGTCGCTGACCGAGATCAATCAATCCTTCGAGCACTACTATTTGATCCGTCCGAATCGAAAGCTAACCTTGTTAATCATGCCGGAAGTTGAGCGCTTGAGTGAGGATCTTTACCTGGCCGCTTGTCGCTTTGAAGCTAGTCGAGGAGAAGGTAAAGGATCTGCTGAAGTGACGGACATCATCCAGATCCTCTTCACAGACGATGAGCCTCACATGGTCTACGTGAAGCCGATCAACTAG
>JAACDM010000389.1 GCA_009936795.1 Verrucomicrobiaceae bacterium | reverse complement strand
ATGCCAACGGCATTTCATGCGGTGGAGCGTGCGACCATTCAGTTAGGTGATACGGTTGTGGTTCAAGGAAGCGGGCCCGTTGGCCTGAGCACGGTGGCTTTTGCTCGTATGGCTGGAGCGGGGGAGATCATCTTGTTGGGAGCGCCGGAGCAACGGCTCGCCATGGGAACGAGCTTTGGGGCGGATCAAGTTATCGATATTCGAGGTCTTTCTTCTGAAGATCGCATTGCGTCTATCCTCGATCGAACTCAGGGATGGGGTGCGGATGTGGTGATCGAAGCCAGTGGTAATCCTGCAGCGGTTGCTGAAGGCGTTCGCATGGTGCGAGATGCGGGCACGTATGTGATTGTCGGTCAATACACTGACAACGGTGACGTGACATTGAATCCCCATCTCGATATCAACAAGAAGCACCTCGATATCCGAGGCTGCTGGGGCTCAGAGTTCACCCATGTCTACAGAAGTATGGCCATGATGGCGCGGACAAAGGATCAGTTAGATTGGGCCTCCATGATTTCCCGAGATTACGGACTTGCTGAGGCTGCTCAGGCTCTAGCGGATGTCGAGAACTTGCAGGTGATCAAAGCGATTATTGACCCGTGGAAGTAGTCTTTAAGTCAACCGGCTTAGCACGGACGAAGCGAGACTGAGGACGAGGAAGAAGCCACACATGTCTGTACAGGTTGTGAGAATGGGGCCGGAAGCAAGGGCAGGGTCGACCTTGAAGCGCTTGAGGAGCAGGGGAACGAGTCCGCCAATCAGGACAGAGACAATGGTATTTAATGCTAGGGCGCCGCCGATGACAAGGCTGAGGTAGAGATTGCCTTTCATCACGAAGACGATGGTACCTAATATGCAACCGAGAACGAACCCGTTGAAGAACCCGAGCATGCTTTCCTTGAGAAGTACACGGAGGTAGTCGGCTGGTTTGAGTAGACCAAGCGTAAGCTCGCGGATGCTTACGGCGACGGCTTGGTTTCCTGAACAGCCGCTCATGTCTGAAACCACGGGAAGAAAGATGGCCAAGGCGACGACGGCTTGAAGCGTGTCTTCATAAGCCGCGATGACGCTAGCCGCAATCAAGTTTAAAACGATGTTAGGTGCAAGCCAGGAGAGGCGGCGGATGCAGCGTTCGTGAAGCGGCATGCTGCGAAGTTCTTCGCCCGAAATGATCCCGCTAGATTTGAGGAAGGAGTCCGTTTGCCTTTCTGCGAGTGCTTCTTGCACGTTGTCTCGTGAGACGATCCCACGAAGAACGTCGTGTTCGTCAACGACAGGTAGCCCAAGAAAGGGCCTGGCTTCGAAGATGTCATCGAGATCCTCTAACGTATGATTCACGCTGACCCGGAAGGGCTCTGTGAGCATGACCTCGTCGATGGGAAGGGCACCGCGACTGAGGACGAGATCGCGTAGCCTGAGGACGCCAACGAGATGCTCGTCTTCATCCACTACATAAACGTATTGAATATCGGGTTCATCCGAAGCCTCGGCTGTTTCCTGAAGAGACTGGACGACATCGCCGATGGTGGCGCTCCGCTGAAAAGCAAGGATATCCGAATCCATGAGGCCGCCTGCGGTGTCCTTTCCGTAGGCGACACGATCCTGGAGATGGGCCTGATCCTCTGAATCATCGATCTCCGCTAGGATGGCAGAGGCATCGTGGGCACCCATCTCTCGGAGTAAATCGCCTCCTACTTCCTTAGGGAGTTCCTGGACGATATCTGCTGCCGCGTCGGCAGGCATGTCCTCAAGCACGTCTACGGCCTGAGCCTCTGCTAAATGTTCTATAATGTAGGCAGCCTGCTCGGGTGACAGGAGAGCCATGAGATTCTCCCGTTCAGCTGCGTTTAGCCGGTCGATGGCACGGCGCTGATCATCAATCGTGATGTCTGAGAGAAGCGCCTGGGCCTGGTTCGCGTCTCCATTGGCGAGGGAGACTAGCAGGGCTTCTTTGGTGGTATTGGTAGAAGGCTCAGGCATTGCTATTTTACCCATACGCCAGCCATACGGTCGCGCCAGCGCTTTGCCGTATTTCGTGGAGGCGATTACAAATCGTTT
>JAACDM010000388.1 GCA_009936795.1 Verrucomicrobiaceae bacterium | reverse complement strand
GTGGGCGAGAGGGGATGGATGGGAGTGGTGCGCCCTGCAGAAACAGCCACGACTAGCGATCTTACTCGGTAGGATCCATGAGCGGCTTGCCGGGATCTCGAGTAGCCAGTGGGCCGCCTGGTTTCATGCTCTTTAGGAGCAGCCGATAGTTGCGGCGGAGGATGAGGCGGAGGTTCTCGATCAGTTTGCCTAGCCCTTCGCGTAGATCGCCAGCGGCGATATACGGAGAAGCGTCTTCGAGAAGTTCCCGGAGGTCATTCTCACTGACAAATTGCTCTGCGAAGTAACCACAAGTGATCGTCATGGATTGGCTGGTGAGATCGATGACAAAGAGGTAGGTGTTCTCGCTTGGCCGGAGTTCGTCTAGCACAGACACGCGAGCACGATTGATGAGCCAAGTGGCAAACTCTGGCAGCTTCGTTTCGGCAGGCAATTCGGCGATGTAGATGGCAGGATATAGCTGGGGAAACTGAACCTCGAAGGCATCCATGCTGTCCAAAAGGTGGTCGCGGTCATGAATGCGAAGAAAGTGCGTGGTGTCCGAGATTTGATCCATCGCCATGATCTGGCTGCCATAGCGGGCATCGAGCTTACCCATGTGGAAGCCGCAGAGATCACAGCGGTCTTGGCCAGCAACGAGGCGATGTTCGCAAGAGGGGCAATACATGGTAAGTGTTAGTCGGTCAGCTGGCTTTCGACCCGATAGTAAGAGGACAGACCATTGTTTGCCTGGATGGGAATATGGATCTGGTCGCCGGTGCCATCAATGGGGGCGCCGAATGGGGTCCAAACGACGAGTTGGGTGCTGTGCTCAATCTGATACCGCAATCGAAGATGGCTTTGCCAGTGTAGGTTAAGGGATAGATCCAGGCCAAACATCGGAAAAGCCGTCGGTGGGAGGAGGGCCCTGCCGCTGTAGAGAACGAGATTGCCCACGTCCAGGGATTGAGATCCGTTTCCCTGCATCTCGTTGGTGATGATATCATCCATGCCGTCGGCATTCATGTCTGCCACGGCGATGCTGTATCCGAGCGTGTCTCCGGCGTCGACACCGTTACCGCCGAGGGCACCGATCATGTGAACAGTGCGCACAGTGTCAGGAAGACGATTGGCTGCGAGATCGATCTCGGCTGGCCAACCCGTGTCTTGGCCATAGATGGCGTGGAGACTGCCTGCGCTGGCCCGGAAGCTAGGGTTTTCATGAGGGCTGGTGATGACCAAGTCATCGAATCTGTCGCCATCAAGGTTTCCCCATGCGGCGGCGTCCGCACTCAGTGCCCCGGCCGAGACGCCGTGCATAATCGTGCAGCGTACATCGCGTGGCATCTCGTCGACGTTGAAACCGCGGCTGCGAATCGTAGCGGCATCGAAGAAGACGTAGCCAGTTCCTGCGGACGCGCCGTTGGGCCCTCGTCCGCGAATATCACCCAAGAACAGATCGGGCTGGCCATTTCCATCGAAGTCAGCACCGGCTAAAAGTTCTTCACCGAGGTGAGCGTTGCGCAGGCCCCCCGTGATCCTACTGATCTCTGGCTCTACTCCGTCGATCGCGATCACTCGCCCTGAAACCCACTGGTCTGGAGCAAACCAGGTGTCCCACAAGATGAACGTACTTCCACGGCCGATACCTCCGATCCCGATACCAGTGCCCGCTGGCGCGCCATTTAGTCTCACTGCTGCTCCTGCGCGATCCAGAGCGGCGGAAGCTACCAACTCGGCTCTACCATTGCCGTCAAGATCGCCTAACTGAACGGTCGCTCCGAAGTGGCCGTTGGGAAATCGGTCTGGTGGCGTGATCAGGGTCACGTGCTCACCGAGAGTCGCAGGGGGGTAGTCGACCAAATCAACAATGGTCGTCTCATGCAAATGAGGCCCGCCTCGGATCACGTAGACCTCGCCTGCGTTGATTGATCTTGGAGCATCCGCTTCGTCCGCACCGACCACGATATCGGCAATGCCGTCACCATCGACATCACCTGTGCGCATCCAGATGCCTAACCGATCATACGCGCTGCTACCGAAGATATCTAGCAGTTGTACCGAGGCGGGCGGCCCTGCTAAGTCTAACATGGAACCCTCGCGTGCGAGGGCCCGAAGTTCAGGCCCTCCAAAGAGGATGGTCAACGCGCCAGCGCCGCGTCGGGTGGCGTTTGGTGAGAAATTCTGTCTCCCAATGATGAGATCGCCTACTCCATCACCATCGACGTCATCCATCCAGATCTCGCTGCCGCATACTTCCAGAGTTTGGGCTCCACCGATCCGGAGTGTGCGGTCACTGAGTGAAAGGGTGTCGAGTGTTTCGCCAAAGCCGCTATCTGCGCCCCACACGAGAGTGACGATCCCCGCATTGGCTCGGTTTGCCACCGATGCATTGATAGAAGCAAATGCGCTGTCTACAAGACCATCGCCATCGCAGTCATGACCGCCACATACCGGTATCCCGAACCTGCCATTTCCAAAGGCTCCTTGGTAGCGGGAGTATCGATCAGCCGACGGTTCGCGTAAGTCTACTTGGAGTGTGGCCTGACCGAATGACAACGTGGTTAGGCAGGCCGTGGCAAGAAGCCAACGCGCGAGATGGCACGGCATGGTTTTAGAAGTGCTTGCGTAGAAGCGCGAGACTCTTGGGAATCGCTTCTAACAAATCTTCCTTGCCTTCGTATTCCAGAGAGATATAGCCCTTGTAGTCCGCCGCCTTCATGATCTTGGCAATGCGAGCATAGTCGAGCTCCAGGGTGTACCAGGTGCCACCGCCGTAGTAGGTCTTGGCTTGAAGGAGAACGGTGCGATCCGCGAGCTGTTCGAGGCGCTTGTAAGGATCCTCAAGGAAGTTGCCTGTGTCTAGCGTCACCTGCAGCCATGGAGAATCGATCGCCTTGATGACGCGTAGGACGCCTTCGGGAGTGAGTCCCAGGCCCCAATGGTTCTCAAGACCTAAAATGACACCGCACTCGGCTGCCTTGGGGATGAGTTTCGAAATAGATTCGATTACCCAATTAAAGCCTTGGTCTTCCGTGTAGCCTTCGAGAATTGGCTCGATGCCACGGTTCGCCATGAGTACATCAAACGTCTTGATCGTGCCCCAACGGCCGGTATTGAGTCGTAGTGTCGGAATACCCAGGCGGTAGGCCTGTTCGATGGTGTCGAGGGTGTGGTCGATGTTCTTCTGGCGTGATTCTTTGTCAGGAGAAACGAAGTCTTGATGGGTGGAGAATCCCATGAGGTCTAAGCCTAACAAGAAAGCGTGTCGCTTGATATTCTGCAGAGCTTCGTTGCTAGTGTCTGGCATTTGTTTTTGCAGAATTTCGACACCGTCGAAGCCCATGCTTGCGGCAAGATCGAGGCATTTCTCGATTGGGCGATAAGGCTCATTGCGAAAACGCCAGAAGGAGTAGGTCGAGACGCCTATGCGGTTGGGCATTGATGCCTGCTCCGGCTTGGAGGGGTGCTCGTCGGCAGCAAGAAGAGACTTGGATCCAAGAGCGGCTGCACCGACAGTGGCTGCGGCGGTGTGGAGGAGTTGGCGGCGTTGCATGCTAAGGAGATACCACGGCGCCCGGTCGGTGTCGACTGAACTAGCGTCCTGGAATGATCAGCGTTTGATCAGGATGGATGACTGAGTTTATGCTGAGGCCATTGACCTGCATGAGGGTGCCTAAAGGAACCCCTTGGCTCCGAGCGATTGCGCTGAGCGAGTCACCCTTCTGAATAGTATAGCGGGATCCGCTGGTAGCTGAGGGTGCGCCATGGTCTGAGGTTCCCCCTCCTGGGTAGGGTGGGTAGCCGCCATTGGAGGAGCCCGCGCCTGGAGATGGAGTTCCTGGACCATAGCCGGCGGCTGAGGGCTGCTGTTATGTATATGTTGGTGCTCCTTGCCAGTTGGATGCAGTGCGGGGTTGAGGCGTGGTAGCATACTGCTGGGCTACTGGAGCAGCCTGCCCATAGTTGGCGGGAAGTTGTTGCGGCGGGAGGCCAAAGACGCCGGTGGTCGCATTTGGAAGGCGGCGTTTGCCTCGAGTGCCTCGAGAGCCATTGCTTGTTGGGTAGACAGGCTTTCGGCTCTCAGCGCGCTGGGCCCATGCTTGCGCCCGGTTGGTGATAGGATTGTTGGAAACGGAGTACGTCGATGGGGCTTGCCCATAAGGGTAGGTCGGTTGCCCATAGGAAGGTGGTGCGGTGTAGCGCTGTCCTTGCGCTGTTGCCTTTTGGGCGTAGGCCGGCTGCTGGTAGGGGCTGTAATTGGGCTGGTCGTAGTTGGAAGGATACTGACAACTCATCAAGAGCACGGAGATGAAAGCTATCGCGAGGGCTTGGAACACCTTCGGAGCAGAGCTTCTCGAGGAGGCGCTGCTTGTTGCTTGGGCGTGTGGAGAGGTCATGACCGCTAAATTTACTAAATTTTAAGAGAAATTCAACATTTCTTATTCAATAGCAAATGCAAGTCTTTTAGATGACTGAATTACCTAAGGTGAAAATTGTAACGGGTTGATTTAAAAAGCTGTAGGAGGTAATTATTGCAGTCTGGGACCAAACCTAGAGGCTCAAATCCTTTGGTAGAAATACCAATGTTTGAGAATCATGGGGCTTTAGGGAGGCCAATCCTGATTTAGCGGAAGGCGGATTCTTCGAGGCTCTCTTGAAAAAGCCGCGCGGCAACCTCTCGATTGAACCACCAGTTGTGAGTGCCTGGAGATCGATCAGATCAGACCTGTCGCATCAGTTCGTCATGTTCTTTGAGATGATGATCCTTGGCACCACCTTTGCTTGGAGCGACTGTTGAAACCGAATCGCCACGTGGATGGCCCTGGCTACATCTATGAGCAAGAGTGTCGGCTGCGCCTTGCTGCCAGCTTCTGGTGTCAATCCATTCTCATCGGTGGATGTTGCGACGATGCAGATCGGCTCGATTCGCCTAACGGAAAGGTCGACTGGGTGCCCGTGGTGGTGAAAGGGGCCACCGCCTTAGGCTCCCCAATGGAGATCTTCAGGATTCCCAAACGAGCGCGGACACACGTAGGATCGTTCCAAGGTAGAGGATGAATAGACAGCGGGTGTTGATTGAGGTGGGGGAATTCCGTCAGCGTGGGAATGTCTGAATTGATAGGGTCTGTCGTGAAATAGGTCTGTCAGCAACGCTTTCCCTGTTCCTGAGAGCTTGCGCATTGAGCTGCCTGCTCTTAATTCCGAGCATTGACGGGCGCGAGGCGTCTCCCTCCTTATGAACCGTATCTTGGATCGCTACCTTGCCCGCCAGATCTTGGTGGCCACGCTGACGGCGGTCGTGATCCTAACGCTGGTCTTTGGTCTTGGGAATGTTTTCAAACGCGCCTTACCAGAACTCGTCGATGACAGTCTTTCAATTGAGCGCTTTGGACAGTTTGTGCTCTATATCTTACCCTTCGCAGTCGCCTACACGGTACCTTGGGGATTTCTCAGTGCGGTGCTACTGACCTTTGGCCGTCTTTCGGCCGACAATGAGCTTGTTTCGATGCGGATGTCTGGTCGCAGCATGTGGCGCATTTGTCTGCCTGTCTTTGTGTTAGCTGCGATTCTGAGTGGACTTTGTTTCTGGCTGAATCTCAATGTCTCTCCCCGCGCTAAGTGGGAAATGAAGCGTATTGTTAAGGACGTTCTCAGTGACGATCCTTCACTCGCCTATCGCCAGAAGGGGCTGTTTGACGATATGGTGATCCATGTCGATCCCGATGATAATAGGAACGGCAAGAACGTTCGGTTAGTTAGAGTCGACGAGTTCAATAGACCCTTGGGGTGGGTTTTCGCAGACCGACTCGAAATCGAACGTGATGGGAACCGGCTCATGGCAGATTTGCAGGAACCTAAGTGGGAGTTTCGTCAGCTGGTCCCACTAAAGAAAGGGGCTTCTGCAATGGACGCATTGGCAACGTATCCGATGCCGATCGGCGAGGAGGAGAACCTGCCGCAAGTGGATCGCCCTCAGTCTGGCAACTTTCCCATTGGACTCGAGCTTCCTACTAGTCGGCGAAAGCCGAATGAGCTGACGATGGATCAGATTCATGAGGCTCTCCGGGATACGACTTTGGATAGAGAGGACGCTGCTGAGTACCGGACCGAACTCACCAAGCGCTATTCGATTTCGCTGGCTTGCGTAGCGTTCTGCTTTATAGGTATTCCGCTAGGTGTGACCGCGCAGCGGCGTGAGACGTCAATTGGCTTCGCTTTGAGCCTTGGTGTTGCTGTCGCCTACTTCTTTTTTATCTTTCTAGGCGAGACATTCGGAGAAGAGGAGTCCCTACTTCCACATATTCTGATGTGGGCGCCGAGTGTTCTCTTCATTGGGCTCGGGGCATTCCTGTTTCGTCGAATGAACAAGCGCTAGCGCGAAGTTCGTATTGATCATCCAGCGGATCCGGCTGCGTATCCGATAGAGAAGGCTACCACGAGGGCAATGGCAAAGTAGATGCCAATGTAGAAGCAGCGATAGTGGTAGCTTTCGTAGTAGAATCCCACGGGGACCCATCCAGCAACGAGGGAGAGGGCGAACGTTCCGACGATTGCTTTGGGAAGGTCGAGAAACATCCCGCTCAGGCCATCGGCGATGGCGTAGCCTAGCAAGTAGGCGATACCAGTGACGCCAGCGGTGGTTCCAAGGAAACGTCTCGCCTTGAGCCAGAACGCACGTGCTCTTAGCTTGCTGGACTCTTTCGCGTTGGGTCCTGTCATTGTCATGGTTTAAATTACACCTGATAGGTACTCTAGATTGGCCTCTTTCTCGATTACAAATAGCTATTCGCTTTGTAGGCTTCTTGGGTGGGCTTGCTCTTGCTGTGGTGCGCGTTTTGAATACGGTGGTTGCAGTAAACGATCCCTTTGAAAAGCCTCACGAACATTCGTCTTATTCATTTCATACCTATCCTTCTTGTGATTGGAATCGGTGTGTTCTTGGCGTGGAGACCTGATCGACCGTCGTCTGTAGAGGCAGTATCGGGCGAAGTTGGCAAAGTTGCCGAGGGGCGTCCCTACTATATCTTTGTGCGTGAGTTAGAAATTGCACCAAAGAAGCCGAATGGCAGGGCATGGGACCGGGTGGCTGACGAAGCGCCGGATCCCTACTATGAGATTCACTGGCGGGACAATCGTATCTTTGCGAGCCCTACTCAAAGGGATCAATTGATCAGTCAGTGGTCGCCTCTCGGTTTGGATACTCTCAAGTCGATCCGGGATGGCCGTATTACACTTCACTCAGTGATCAATGCGGCTTCCCTTCGGGCAGTGGGCGGTGAGAGCTGTGTCTTGCGGGTCTTCGATGACGATCCAGTCTCAGAGGATGATGTGGCGGCACTTACCTTCGCGTTTAAGGATCTGAAGGAGGGAGAGAACACCTTTGAGTTTCAGCAGAGTGATATCAACTCGGTAACGCAGCTTCGCCTTGCCGTCATTCATGCGAATGCACCTTTGGTGGCTCAGATTGAACAGATTCTGAATCCGTGATCCGTGATCGTATCCAGCCTTCCTTGTTGGCCATCATCTTGGGAACAACGTTGTTGTTAGGGCTGGGCGTCTTTGGACCTTGCCTCGAGATTGTGCCTGGCTTTGGCGACTATTCCCCTTTAGTTCGCGTCCTAAAGCCAGATCTCACGGTGCCGACCCGCTTCTCGCTTTATTCGGGCATCACGCACATGGCTGAAGGAGGCAACTGGTGGCTGGCCGCACTCGTCTTCGCCTTCTCCGTGCTATTTCCGGTGGCAAAAGTGAGTGTTTATTGGATAGCGGCGAATGACACGCCGAAGCATCGAACCTTTAAGAAAGCATTCTGTTTGGCTACTCAGTTAGGTAAATACTCAATGGTAGATGTGTTTGTAATTGCGTTGCTTGTGGTGGCAATCAAAGGGCTGCCCGGGAACACCCAGGTGAAATTACAGTGGGGCTTTTGGTGTTTCTGTCTTTCGGTGATCACTTCGCTGGCTATTCCAGTTGTTTTGAAACGTTGGGAGCGGCTTCGCCTAAGGCGAAATGAAGTTCCCCCAAATTGATGGACACGGCTTGATAGGTCTGACGCAACCAGATACAGACCATGCCAAAGAGAAGAAAGAACTACACACAGGAGTTCCGAGACGGAGCCGTTGACCTATTGAGGACGAGTGACCAGCCGCTCTCCCAAGTTGCCCG
>JAACDM010000387.1 GCA_009936795.1 Verrucomicrobiaceae bacterium | reverse complement strand
TCTTTCAGGATCGCCTCGTCATGGGCGACGTCCATCCCGTTAGTGTCGATAACCATTGTAACCAGTTTCTGCGAAACGCCCTCATTGCGCGCCTTTAACGTGGCTTCCTTACCGACGAAATCCTTCTCCCAGTTGATGAAGACATCCATCCCGGATTCGACCGCGTTGAAATCTGGGCGGTATTCCATCGTCCAGACACCCCAACCCTTTTCGAGCCTCATCGACAGCAGCGCACGCGCACCATACCAGCGATAGCCCAGATCAGCGCCGGCCTCTTCAATGGCGTCGGCAAGGCGCATCAAGTATTGCGGCTTGCAGTAGATCTCATAACCCAACTCGCCGGAGAAACTAATCCGGTTGAGAATTACCGGGACACCACCGACGAACGTCTGCCGCAAGTCCCGGAACTTTAAGGCTTCGGCGGAAACATCGTCGCGTGTGATCCGGGCCAGCAGCTCTCGCGATTCCGGGCCGGACAGTGCGATGCCGTGCCAGTTGTCCGAAACATTGGCATAGGCAACATCTGCGGGCAGGTCTTTTTCGAACCAGCGGCGGTGTGCCTCTTGCATGGCCCCCGACCCGAATAGCATGAAATGATCCTCAGCGAGGCAAGCCACCGTCAGATCGCCGTAAAGCTTGCCCTTTGGCGTCAGCATCGGTGTCAGTGTCAAGCGGCCAGGCTTGGGCACGTATCCTGCAAGAATGTGGTTGAGGAAATCGCGGGCACCTGTGCCCTTGAATTCGTGTTTGGCGAAGTTGGCGATCTCTACTCCACCAACGGCTTCACGCACGGCCTTGATTTCCTCCGCGACATAGTTGTGAGAGCGGTTACGCTCGAAGGTTGGAACTTCATGCGCATCTTCCGGTCCATCCGCAAACCAGAGCACGTGTTCGAGGCCGAAACCCTGATCCATCACGGCACCCTTGGCGATCATCAGATCATAGAGCGCGGTCGTCTTTTGCTTGCGTCCTTTGGGAAGATTCTCGTTCGGGAAAGTCATCATGAACCGGCGTTCGTAGTTTTCCGACGATTTGATTGTGCCCCAGTCAGGTGTCGCGAATTCACCAAAACGTGCCACGTCCATCGCCCAGACATCAATGGATGGCTCCCCATCGATCATCCACTCTGCAAGAGTCAGGCCCACGCCCCCGCCCTGGCAAAAGCCCGCCATGACACCAACAGCTACCCAATAATTCTTCATACCCGGAACAGGACCAATTAGCGGGTTGCCATCAGGGCCAAAAGTGAAGGGACCGTTGATCACGTCCTTGATCCCGGCATTAGCCATAGCCGGAAGACGCTCGAATGCGGTCTCCAGACGATCTGCAACACGATCCAGATCTGGCGGCAACAATTCATGACCGAAGTCCCAGGGGGTTCCGCCGACTTTCCAAGGGGTCGCTTTGGCTTCATAGGTGCCGAGCAACATGCCCTTACCTTCCTGACGACAGTACACGTTGGCCTCGAAATCAATGCCGTGTGGTAGCTGCTGACCAAAGTTTGCGACTTCATCCATGCGCTCTGTGATCAGATAGTGGTGTTCCATCGGTTGAACGGGCAGGTGAATACCAGCCATTTGACCGACCTCGCGGGCCCACAGACCACCACAATTAACAACATGCTCTGCGTTGATCGAACCTTTCGGCGTGACAATATCCCAGCTGCCGTCGAGGCGCTGCGTCATGGTAGTCGCGCCACAATGGGTGAAATATTGAGCACCATGCGCCTTGGCCGCCTTGGCAAACGCATAAGTCGTGCCGGACGGGTCCAGATGGCCGTCCTGTGCATCCCACAGCACCGCATGATAGTGGTCTGGATCGATCAAAGGGTGACGCTTGGCCAATTCCTTGGGCGAAATGAATTCCTGGTCCAACCCCATGTAGCGCGCTTTTGATCGCTCAACCTTCAGGTAATCATACCATTCCTTGGTGGAGGCGGCATAAAAGCCACCGGTCTGATACAGTCCGACGGACTGGCCGGATAGCTCTTCAATCTCTTGATAAAGATTGATTGTATAGGATTGCAGACGTGAGATATTCGGATCTGAACTAATAGTATGGATGCCACCGGCCGCATGCCACGAAGAACCGGAAGTCAGCTCGTCCCGTTCCAGCAGCACAGCATCTTTCCAGCCGAACTTGGCCAGATGGAATAGGATTGAGCAGCCAACCACCCCACCTCCAACAACAACGACTTTTGCATGCGTTGGCAGTTTTTTTGTGACTTTGGTCTCATCAATCTGTATAGTCGGCATTAGTGATCTCTCTTAATGTGGCATTTGGAGCTTTGTGAAGGTCAGAAGTCAGTGGGTACGCCACCCTCGGCCTTACGCCTGGCGACAAAGGCCTCAATTTCTTCCCGAATTGCAGAGTCCAGCGGCGGCGGCTCATAGGCGGCAAGGCGGCTTTTCCACTCGGCATTCGCGTGTTCGATCGCGATTGGCGACCCGCCTTCCTCCCATGTTTCAAAATTGCGCCAGTCACTCAGGATCGGAGAATAGAAAGCATCGCGATATCGCGCTTGCGTGTGTTCGGTGCCAAAAAAATGA
>JAACDM010000386.1 GCA_009936795.1 Verrucomicrobiaceae bacterium | reverse complement strand
CTCGTCACAAAGCTCATGCCATTGGCAGGATCCCATGAGACTGAAACACTAGCACTCACGCGCTCTTCGGGCTTGAAGTTGGCGTCATCGCCTAACGCCCTGTTAAATCTTGCCTCACTACCAGAGACGGCAATGGCAACGCCAGCATCCTGGTCTGGATTGTCCCATTGCCAGGTATCGACCTGGAAGGAAAGATGCTGCACGCCTGTGCCATAGCCTTCTTCAGCAGGAGAACCGTAGTTCTCTCCCTCAGGAATGGCGCCATAGTTGAAGGAGAAGCCATCGGCAGGTGTGTTTTCACCAATGTGTTCAATCGAAAAGTCGAAACTCGCCGTCCACCCCGTCGATGCATTGAACGGTGGTAGGATGAACGCAGCTGCTGTGCTATTCACTTCTGCTTCAGTGAGTTTCAGCACGTTGTCTTGAACTGCTGCGGTACCGTCGTTGCTGGCAATGATGGAGCCATCACCCAGGTCATCGGTGCCATTGGGAAACTCAAAGGCCTGCTTATAAAGCACCGTGCCATCCGGGGCTGAAGGTATTTCTGGCACTTCCACATTGAGAGGCACGCCAGGGTTGTTGAACAAGGCCGTCACCTCTTCAGCCGTGAGCGCGACCTTGTAGACTTGCACATCATCAATCAGGCCCACGATGCCATTGTCGCCAATACGTGCACCAATCTGGAAATCGGCAGTCACATCTGCGAAGCCGTCTGCGTCTTCCACAGCAGCGACTTCCGAGCCATCGACATAAAGACGCACGACATCCGCGCCCTCGCCTGGGCCATTGGCATCTTCGTACACCATGACGACATGCGAAGGCGCCGTTAGTGGTTGCTCTACAGCAAAGGTGCTAGGCTCAGCCGCGTTCTCACTCACCACCAAGCCGAGCAGATTATCCAGATCTGGGAACTGTGATAGGCTGTACGAGGCATCATCATCAGGATGCGATTTGGAGACCAAAGTACCGACACCAGTGGGGCTATCGCCATTCAGCTGCACCCACCAGGACACCGATTGATTGGTGGCCTTAGGGAAATTCGGAACATTGCCATAGGCAGCATCGCCGCCAGAGTTTAGCTGGATGGACGTTCCCAAGGCCAAGGCATCCTGACCAAACACCACGTCTCCGAAGTAAGTGCCATTACGGTTGTTCCCTGAAGAATCGATCAGCTCATTGCCGCCAGTTTCGTCCATCTTGTACCAGCCAACGAGCGCAGAAGATAAAGGCACACTGACAGAGAAGCTAATCGCCTGAGTAGGTTCACTTGGATCATTACTGACGATGGTCAGCTCCGCCGTGGATCGGCCGCTTGCCTTGGAAGGGTCTAGCGTGACTTCAACAATAGCTTGATCACCAGGGGCAATGGAAGTGGGCACCGCGCCCAAGGTGTAGACCTCACTATCCGTTAGGGTAACCGACGAAACGGAGAGCGGCGTCTCGGTGCCGGTATTGCGCAATGAAATCTCTAGCACTTGCACGCCAGAATCTGGCTGCACCACGCCTGAATTCACTTTGGATGTGGCAAACAGATTTGGATCTTCAGTGCCAGTTTGAACATTGAGATTATCAATCTGAACCGTCTCAAAGGCACCACCGGTGCGTGCCGCATAAGCAAAGCGATAGCTCGGCTCAGGCGCAAAGCTGGGCGTCGGCAAGTTGTCGTAGAACACCTCGCCATCAACGGTCAGGCTGAACACTCCGGTGTCTTCACCTGTCTTGAACCAGGAAATCTCCACGGGGCGGAATTGGCCATCGAACTTGAAAAAGCGATTGTCTTGCTTGTCATCACCAGCAGCGATGCGCATCACGCCATCTGGCAAATCGGCACCATCAACGCTGATGTCATAACCAATGCCGCTCTCTTGACCTTCGCCGCCGTTGTCCCAGGTATCGAATTCGACCGCAAGACCAGAGCTAAAGCCTTCTTCACCCGCGGTGGCACTATCAGCAATGTTGCCGTAGTTGAATGAGAAACCATCAGCAGGTTGGCCTTCAGATTCCAACTTGAGATCAAAGGTGACGATGAATGCTTCATTTGCATCCGGACCAAGCGGCGGCAACTTGAAATTGGCCGACCTACCGCCAATGCCATCTTCGGTCAATTGCAACGCACCACCAGTCACCTTGGCACTTTCATTGTTGCTAAAGATGATACTGCCATCCCCAAGGTCAATCGCCCCTTCATCCACACCATCGAAATCCTGCGAGTAATTGCCACTTGGCTCAAAGGGATTGCCAGTCAGGTTGATCAACTGTGTTCTAGCGCCTTCACTGGAATCGTTGTTCATCAGAGCCAACTCCGCCTCCACACTGCCCAACTCATTGGGCGCCGTAAACTCTATCTCAACAGAAGCGCTTGCACCCGGAGCTATGGTAAGTGGAAAGGCCGTCAACACTGAAAAGGCATCCGGCGATTCGCCGCCGATCGTGGCGCTCTCAATCACTAAATCTTGCGTAGTACCGCCATTAACGACCTCAAACTGTGCGGTACCTGTGAGCCCAAACTCGGCCGCCAAGACCACACTCCGTTGAGATTCAAACTTCGGATCACGCGCTTGCAGGGTGAAGCTCCCGAGTGGCCCCACTGCAAGATTATCAATGATGAAGGTCTCGCTATGACCGCCGGTACGAGCAAGAATAGAGAAGCCATAGCTCGCATCAGGGTTAAAATCGTCGACAGGCACTTCAATGAAATCCGCCTCCGTTCTGAGACCAAGCGTCGTAAAGCTTGCGCCTTTGTCAGGATCCCATGAAGCTAACATGGATGCTTCAACTAGTTCATTCGGCTGGAAGTTGGCCGCCTCGACCCCAATGGCTTCATTGTAGGCAATCTCTACTCCGGCCACTTCGATGCCAACGCCCGCGTCCTGTTCAGTATTGTCCCACAGCCAAGTATCCACTTGGAAAGAAATATGAGGCACGGCCTCGCCATAACCTTCCTCAGCGGGGCTGCCAAAGTTCTCTCCCTCTGGAATCTCGCCATAGTTGAATGAAAAGCCATCTGCTGGCGTGTTACCACCGGTGTGTTCGATGGAGAAATCGAACTTAGCACTCCAACCATCGGACGCGTCAAACGGTGGCAGGATGAACGAAGCCCCGGTGCCACCCGTGGCCGCATCAGTCACCCGCAACGCACCGCCTTGAACTGAGTTGATGCCGTCACTACTAGCAATGATCGACCCATCATCGAGATCAACCGTGTCATTGTCAAAGCTATCGAAATTCTGTTCATACAACAAAGCAGCTGCAGCCGGGACACTGTTAGTATCCCCTGGATTGGTGACCCCTTTATCAGAAATCGCGACACCGTCGCCATCAGGATCGCCGAGTTCGGTGCCATTGCTAGCGCCATCGCCATCAGAATCCAGAGCCGCCAATGCAGGTGTCCAGAATTCTTCGCGGCCATTGCGTGTGACCAAGGCATTCACGGCTTCGCCAAAGGAAGTGCGCTCGCCTCCACCCTGGGCTCGGACATGGCAAGCTGAACAAGAAACGGCTTCGCCATTGGGCATCATGCCATCACGAAAATTCCGCGCTTGAACGATTTCCGGTAATGTCGTGAGGAGGGTCGCAAAGACCGCTAAGTTTCGCAGGAGGGTAGTGGATTTCATGAGGTTGTGTGGACTGCTAGGAAATTGCTTTTCGTTCATGGGGTAAGATTCACCGCATTGCTAGGGATAGGAGGGGGGCAATCCTGATTCCCCCTAAGCAGCATCCCCCAATCAGTAAAGGGGAGGGTTGAATCGCATCTTTCGAGAGAGAAGAGCTGAGCAGAACCAACTCTCGCTGAACCCCGTTTGCCTAACAATGAATCGGGAATTGCTCCTCCCCTAAGCCGTATCACCGAATCAGGAAAGGGGAGGGGTGAATTGGCTCAATTTTTAAATAGGAAACTTATTTATGTCAGAGAAAATAATTTGGATCCCCTCCTCTTTTAATAGCTCTCCAAGTCGCTTGTCAAAACCACTCTCATCTCGCTCTTTTGTGCCACTTTCAAAATAAGTATCCCAGTCCTCCCTTGACGACCGTAAGTCAGTTATAGGTAGGCCTTTGTGATTTTGGTTGTCAAGCGATCTTTCCAGTCTCTCACATCCATTCTGATTTGCCGTGAAAGTGTTCCCAAACGGTTCATCGAGTATTTTAATCAGCTTATCACGCATTCCGTCTTTTGAGTCCGCAGTTATCCATACCATTAGTTGCCTCTTCAGCAGAATCTGTGGGTGCCTAGGCGGCGCGAATCACCTAGTAGAGCATCAATATTGAGTTGATGGATAAAGCCGGTGAAGCTTTGTGCGAGCATCGGCGGTAGAGAACTGCCAGTTCGTTGT
>JAACDM010000385.1 GCA_009936795.1 Verrucomicrobiaceae bacterium | reverse complement strand
GTGGCAGTGGCAGTGGCAGTGGGCTGAGCGATGGTTGCTGGTTTGGCGGCGCTGAGCGCTGGCCGTTTGGATTTGGTAAGGACCACGCAGCCGGTAACCGCCACCATCAAAGAGGCGGTGGCGATTCTAGCAGTGGTCCCGAAGTGTAGGGACTTCATAGTAGGAGGGTGTTTGCTAGTGAGTTGGGTGGATCAACGAACGCGGATATTTAGGTCGTAGTCCCCTGAGATGGAATCATCCCAGCCCTCGACTGCGACGTAGTAGACACCTGCAGGAAGACGGCGGCGCAGGCGGAAGTTGAAGCCGCTGCCACTATCATCGTTTTCTGCGATGATGTCTCCATCCCCGTTCATGAGGATACCGTAGGTATCGATGTCGCTGTGTGTGCGTATGATGACTTGGGCCTTCCGGTCGATTTCGAAGCTGAACACATCGACATCGCCGCCAACATCAAGGATGCCCTCGACCGTGGACGGGGCATCTACGAGTGTTGCCGTGGACATGTCATCGCCGTGGTCGTCGTCATTGGACGCCGGAGCGATACCGGTGCCAGTTAGCCTTACAACAAATCTGCCCTGATCAGGATCATTGCTCAGAATGACGAGTGCAGCGCGGTGTGAATCTGGTGAGCTTGGATTGTAACGGATGCTAATAGCGGTGCTGCGGCCTGGCTCGACGCGATCGCTAGGCTGTGCTGTGATGGCGAATTCCTGACGATCAGCTCCTGCAAGACGTGCTGCGTTGACGAGGAGGTCGGCATTGCCGGGGGTCAAGAGAGTGAAAGTCTCGGTCACGGAACCCGAGTTCACCACCTGGTGACCGAAGTCGACCGTCCCGCCAACTGCTGAATCTCCCTGATACACTTCCAGTGTCGCGACGCCGATTTCTTCTCGGTCGCTCGAGACCTTGAGAGAGTAGCTGCCGACCTGTGTGCTCGGATCGAAAGCTTCGACGTAGACAAAGTAGCGACCAGCTTCCAGTTCCTCGGTGATGCGGAAGTTTCCTTGAGATCCCGAAGAATCGTCTGCTGCTAGTTCTTCAAACTCCGAGTCGAGGTAGCCATAGGTGTCAGTGCTGCCTAACGTTTCGACAGTGACGGTCGCAGGACTGCGGAGATCTAACGTGAACACATCGAAATCGAAGGATTCTTCTAGAGCGCCATTCGTTTCACTTGGAACGGACACGATGGTTGCGCTGTCTGGCTCATCACCATGGTCGTCATTGCCGTCTCCACCAGGAAAGGGCTCAGGGTCTGGAGTTGGGTTAGGCTCAGGATCGGGCGTTGGATTTGGGTTGGGCTGGCCCATCTGAGTCAGAATCCAGTTGCGCAGGGTTAACACGTTCGCATAGACACCGTACGCGCCGGGGCGCGCGCAGCCATCGCCAAAGCTGGTGATGCCGGCGAGTGCCCACTGTCCGTTTGTGTTTACCACAAGGGGGCCACCACTGTCACCCTGACAGGAATCGCGTCCTCCTGCGGCTAGGCCTGCGGCCAAGTGTGTGTCATTGAGACCGCTGTAGGCCGCATTTGCCGCTGACTGTGAAACGATGGGAACTTCCACATCTCGCAGAGTGCTCGAAGCGGAGCCGCCGTCGCTTGTCAGGCCGAAGCCGATGGCGGTGGCGGTGGTGCCAGCTGTGATCTGGTTCGCGGCAGAGACGAGGGAGATGGTTCCTACGTTCGTCACAGGGCGTGCGAGTCGGAAGAGGGCGATGTCGTTGTCGAGGTTCCCTTCGTTACTCTCTCGGTAGCCGCTATGTATCTTCACCTCGGTAATGGCAATACGTTGGCCACTTTGGCTATCGCGAAGGTTGTAGGCCCCCACAATGACCTCGGTATTGTTTGGAGTCACACCTTCGGCACAGTGCGCAGCGGTCACGATCCAGTTTGGATCAATGAGGGCAGCCCCACAGAATTGACCGTTCGCGGCGTCGACGCCTTTCTCTACGAGAGCGGTCATCCATGGGTAGTCGCCGTCGGAGGCTTGGTTTCCGCCGACGATGCGGGATTGGTTCTGGGCTAGGCTTGCGGCGGACAACGCAACGGAGAGGATAAGCGTTGAACACCAGGAGTTTAATCGGACTTTCATGTCGCAGGTAGTAGTTGTTGGTTCAGTTAGGAGAAACGGCTCTTCCGTTTCTATCTGCGTCTAACTAAGCCACCCGATGTTACGTCCCTGTGACGGTGGGGGTCTTTCTGAAAAGAAAGTTAACCCTCAAATCGATAGCCGATCTTCTGCACGGTCTTCAACAGTTTGGGGCGGCTGGGAGATTCTTCTATCTTGGATCTGAGTGAGGTCACACAGCGGTCTACGCTGCGCTGCGTGACGATGAGGTCAGACCCCCACACGGCGTTGAGGATCTGATCTCTAGTGAGGGCGCGACCCTTGTTTCTTAGGATGTAGTCGAGTAAACCGTATTCTTTCGGCGTGAGCTCGATCAATTTGCATCCCCGGGAAAGCTGTTGGGAGCTACGGTTCAATTCGAACTGACCGAAGGTGACGATTTCCACCTCGGCCTGTCGGTATCTTCTAAGGAAATTGCGAACGCGCGCGAGGAGGACCTTAATACTGAAGGGCTTCGTGAGGTAGTCGTCGGCGCCAAGATTGAGTCCTTTTACAACATCTTCCTCCTGGCCGAGCGCCGTGAGCATCATGATAGGCATGTCGAACTCGTCTTCCCGCAGTTCCCGGCAGATTTGAAATCCATTCAGTCCAGGTAGCATGATATCAAGCACAATCAGATCTGGTCGCTCTCTGCGAGCGAGTTCCAAACCTAATTCTCCGTCGACGGCGGTGAGCACCATATAGCCTTCCATTTCTAGGTTCTCACGGAGACCGAACATTAACGCGGGATCGTCCTCGATCACGAGAACTTTGTGGGCTTGAGCTTTGCCGGACATCTTTTGGACGTTGCTAACGGTTTCCAGTGATGGGAATCATTAGGGTGAAGATACTGCCTTCTCCTGGCAGACTCTCGATGATGAGTTCACCCTGATGGGCGTTGGCGATATCTGACACAATACTTAATCCAAGGCCGCTTCCTCCGTGGCTCTCAGACTCATTGACCCGGTAGAAGCGCTCCTTCACGCTCTCCCGTTGACTGGCACTCAATCCTACACCGTTGTCTTGTACGGAAAAACGGACGTGTTGCCCCTCCGGGCGGACATCGAGCCGAATGGCCTTGGTGGCGCCGGTATATTTGTAGGCATTGTCCAATAGATTGATCAGTGCGATACACAAAGTAACCTCATCGGCACGGACATAGGGAAGGCCCTCAGCCAGGGACACTTGCAGGTCCACTTCATTGCTGAATAGCTTGCTCTCCATTGCATCGAGAGCCTGATTGGCGACCTCTTCAGGCATGATCGCTTGGAAATCAAACGGCATGCGCCCGCTCTCAAGCCGAGAGTAGGTGAGGAAATTCTCTACTAGATGACTCAGCCTCGTATTCTCTCGCCCAATCACTTCGAGGTAGTTTCGCGTTTTGTCAGGATCTTTAACATTGCCGTCGACCAGGGTATCGACTAGCATACGGGTAGAGGCAAGTGGGGTCTTGAGCTCATGGGAGATGGTCGAGAGAAAGTCATTTCTAAGTTGTGTCATACGGCTCTGAGCAAGGAAGCGTCGAATAGCAAAGGTGGAGATGACGCCAATGAGAGCCACTATCATGCAGCTCATGGCCAGAATGAATGCGCCTCTTTGTTTGGGATCTGTCTGGGCAGTTAGGGCATTGCCACTAATGGCCAAGTGCCATTGTGGAGCCACCGCGCTCACGGGCATCGACTCTGCGACCAGCGTGTCGTTCGGGACCACAGTGATGGCGCTTGCGTATTCGCCGGAACTCTTCTGAGCTGCTGTTTCTAGCGTGTGGCGGATGGTCTCTGTTTTAAAGATGAGTAGAAATCGACGATCTTCTGTAAGCAGTCTCCAGACGCCTTTCAGACTCGGCGATGTTTGAAGGACGCCGGCTTGGCCTAACTGAATAGGGTACTCAAGTGCATCAAGGGCTAGTTGAATCCCGGATTCGGATTGCACTTCGACAGGATGCCCCAACTGACGTAAGCTGGTGGCAAGCGATAAGTGTTGTGCCGAGGGCCAAGGGACTTCTCGAAGAGCTAACGATTTGCCCAATTCTGCTGCGATCCGAGTGAAGACGGCACTTTCTGAAGGTAGTGCTTCAAGCGCCGTTAGTTGCAGGTTAGGGTAAATGTAGCGGCCATACCAGTCTCGGCCATTCTTACATTGGTCGCGTTCGAATGCCTGAAGGAGGCCAGGGTATCCATCTTCAGGGGCCCAGCCATTTACCAGGGCCATGGCTTTCTCGTCCGCTTCTACTAGGCTTAGCTCGTCGAGGCTGTCGGCCAAGAAGGGGAACGATGGCTCACCATCTGCACTCAGACAAAGTAGAGAATCTGCAAGGCCGCGTTTGCAAAGGTGGTGGAAGCGCTGTGCTTCGGTGAGGTTAACTTCGTTTAGTGCGGTGATACTGCCGGAGGCCATTCTTTTGAGAGCGCGTTCGACGAGACGTTTGCCGTCCGAAAGGTGCATCTCTTGCAACTCTTTCGACTGCTCACGCATGGCAGCCCGCTCGTTGTTCATGGCCCGGGTCATGAACCAGAGAAATCCGACGGTTGGAATGACTACCGACAGAATGACGAGTAATAGGAGAATGTTAGTCCCGTTCGCCTCCTGGCTATGCGCCTTCTTTCTTCTCGCAAACATGGCTATTCTATGGGGTAGCCTCCCTGCCTAGGAGTGCCCGTACCTCATCGTAGTCTTCTTCATCCACGAGTGCAGCCATTGCTTGAAGAGTATCTAAAAACTCGGCGGTGTTGGATTCATCGCTGGTATTGGCCTGGAGATGGTTCAGCTTCTGAGCTACCATGATCGCGTTCTTCAGATGTCTCTTTACGCGATCTGAAGCGTTGATTTCGATCGCGGAGAGCATGGATTCCAGATGGAGGATTGCTGCGCCGAAATGTGGGAGAATATCAGGATTTACGGCTTGAATTCCAAGGTTTCCTTCGAGATGCCAGTGAACCATTCCTCCGCTTTCAGCTTGTTTGCTAGCAAAGTTGTCCAAGATCAACCGAGCTTCAGCGAGATGACCTTTGATGATGGCTGATTCTAAGTTGGTTAGCAGTTTGGCAATCGAGGCGCAGTAGGTGTGACGGGTCCCGTTCACATCGTCTTGCTTCGGCCAAGGAATAAGGGGAGCAAGGTAGGTGCTCACGGCGCGCAATGCTTCGGCGGCTCGTATGTCCTGCCCCTGGGCAAGGGCATGAGCTACCTTGTCCAGGCGTTCAAGCGCGTAGCCAAAGACTTCGTCCTCATCTGACAGGGCCTCCCGCGTCACGAACGGTTTGTGAAATGGGCTCTCTTTTAGCGCCGAAAGAGCCGCTGGCATTTGGCCAGAGTCAATCTGTCCAGCGATTGCTGCCAAATTGGTCTGCATCTTCTCAAGAAGCCGATGGTCTGGAAAGGTTTCAGCCTGATCTAGCAGCAACTCGATAGCTGGGGCCGTCTTTACGATGATTGCTAGCGCGCGCGTTTTCTCGGAGTTTACAAGAGCACCCTCTAGGCCGATCAGGAGATCACCAACGTAGTGAATGGTCGTGGCATCGTAGGCTGTTTCCTCCTCGGCAATGGACACCAGCAAGCTTACTTTTGAGATGAGGGCATCTGTCGGGAGGCTACTTAATGCAGATGAAGTGCCGGCGACGACGTCGTAGCCGATCCAGGCCGAGAGATGGTTTCCGAGAATCTCCTGACACTCTGCAAGGCGAAGGGTGGCTTCGAGTTTAGTATGCGGCCCGATGTCCTTGTGAGCGAGAGCGTCCTTGTAGCTAATGATGGCGGCATCAATGTCTGCCGTGATGACTTCTTGCCGAATACCACGCTCGAGCAATTCGCGTGGCGTCGGCGGAGCCGCAGAAATCGTGGAGATAGTTGTGGCGATAGCAAAGAGGATACCCATGGGCAGACCCCTTACGTGAGCGATGTGACGAAATGGTGACGTCGGCGACGATTCTTGGATCGACCCCAGCATCATAATTCAATCAAGTAATGTGAGACCAAAGGCCTGCCGACATTGCTCGGCGCTAGCAAGAGCGGCATCGGCAGTTGCTGCCGTGAAGGTGACATGACCCATCTTGCGGCCCGGCCGAGCCTTATTCTTGCCGTAAAGGTGGAGCTTGGCTCCTGGAGTTGCGAGGATTGGTGCCCAGTCAGGTTCCTTTCCGTCAGGCCAAATGTCGCCGAGCAGATTCCACATGACTGACGGAACGTTTGAAGCAGTGCCACCGAGAGGCAGGCCGCAGGCTGTGCGAAGCTGTTGCTCAAATTGTGATGTTTGGCAGGCATCGAGTGTGTGGTGACCCGAGTTGTGTGGTCTTGGGGCGAGTTCATTTACGAGGAGGCGTCCCCTTTGGTCGATAAAGAACTCGATCGCCATGATGCCTTCATAGCCTAACGCTTCGGCGATACTAAGCGCAATCTCGCGTGCTTCTGTTAGCAATGCTTCGGGATGACGGGCTGGAATGATGGAGACGTCCAAGATGTGATTGCTGTGGAAGTTCTCAGCGGGATCATAGCAAGCAGTCTGTCCATCGTGACTACGGGCGACGAGTACCGAGATTTCGCCGGCAAGGTCGACGAGTTCCTCCAGTACTGCTCGGGGTGTGTCGAATGCGCTCCATATGGCGTCAGCGTTTCCGTCTTGGCGGACCCTTAGCTGTCCTTTACCATCATAGCCGAATTCAGCTGTTTTGAGAATGCCCTCTTCTCCTGGTAATGACACCAGTGCTTTGGCAAGCGTTTCAGCTGAGTCAACAACGGAGTAATGAGGGCCGGGGAAGCCATGCTGTGAGAGGAACCCTTTTTCACGCTCGCGGTGCTGGCAGATACCAACCGCCTTAGCGCTCGGTGCGAGTCGGATCCTGGATTCGATGGCTTCTAGCAACGTCCTGGGTATGTTCTCGAATTCAACAGTCGCCACATCCGATTCACTTAGAAAGCGCTCGAGTGCTTCTGCCGACTCGAAGGAATCGGTGATCACCTCGTCAGCGACATCAGCAGGGCCTGCATGAGTGGAATCCGTCCAACTGACGATACGGTAGCCCATACGCCGAGCTTCCAGAGTGAGCATACGGCCCAATTGACCGCCGCCAAGCACTCCGATGGTGTGTCCGGGAAGGAGTGGGGTCATGAATCGGGATCGAGGACAGGGCTAGGGGAGGACTCTATCTTCTGGCGTAATGCCTCTCGGTAGTTGGCTAAGCGCTTTGCTAGATCGTGGTCTTGCAAGCCTAGAATTGAGACTGCAAACAGGCCTGCGTTAGTGGCACCGGCATCTCCAATAGCGAAGGTGGCCGTGGGAATTCCAGCGGGCATCTGAACGATGGAGAGAAGGGAGTCGACGCCATTCAAAACGCGGGACTTTACCGGCACTGCAAGGACAGGGAGAGTCGTCATGGCCGAAGCCATGCCTGGTAGATGGGCGGCACCACCTGCCCCTGCAATGATGCATTGGATACCACGATTGGCTGCACCGTTGGTGTAGTCGTAAAGGAGCTGAGGGGTGCGATGGGCGCTGACGATACGAGTTTCAAAAGGCACGTCAAAGTCTCGAAGCGTCTCGGCGGCCTTGCCGAGCGTGGGCCAGTCAGACTGACTGCCCATAATGATCCCGACAAGCGGGGCGGCGTTGGTTTCGGTCATGATTGAATGGAGAATGCGAAGGGATCCCGTCCTGGGAAAGCACTCAATTCCACAAATTTCTCCACCTGCAAGGTGACAAGCGGAGCATCTTCAAACGTCGATGCGTAGAAGATCAAGACTGGCCGGAGATAGGGAGAAAGGGAGAATGAACTAGAAGCGGTTGCCTCCCTCCTTGCAATTATCGACTCCGATCTGCCCTCCGTGGGCCTCGATTACGAGCTTACAGAAGTTGAGCCCGAGACTTGAGGATAGTAATTTGACATTTGAGTCTGGAGCCTGTCCGAATTTCTCGAAGATTCTGGTCTCTTCACCGAGTGGAATGCCGGGTCCCTTGTCGTAGATCTCGACGAGATACACGTCGTTGCTTGCCCAGCCAATCTGCATGTCGATTGGTTCGCCTTCCGACGAGAATTTGGCG
>JAACDM010000384.1 GCA_009936795.1 Verrucomicrobiaceae bacterium | reverse complement strand
TTTCCGATTAGGCGACGAGAGCAAGACCTCTGGAGATACGCTCCACCTCTCCCAGGCCAAGGACGTGATCTTCGATCATGTCACGGCGACCTGAGGCGTGGATGGCACCATGGATACCGATCATTTATCGAACTTCACCCTGCAATGGTCGCTGTTTGGCGAAGCCCTTCACGATAGCACCCACCACAAGAGGGCCCACGCCATGCTCATGTCACTGCGCAAGACCACCGGGAAAGTTTCCATCCACCAAAATCTCCTCTTCAGTAGCCGCAATCGGCACCCGACGCTGGGGGGTGTTCCCGATCAACCGACTGGTGACGGAGCGCTCTTCAACTTTCGCATCAATGTGATCTACAATTGGGAAGACTCACTGAATCTCGGTGTCGGCCAATTCAATATCAGTGAGCATGCCGCGATCTCCAACGAGGACGAACTTCTTGAGCCCGAAGAGTTGACGCAGTTTGTTGGCTTGGCTGGTGACAGTGGCGGGATCGCCGACATTGCCAGGGAATACTTCGCTGCTGATTGGGCGCCCGTCTTGGTCGCAGAGGAGTCCTAGATTGATCTGACGTTTGCCTGTCTTCTTGTCTCTGTTGTAACCGAATTGCGCGAGTGGGCAGGTGGTGCCTTCGTAGTAGGTGCTTGTGAGATCGGAGAGCGCTAGGCTGCCTTCTTCTAAATGGAGTTTAGCGAGGGCTTTCTCGATGCGTGACTGGCGGGCGAGCATCCAGCGCATGGCGCCATAGAGATCGGAGAGTTCGAACGAATGGATGTCGAGGTCTAACTCTACGGCGAGTGTGGATGAGGGAACAAGGTTGAGTGGAATTCATGACGAGTCGGAACAAGAGATCCATCCCTCTATCGTCTGGGCCACGTTATGTGGAATTGAACCAGTCAAGATCCCGAAGCTGCCTCCACCTGGCTAGCAGAACAGCCACAAGACGAGAGTTTCGACCGAGGTGTCACCGGACTTGCCAAAGCAGCCACCCATGCCTTTAACGATCCCGAAGCATGCGTTACGTGGTCGTCAGCTATCCAGAACGAAGAACTCCGCGCGAGCATAACCCGTCATACTTTGGGACAATGGATGCAACAATATCCCGCCGCTGCCCGGGCATAGGCGACCGAGAATGGCGTAGAAGTGGCGCCTTCATCAGGAGATTCTCGCAAGTAAGGCGAGCCGAGACTGACCGACCCGTTTGATCAGAGCTGGAAGACGCCGACCGCTCCTGAGACTCGGCCCGGGGGCTATTGATCGCAGTTCATCAAACCTTGTCCCCTCTGCAGCACGCGGACTAGAGTCCTCACGTGCGCATTCTCGTTTCACTCCTCCTTCTGACCGGAACCCTTACAGCTGAGAACTGGCCCGGCTGGCGTGGACCAACTGGTGACGGCTTTAGCAGCGAGACGGCTCTCCCCACGCACTGGAGCAGTACGGACAACATCGCCTGGAAAACACCCCTCGATGGTAGAGGCCATTTGTCGCCTATCATCTGAGAGGACCGTGTCTTCCTCACCACAAGCCTAAGAGAGAAGAACGAGCGCAAGCTGCTCTGCTTGAATCGCCTCGATGGGAGGACGCTCTGGGAGCGCGTGGTCATCAAGTCGCCGCCCGAGTCCATTCATAGCCTGAACAGCCGCGCCTCGGGCACGCCGACCACTGATGGCAAACTCGTTTACGTCACCTTCTTGATGGCCAAAGGCGAAGAAGTCATCGCGCCCAATGTGGAATCGGAACGCATGATCACACTGGGTAGGATCATGGTGGCCGCCTACGATTTCGAAGGGAACGAACAATGGAAAACAGATGCATGTGCCTTTGTCAGTGCACACGGGTTCAACACCTGTCCAGTGTTGTTTGAAGATCTTGTTATCATCAACGGGGATCACGACGGCGAGGCTTATATTGTGGCGCTCGAGCGCGAAACCGGCAACGTACGTTGGCGCACGATGCAGGAAAACAAGACCCGTAGTTATGTCACCCCCATCATCCGCAAGATCGGTGACCGCACCCAGATGATCCTCTCCGGCAGTCTCTGTGTGCCGAGTTACGATCCACGAACCGGCAAACGCCATTAGATCATCGACGGGCCAACCGAACAGTTCGTCGCCTCCATGGTCTACAATGGAGAGTATATCTTTGTGACAGGTGGTTATCCTCAGAAGCACATTCTCGCGATCGATCCTAACGGAACCTGAAACGTGACTGAAACCAACATCGCTTGGAGAACGAACAATGGAGCCGCCTACGTGCCCTCCCCCATCGTATCCGGCAACCACTTGCTCGTCGTTGCCGATAACGGAGTCGCCAATTGCTTCGATGCCAAGTCCGGCAAGTGCCTCTGGCGGGAACGGCTGGATGGCGGGCACAGCCCCTCAGCCGTCATGGCCAACGGCACCACGTACTGTTTATCCGACAAAGACGAAGCGACCCTCATTCGACTCGGAGACGAATTCGAAGTCGTTGCCAAGAACGATCTCGGAGAGCCCGTCTCAGCGAGTCCGGCCATCAGCCAAGGCCAAGTCTTCATCCGCACACACCAAGCGCTCTACTGCATTGGGAAGAAATGATCTAAAGTGTTTACGAATCGGGAACGCCCACTGAGTGCATTCGATCCGGCCACGTTTGGATAGCGGGCAGAGGACGACCGCCCGTCAGTCGGATTAGACTCGGTTCCACTGCTTTGGCCCTCGCTTCGGCTCCTTTGGGACTTGGATGGAGGAGGTCCCACATCAGGTCCGTGTTGATGGCTCTGTCGGGGCGAAGAAAGACCGCATTCACGTCGAGCCAGAAAACCTGTTTGCCATCTGCTAGTTGCTTGGTGAGCTCTCCCGCTCGACGGCAAGTGTCAATGCACTGGGCGGAAGAATTGAAGTCTGGTGGACTCACGCTTTTCTCATCATCCCCACCTCGCGGGAAGATTCTTAGAACGAGAATCTTGGTCGTTGGGTGCTTCTTCCTGATCAGGTCGACGATGGCCTTGGTGCCCGTGAAGATCTCCTCTGCGGTGTGAGTTCTCTTGCAATGTCGATCGTCGACATTATTCGTCCCGGTCAACAACATGGCCACTTTGGGTGCGCGCACAAAGTCGAGTTCGCCATTCTGTAAGTTCCACAGAATCTACTCAGTTCGCTGGCCGTTGTGACCAAGATTGATAGCCTTGTGAGGCGCGTAGAATTGGTCCCAAACTGCCTTCATGGGCTCGTATTTCCCGCCGAGTCGCCAAGCGTATGGGTGATGGAATCGCCAATCATGACGAGGTCGTAGTCGCCACTTTTGACGGAGGCAACTTTCTCTGTATGCCGCTCGCTTGGAGCAGGCATCGGGAAATTGGCATCACCGAGCTTGGGTAATTCATCTGCCCAGCTCGTGAGAAGAACGAAGAAGCAACCTGACAGGACGAGAAGAGTTTTCATACAGAGGATCGTAGCAAGACGTGCGGACGACACAAACAAAGCGCCAGTGGACTTCTCAGCCCACTGGCGCTTCTCCATTCAAGACGAATGCTGTGTTTGTTAGCCTTGCAGCATCTTATTTGCCGATGCTGACATCGTCGATGAACCAGCCCGCACCATTGTTGGGATCGCCGTCGTCACCGGTGAGGAATTCGAACTCGATGATGAACGGTCGCGCCGGATCCAAGTTTGGTAGCCGGAAGCTAACATCCGTCCAGTCGGCAGTGTTGCCATCCTCGCCACCCGTGTAGATGGGCTCGAAATTCTGGATAAGCGAGCCATCAGCTTCGAGGAAGTTCACGCGCCCTCCCTCACCTTCGACCGCTTCCAGGAAGTAGGAGAAGCTCAAGGAAACTCGATTCCCGAGGGTATCGATCACCGGCGTGCGGAGACTTCCCACCGTGCCATCTTCGTAGTCGCCCGCCAATCCAGTTCCGGCCACGTTGGCTCCCGTCTTCGCCGCAGGTGGCCCTGCAGTGGGAACGCCAGCTTCCCACATGGAGCCTGCGACTGAGGTTGTGGTCCAATCACCGAGACCATCTTCAAAGCTTGTCTCGAGGAACGGAGGTGGGTCCACCCGGCCGACACGGAAGTACTCCATCAACTGGGCAACGTCGCCTTCAACCGATGCGGAAGTGACCAGGGCTTCGCCGCCCTCCGCAGGAATGGCGACTCCCATCGGTACCCAGGATCCTGGAGACAAGTCAGGCGACGCTTCAATGTCGTAGAAACGACCAGGCGAAGAATCCCACGTGAGATTCACCATGCCATCAGCAGCACGTGAGATCGCCCTCACATGGAAGTCACTGCCACCGCAGGCACCTAGCGGACAGATGACTTGGTTCGCTAGGTCAGCGATCTGCGCGTCTGACAGGGCCGTGTCCCAGATGGCAACATCATCGATCTCGCCCAAGAAGAAATTACCCTCGACGTCAAACACGCCGTCACCGCCGATATTGAGCGTGTCCCCGGAAGTCACCGGACCACCACCCGCATTCTCACCGAGGATCTCACCATTGGCGAAGACCTTGAAGCCTTCGGCGTTCAAGACCACGGCCACGTGGGTCCATTCTTCCACGATGGGACCGAATTCGACATCAATAGCGCCCGCTGGGCTCCACCATTGCATGGTCGTGGGATTGATCATGCCGTATTCGACAGCGTCATTCTGACCAACCAAACCGATGCGATTGCCTAACTGTTCCTCTTCCATGCGTACCCAGAACGACATGGTGAGTTCGGCCAAATCGTTCAACAGACTCACATCCGTCGTGACGGAGTCGTCTTCACCGTCGAACTTGATCGCAAAGTCGTTCGCATTGCCAGAATGGCCAGGCACCCACTCGGGATCCCCATTCACTAGGCTTGTAATGCCCGCTGGTCCGAGGTCCGCAGTCTCCGTGGAGCCTTGATCATCAAACGGCCAGTAACCAATGACCACAGGAAAATCTGGCTTACTGTTAGCGTCAAGTGGATCGGTGCCCGCTAGCAACTCCTTACCATCATCGAAACCATCGCCATCCGTGTCAGCCGCGAGTGGACTGGTGCCGGGAGGATCAGAATCTGGCACTTCCGCGCCGTCCTTGAGTCCGTCATCGTCTGTATCGTCGCTCGTCGGATTCGTGCCCGTGTTCGTGGCATCCACGTAGGTGCCCGTGTTTGTCTCCACACCATCGCTGAGACCATCGCCATCCGTGTCAGGGTTGTTTGCTAGGGTGCCGAGTTCAAAAATCTCGACACTGGCAATGACTCCATCACCATCCTTGTCGCTATCAGCATCGGCCACATTGGGATCGAGACCATGCTTCTCTTCGAGCGGGGTGAAGATGCCGTCGCCATCGGGATCGAGCGGGTTGACTTGGCCTCCGCCAACTTCGCGAGTGTTGATCGGCGAGGTCCCGTTGAACATGGCTTCGAGTTCGCTATCTTCCAGGGCCACATTCCAAATGGACACATCATCGATCAGGCCATCGAAATTCCTCTCGGT
>JAACDM010000383.1 GCA_009936795.1 Verrucomicrobiaceae bacterium | reverse complement strand
TTATTGAGAATGGTCAGGTCCAGCTGGAAATTCCGGCGGGTTTGTCGCCGCGCGTGATCGACGTGTCAGTCTACGGTCGCTTTGGGGTGTCGAATCCTCGCGCGTTTGCGGTAGGGAATCTAGCAGAAGTTCGAGAAGCGGGTGATCATCAGAAGCCTGAGTTGGCCCAAGTCATCGAGATTGGCCAGACCGTAAACGGCATTGCGACGGCCGCTTTGGTGGACTGGTTCCAATTTACCCCGGCAACGACTGAGCCAATTACCCTCGAGGTTTTGGCAGAACGGATCGATTCGCGCATGGATCCCACCTTGGTTATTCTCGATTCTCAAGGCAACGAACTGGAACGTCATCATGATGTCCAGGGACGTGATGTTAGTGTTGATTTTACGCCCTTTCAGCCTAACCAGCCCTACTACATCGGGTTGAACGACTTTCTATATGATGGCGGTGCGTCTTACTACTATCGTTTGTCTCTGACAAAGTCCCCGATCGATCGTCAGGTGCCGGTGCGCCTTCCTGCGAATTTACCAGTAGTTGCCTTGTCCAAGGAAATGCAGGCCTATGAATCTGAACAAACCCTAACCTCCATTCCTGTATCCATCTTTGGTCAGACGCCTCCCCGTGCGCGGCCCTACATTGATCTCGTGGTGGAAGAGGCGGGCACTGTGGTGATCGAGCTGTTCTCCGAGCGGCTAGGGCAACCGACGGATTACCGGTTACGCGTTTCCATGGTGGCAGATGATGGCAGGGTGAAGAAAGTCATCGAGGGTGATGATTCTGATGATGCAGTGAAGGACAAGCGCTTTAGAATTGGCAGTCGAGATCCGATCGTCACGCTCAAGGCCAAGGCGAAGCAGCGCTATCGCATTGAATGGCGCGACCAGTTCCATTCCACAGGAAACTACCGCCTTGAGTTGCGTCACCCGCAACCCAATGTGCATCTCATTGCGGCTGCTGAAAAACCGCAGGAAGTCGGGAATCAGCTCTCTCGCTGGAGTCCCGTGCTGCGTCGTGGTGGCACGGCTCACTGGGAGATTTTTGCGATGCGGCGAGATGGTTTTAATGGCCCGATCAGGGTGCGTGCCGAGAACTTGCCTGATGGGGTTACCGCTAGCCCGCTCACGATTGGCCAAGGACAGCACCGTGGCGTCGTCATTCTCACCGCGAATGCCGACGCGACACCGTTCGTGGGCTTCTTGACTTTGTTAGGAGAAATGGAGATTGCTGGTGCGAAAGTAAGTCAGCCCGTGCAAGGGGCAACGCTTCTTTGGACAATTGGTGATGCGAATCGTGAACGATGGGAAGGTCGTTTAACGCATGCCCCTGCCTTTGCCGTGCTGGCGCAGGAAACGGCTCCCTTAACATTGATCGCGCCTCAGACCCATTATGAGACGTGTTCAGGAGGAAAGGTAGAGTTGCCCTTTGCTGTCACTCGTCTGATAGGCCAGTCAGGAAACTTCAAGACCAGACTCAGTGGTCTGCCGGGACTAAGGAAAGCTCCTGAAGCAAATTTCGATCCCAAGGCCAAAGAGGTCAAACTCACGCTCAACGTGGTGAACAAGGACAACAACAAGTTCTCTCCAGGCGACTATGTTGTCCATGCGCGGGCATGGGAAGGTAAGGTCAAACACCGCACCAATCCTGAAGCGGTGGAACGGGCTGAGGCCGATTTAAAAGAGAAGGAAGCTGCCCTCGAAGCTGCTGTGGCGCTGAAGAAGTCGATGGAAGGGAAGGAAGTGACCGAGGCCAGAGCAGCCGAAATACAGAAGCAAGTAGACGAGGCTTCCACTGCCAAAGACGCGGCTGCCAAGAGCGCCGAGGAGGCGAAGAAACGCGCGACGGCGCGGGATCTTACCCACGCAATTGTGTCTCAACCTATTCACCTAAGGATCAACGATGGACCCCTGAAGATCTCGGAACTGGCCGACGCTGCTGCTCAGGCAGGTAAGGAAATAGCGGTTTCAGTATTCTTTGAACGCCTTTACGGCTTTGCTGAAAGTGTCGAGTTCCAACTCGTGCCTGGCAAAGATTCGAAGCTCTTCGATCCGAGCAAAGCATCCGCTGCGAAAGAGACAAAGGAAGCGTCTCTTAAAGCCACCATTTCCTCAGAGGCCAGGCCGGGACGCTATCAAGCCACGGTCGAGGCGAAGCTCAAATTCAACGGTCAAGATCTCACGATTAAGCGTCCGATTGCCATTGTCATTCCATGAAGAAGACCCTATTCCCTTTCCTAACACTAGTGCTTCTCTCGAGTGCCCTGGCTCAAGAGCCAATTTCGATCACGGAGCTTGTTCGCAAGGAGCCGGTGGACTTTGGCAAAGAGGTCTTTCCCTTGTTTAAGAAGAACTGCATCGCTTGCCATAACAGTTCAAAAGCAAAGGGGCAGCTAAATCTGGAAGATCCTAAGGCTATTCTGAAGGGCGGCTCCGAAGGACCCGCCATCGTGGCCGGAAAGCCTGACGAAAGTTTCCTTCTGCAAGTAGCAGCACATTTGGAAGACCCCATCATGCCGCCAGAGAAGAACAAGGCGAATGCGATACCCTTCACGCCTGACGAACTCGGTCTGATCAAACGCTGGATCGAAGAGGGTGGCAAAGGTGAAGCCCCGCTTGCCACGGTCACTCCGGAGAAATGGGTCCTGTCAAAGCGGCAAGACTACCCCGTCTATCATATGGCGCTCAGGTCCAATGATCACTTTGTGGCAGCATCGCGTGGGCAGCGGGTGCATCTCTATGATTTGCGTCAGCGGGTGGAACTGGGTCAACTAAACGATCCGGCTTTGGCCTCTCAGGACATCTACAAGAAGGAAACCTTGGCCCACCAGGACTTCGTTCAAAGCATTGCTTTCAGCTCCGATGGCTGGATGGCAACGGGTGGCTTTCGCAATGCCAAGCTCTGGAAACCGGTCGTCAAGAAAGGCGAGGTTTGCCAGTCACTCCCAGAGGCTGTCACTGCGGTAACCGTGACACGAGATGGCCAATGGATTGCTGCTGGCGCCTCGTCTGGACACGTGACGATTTCAAAAGCGGGTAGTCAGGCGAGCCCATCCAAACGGCACGAGGGAAGCGTCGTGGCTCTAGCCCTTTCTTTGGATGGTGGGGTGGTGGCAAGTGCTGGTGCTGATGGCAAGATCCGGATAGTCAACGCTTCCTCTCAGGAACCAGTCCATCACTTCACCACAGAGGAAGTGGTGAAAGCACTTCTTCTCTTGCCTGAACAGCTCGTCGTGGCGACGGAAAGTGGCAAGTTGCTCTTGGGCGCTCTCGATCAGGGAGAGCTGGAGTCCATTCCAGGGCATGAGAAAGCAATCGTCGCGTTGGAATCGCATCCGAGTGCGATGATGCAGATCTTCACTGGGAGCTTGGATGGAACGGTAAAGCACTGGGAGTTGGGAGAGAACAAGGTAGTCCGCTCCATCACGCATGGAGATCCTGTGGGTGATTTGTCAGTCTCGCCGGATGGACAGCATCTCATCTCACTCTCGGCAAGCGCAGCAAAGGTCTGGAAGGTGGAAGACGGAAGCCACCTGGGCGATCTTGCACTGACGCCTGAGGAAGTGACTCAGAACGAGCGTTTGAAGCGGGCTGAGAGCACTAGCGAAGCCTTGGTCGACAATCGAAAGAAGAAATTCGAGGAACGCCAGAAAGCGTGGAAGGACGAGGTGGAGAAGGCCAAGAAGGCGGCTACGGATCGACTTGCTGCCAAGGCTAAGTGGGACGAAAGCGATCTGGCTGCCCATCAGGCCCGTTTGAGTCAACTCAAGTCCAAAGCGAATCTCGATGACGTCAATGCAGAGGTGGCTTCGCTTAAGAAAGCGAAGGAAAACGAGGAGGCACAGGCCAAAGCGTTAGGCGAGGATGTGAAGCAAGAACGGGAACAGCGAGCAGGTGGGCTCGCCGAAACAGCGGCCCAAGCAAAGATGTCCTTAGACCAATGCCAATCCGAGATCACGACTCAGACGACGATTAAAGAGAAATTGCGAGTTGCGTTGCCAGCCCTGAAGGTTGCCAAAGTGCTACTTGGGGAAGAGGGGTCCGCAGATAAGGTGGTGATCGAGACCGAGAATCTCCTGGCAGAAGCTCAGAGGCAGCTCTCAATGCTGGAGATCAAGTTGCACGAAGCCAAGAAAGCTGAGCAAATAGCCACGGCAGCGTTACTCAAGTTAGAACAGCTCGAAATGAAGCATGCGAAAGCAAAGGAAGCCGTAGAAGCAACCAAAGCTCGCTTTGCTCAGACTGAGGAACGCTCAAAGAAGGCTGCCGAAGCACACAAGAAAGTGGAGGAGGCCCTGACAAAGGCAAACGAGGCTCTCAAAAACGCTGCGAAGGCCAATAGTCAGGCCATCGAGAATGAAGAACTCGCAATTAGGTTGAGCCAGCGTGCTTCCGAAGCCCAGACGCGAGCACAAACGGCCTTAACGCTTGCCGAAGCCAAGCTGAAGGTGTCCCAGGAAGCTCTGAAAGCTGGAGCCGAAATCGAAACCGGGCCGCTTACATCCATCGCCTTTGCTGTGGAAGGGAAGACCTTCGCCGTCGGTCGTGCCAAGGGAGACACTCTTCTTTACGCCACGGAGGACCGACGCCTCGTCGGTTCGATTGAGGGATCGGCGGGCACGTGTGTTTACGGTTTGGCTGGAGGTAACTGGCTCACCTGTAGGGAGAAATCCCTACTGCATTGGACCACCAAGGCGGCTTGGGAATGGACTCAGACTATTGGAAAGATCGATGATCCCAAGGCCCTCGTTGATCGAGTGACCGCGCTTGCTTTCAGCCCAAACGGAACGGTGCTCGCGACGGGCAGCGGTTCGCCCTCACGCAGTGGCGAACTCAAGTTCTGGCGCGTGGCAGACGGCAGCTTGCTTTTAGAGGTGGAGGATGCCCACAGCGATACCATCGTGGGCGTGGAGTTCTCCCCCGATGGACGCTATGTTGCTACGGCGTCGACGGATCGATTCTCCAAGGTCTTCGAAGTAAGCGATGGCGGCCTCGTGGCCGCATTTGAAGGCCATACCAGCCATGTGCTCGATGTCAGCTGGCGTGCAGATGGGCTTGTCTTGGCTACGGCTGGGGCTGACAAAGTCATCAAACTATGGGATTTCGAGGAGAAGCGGCAGATAAAGACAATCGATGGCTACAATCAAGAAATCACCTCGGTAGCCTTTGCCGATACTGCTGAAACGTTAGTCACAAGTTCGGGCGACAAAACCGTGCGCTTTGGGAAAGAGCGCTTCGATGGCAAAGAGTTTGTCTATGTCAGTGCTATGAGCCAGGATGGCCAGTGGCTCGTCGCGGGCACGCAAGACAGTGTCGTCCGCGTTTGGCAGGCGAAGGACAAGAAGCTCGTCCAGGAGTTTACCGCACCTGTAAAGTGATTTTGGCGTGACCAGCTTTCGAGCCAAAGACGGCAATTTCCGTGTTGAATAACGGTGGTCGGCGTCGACTTCTAGGCTACAGTCACGGGACTTCTATGATCAGCAAACTCTTCGGACTTATGTCCAACGACATCGGAATCGACCTTGGAACGGCAAATACACTGATCTATGTGAAAGACCAGGGCATCGTCTTACGTGAGCCCTCTGTTGTTGCAGTGAAGTCCGGCACGAGTGAAGTTCTTGCCGTGGGTGCAGATGCGAAACGCATGCTTGGGCGCACGCCCGGAAACATCGTGGCCATTCGCCCACTGAAAGATGGCGTCATTGCTGACTTCGAAATCACCGAAGCCATGCTGCGTTACTTTATTCGCAAGGTGCACAACAAACGTACCATAGCACGTCCGCGCGTGGTCATCGCCGTGCCTTCTGGCATCACGGAAGTGGAACGTCGTGCCGTCCAGGAATCAGCTTCTCACGCCGGTGCCCGCGAAGTCTATCTTATCGAGGAGCCCATGGCGGCTGCTATCGGTGCAGGCCTTCCCGTTCAGGAAGCCTCCGGTAACATGATCGTGGATATGGGCGGCGGAACCACGGAAGTCGCCATCATTTCTCTCTCTGGGATTGTCTACAGCCGGAGCGTGCGCGTGGCTGGTGACGAGCTCGACGAATCGCTCGTCCAGTATATGAAGCGTGCCTACAACCTCATGATCGGTGAGCGCACGGCAGAGGAAATGAAGATCCAGCTCGGCTCAGCTTACCCGATCGGTAAGGAGACCTCCATGGAAGTCAAAGGACGCGACCTCGTGGCTGGTTTGCCCAAGACAGTCAACATCACCTCACAAGAAGTGCGCGAAGCGATGTTAGAGCCGCTCAATTCGATCGTCGATGCCGTCCGTATTGCTCTTGAGGGCTGCCCACCCGAACTCTCCGCCGACCTTGTCGATCGCGGAATGGTTCTTGCTGGCGGTGGCGCCATGCTCCGTGGCCTCGACAAACTGCTTTCAGAAGAAACGGGCCTCCCCGCCCACGTCGCGGAAGATTCCCTCAGCGCGGTCGCGGAAGGCGCCGGCAAAGTGCTTGGCGAACTTGAGTTTCTCAAGAAAGTCACCAGCGGCGGCATGGCTCCCAACATCAACTAGTAGGGCGACGCTTCGTTGTATCGACGGCCCTATTCTTGCCGTTGCCAAAAGCGTGTCGCTAGTCTTCTCGCTACTCCGTCCTAACGTCTTTAAACTGGTCCAAACCGCCTCGTAGCATTTTATGCACAGCTTGCTGCTTCTCCGTTAGTTTATCGACTGCAAGCGGCGTCTTCTCCAAGACGTCCTCGCCAACGTCAAAGAATCGTCCGTCGCCATACAATTTGTAGCGCTGGTTCCGCGTGAACTGCTTGGCCGTGCCTGGCTTGCCACTCCGTGTGTACCACAGATAAATCCAATCCCGGTGCTTCTCTTCGCTCCCCGTGAGCGTCTTCAGAAAGCTCTTTCCATCAATCCCGTTGGGGGCAGAAGCCTCAGTCGCCTCGCAGAACGTCGGAAGGAGATCACTGAAGTCCACGATCTCCTGAGAGACCTTGCCCGCGGGGATCTTCCCCGGCCACTGAGCAACGAATGGCACCCGATTGCCACCATCATGCATCTTCCCTTTGGCCCCAACAACATTTCGACCGTCTAACATCGACACGACAGGCTTGTCTGTGCCATTGTCGCCGACAAAGAGAACCAGCGTATTTTCGCGCGCCCCGATGGCATCGAGTTTTTTTAATAGCTTACCGATGATCTTGTCCATGTAAGTTACCATGTCGCCAAAGTACTTTGCATTCCCTTTGTAGGTCTTTGAACCAGGGCTCTTGGGATCCCAGTCTTTCGAATCCGGCGTCGGTTCAAATGGGCAATGTGTCAGGATCATCGGATAATAAACCAGGAACGGCTTCTCCCGGTTCTTTTCCATGAAATCACAGGCATAATCGCTCACCACGTCCGGCAGGTACTCGCCATTCGTGTAATCCACTTGCTTCCCATTGATCTCCAAGCCTCCGTTCGGATAACGACTAGGTCGGCGATTGAGTTGCCATAGTGCGTATTCATCGAATCCAAATTGGTTAGGCGCTTCATAGCCGCCTTCCAATTGCCACTTGCCAACCACGCACGTTGCATACCCCGCCTCCTGCAGGACCTGGGCAAACGTCGTCTGTTTGGGATCGAGCAACCCAAACTTCACATAGTTCCGGATGTTAGCGATTCCGGTCATCAACTTCACCCGCGAAGGTGTACAAATCGGCTGCGAATAACAATGCTCAAAACGCATCCCCTCCTTCGCCATTTGATCCAGCACTGGTGTCTTGTAAGACGTTCCTCCATTGGCTCCTAAACACTCGTAGCCCAAGTCATCAGCCATGATCATCACAATGTTCGGTTTCGCAGCGAAGAGCGAACTACAAGATAGAGCTAAGAAGAAGAGAGGGAACTGACGCATAGACCCCAGATCCTAGATAGCTTTCTCATCCATGGCCATCATACAGTGCCTCGATCCCGCAAAGCCGAGTGAAAATCAGTGGACGACCCCGCTCTTCTGGTAGATTTCTAAGATTAACCAATGTCCCCGTAGTTCAACGGATAGAACAAGGGTTTCTATTCGGCTACGTCAGATGGCAGATTAAGTCTAATTTTTAAGTGTTTTAGTCGTCAGAGGACGTTGACAAACGAGGGTGGATGGTAGAACTAATTTTCGGGAATAACATTAAGCTGAAACTTACGGAGCACTAATAATGGCATCGGTTAGTCAAAAACCTAACAGTCCATACTGGATGGGGAAGTTTCGGGATGACCAAGGCGTCGTCCGAATGAGGTCAACCAAGCAGCGAAATCGGCGTGATGCGATGCGAGTTGTGATGACTTGGGAGGATGCTGCCGTGAAGGCTCGGCAAGGTGAACTTACTCAGACGGCTGTGTTGAAGACTCTTAGCGAAATGTCTGAGAGAACGACAGGTGAGGCTATCCAAGTGCAGTCGGTTTCGGATTTTTTTGAAGAGTGGCTGGAATCGAAAGCAACGGTTGGGAAAGCGCCGACGACCGTGGCCCGGTATCGACCAGTGCTTCGAGGCTTTCTGGATTTCATCGGTAAGCATCGAGCCCAGGGTGGAATAAAGGCGGTCGTCCCAACGGAGATCGAGCGATTTCGTGACCACCAGATTAAGCTCGGCAAGTCGGCAACCACGGCCAATCACGCGGTTCGCGTGCTAAAGGCGGTTTTCAATACGGCCCGCCGACGTGGATTAGCGCTGAGCAATCCCGCAGAAGCGGTAGAGCTGCTGCAAGCAGACGCTGAGGAGAAGAATACATTCTCCCGTGAACAGGTGGCGGCCCTTTTGAAAGTGGCGGACCAGGAGTGGCGCGGCATGATCTTGCTAGGTTTCCATACGGGCATTCGCCTGCATGACGCCGCGAATTTAACCTGGGAGAATCTTGACCTTCAAGAGAACGTTCTTCGATTTGAGGCCGAGAAGACATCAAGGCGGGCAAAGCGCTGTGATCGCGAGACGATCATCTATGTTCATTTAGATTTAATTAAGTATTTCTTGGACCTTCCGGCGGGTGATGAGCCGAGCCAACCGCTGTTTCCAACGCTCTCCGGATTGACCTCGGGGAGTCATGGAGGCTTGTCGAACCGCTTTGGTCGACTGATGCGGGAAGCGAAGATCGATGCCGAACCTGGCGACAAGAAGTCCGGGAAAGGCCGACAGTTCAATGCGCTGAGCTTTCATTCGATGAGGCATACGTTCATCTCTAATTTAGCGAATGCTGGGGTTTCGTTGGACGTGCGGAAAAAAGTGGTAGAGCAGTCCTCGGACGAAATCCATCAGCGCTACACGCATCTTGATGTGTCTGTTCAAAAGCAGGCGATTGAACAAATGGATAGTGTCCTATGAATCCTGAAGTCTTGGGCCGTGCTGAGGAGGCGATTGTGGAACTCATTCAGGAAATTGGAAAAACGGATGCCGATCAAGAGGCTTACAGTCGTGTCACGGACCAGATCATTCTCTCTCTTCTAAGCGAGCTAGGTCGGCTACCTGATTCAAAGCGGCCGACATTGCCGTGGGTTCCACATGTGGACAGGATCATTGAACGGCTTTTGCCAGGAGGCTTCGAGATTCGGCGGTCCGAGAAACGGATCGATCAGGAAGTGCTAGAACTGCTCCATGAGATCGAGAAGTTCCGCTGTCAGACGGCAAGAACGATTCTCGGCTGGAAAGGCACCATAGTTGAAACGGGAATCCCCTCGATTCGGTGGGAATCGACCGTCGATCCGAGCCCCAAAGGCGAGTCGGAAGAAGAGTATTCGACGATAAAGTATAGTCCGGTGGAAGATTTGCGTGATGGCAACAAGAGAGCACTCTCTCCATCGTTGTTTAAGGTTGCTGAGACATCCATTGATTTGCCGCAACTTCCAGTGAGCAAAGATGTGGAGATCAAGATGTGGTGGACTGCGTGTCTCGCGTTGCTCAATTTTCGTTGCGAGCAAGAAGGTTCGAAACTCACGGCGAGCCATCGCAAATCACGACGAGATGCGGTGAAGAGCCGTTTGAAAAGCGGTTGGACAACTCGTTCTTCCGGTTGATGGCGGAAAAATGAAAGCGTGTACATGAAGTGAATTTGATGAGCAAGGGGAGAGTTAACGGCTTTGCTCTCCCCTTTCGGGTAGGACGTTTCATCCCGATGGGTTGTCACACGATGAACAACCTAACATCCAAAGACATCCAAGAGACCATTGGCCACACGGCCATACTTCGGCCCGAATGGCTTCGTATCCCTGATACGATACGGTATTCGGGCATCGGGCGCTCTTCTCTCTACACACTGATCGGTGATGGGAAGATCAGATCGGTCTCGATTCGAAAACGAGGCGCTGTTAAAGGCATCCGCCTGATCAGTGTTGATTCGATCGATTCTTACCTGAATAGCCTCTCAGAAGCCCAATGTGATAACAGTCGGGCCAACAGTGGAGAATCCACAAACGACTAACCAGAAAAGCCGCCCACGACTGGACGGCTCTTCTTACTCTTTGAGTCTGCGACGGCTCGCTACAGGGTAATAGAGTTAGGCGTGTAGTCAAGCGGTGGCACGATCGCCATGATATTACAAGAAGAACTCGACCGCATCAAAGCGGAGCAATCGCCAGTCGAAGTGGCCTCGCGTCACAATCTCGAACCGAGAAGACAGGGCTCAAGCTGGCTAGCTTTATGCCCATTTCATGAAGAGAAGACACCGTCCTTTAACCTCTATGCCGATCACGCTTACTGCTACGGTTGCGGGTGGAGTGGTGACAGTATCGCGCTAGAGGCTGAACTGTCAGGCTTATCCTTCCAGGATACATGCCGCAAGCTAGGAGCCACCGAGAGCGAGATGCCCGAGGATAAAGCCAAGCGACTCAAGAGCATCGAGGAGCGACGCCAACGACAAGAGCAGGCAGAGGCCGAGAGACGCCGTGAGAACAAAGCTAAGCGCTCCTCGTGGCCTCAGCTCTATGTTGGCAGGACGCACGATCTGCAAGAGGTGGCGACCTTACGCGGCATCGCCTACGCCGGACCATGGCTTGCACAAGAGCTAGGCCACCTTCGATTCGCCCGATGGCGTAGCCAGTTGGCCTGGCTTGTCGGAGACCGATCCGCTGTTGCTGCTAGACGTTTGGATGGCAAGCTCTGGGAGCATGGGGCCCCTCACAAGTCCGACACCTTTCCAGGAAGCGAGAAGCATCCCATTGGCCTAACGAAAAGCTCACTGCCAGTCATCCTTATTGAAGGAGAAGCCGACTATCTTGCGACGCTGGCGAGACTATGGCAACAAGGCCAGCATGAGAACTGGCAAGTAGTATGCATGCTTGGAGCATCGGCGAAGCTTAGCGGTCATGCCGCAAGACTAACGGGCCGAGAGGTGGTTATATATGCTCACAGTGGAAAAGCTGGAAGAGCTGCCTCCCAACGATGGAAAGAAGAGGCAACGCTCGCTGGTGCTAGGTCCGTGACGGTGTACGAGTTGCCGACTGATCGAGATATCAACGACCTTACGGCAGAGAAGGAGGAGGCAGAATGAACTCTCCTTCAAATACAGACCCTCTCGGCCTTAGAGTGCCGGAGATCACTACTGACGAGAAGTCGTCTATCTGGCCTAAACCTCTTCCAGAGAAGACCTTGCTCGCAGTCCCTACCGTAGAGCCTGACATGCTGCCAGAATCACTTCGTGGCTATGCTGAAGACTGTGTGGACCGGGGCAACTTCCACTTCGATTATGTAGCCTCTACGCTGATGGTAGCTCTGGGTTCAGTGATAGGAAGAAAGTGCGCCATTTTCCCAAAGATGAAGGATGATTGGCATGAATATCCGAATCTTTGGGCGCTGAATATTGGCCGACCTGGATTCATGAAGTCCCCTGCCATGGGTGCTGCAATGAAGCCCCTAAGTCATCTCTCAAAGGCCGCTGAAGAGGAGTTTAATGAAGCTGCCGCAGAGTTTGAAGCCGCTATGAGTCAGGCCAAAATCAAGAAGAGCGCTGCCGAGTCGTTTGCGAAGCAAGCCGCCAAGAAAGGAGAAGACTTTGAATTATTTGATGATTGGCCAGTGCAACCGACCCTACGCCGATACACAACTAGCGACGTTACTACGGCTTCGTTGGGAGTCCTCCTTCAGCAGAATCCGAATGGTATTCTTATAGAATCCGATGAGGTTGTCAGTGTCTTCAGGGCCTTTGATAGAGACCCCGAGTTACGATCATTCTTACTCACCGCCTGGAATGGGAAGCAGGGCTACACAAGTGACCGGATAGGCCGTGGGCTCAACAATCACATTGAGGCTTGTTGTGTCTCTTGGGTAGGTGGGGCGCAACCAGGGAAGATTCTACCGCTTGTTCGAGGCGCACTCAGAGGAGGCGATGATGATGATGGATTCTTGCAGCGGTTTCAGCTCGTAGCCTTCCCCGATGGCTATAACGAGCCGTGGAAGAACGTAGACCGTAAGCCCGACAACGCCGCGAAAGAAGCAATGATAGCTACCTTCGAGAGATTGTATAGCTTTGCTGCTTACCCCGATGCAGATGACTTCACGAAAGGCTTACGCTTCGATCCTGAAGCCTATGAAAGGTTCGTGGATTGGCGCTCTGGCCTGGAGAATCGGACTCGATCAGGCGATGAAACGGAGAGCATGGAGAGTGCTATCCAAAAACAGCGGAAGCTCGTCCCTGCCATGGCTCTCATTGTTCAGCTAGCAGAGAACCACGAATCTAGGGAAGTTGGCATCAAGGCTCTTGAGATGGCCATCCGATGGACTGCATCGAGTGAGGCCCATCAACGTCGCCTCTATGCCGCTGCAAGGACTAATGACATCGACGTCGCTCGCCGCATCCTGGCTAAGATTGATCAAGGGAAAGTGAGCGCCCCGTTTGTCTCCAGGGACATCTATAACAACGGATGGGCTGGGCTCTCCGATTGGGAAGGGGTGAATGAAGGGCTTGATCTGCTTACCCGTCATCGATGGCTGAGGGCAGAGGAGCTGCCGACCACTGGCAGAACGAAACACCTGTTTCACTTAGCCGATGGAGTGACGCCTGCACACATCGCAGAGGAGGCGAATAATCTCAAAAGGGTATGAACCCCCAACCTGCAAAACCAACAGAAGGCTTTTGCAGGCTTTGCAGGTAACCCCCCGAGGCACATTTGAAACTATTCACTGAATGATCCGACTCAAGCTAACAATGAATCCACACGAAACGAACTATCCTCCGACCGGATACCTACACCGCCAGATTCGAGCCCACGAGATGCTCGTTGCTTTAGGTCTTATGCAGCCTGGGACAGTCTCCCGCATGGAGATATCCCATGACCACGACTGCCCAATTCTTCATGGCAAGCCGCGATGCAATTGCAAGCCAGACATGACCTGCCACCTCATCGGACCCGATGGGCGATGTCTACGCCGCATTCCTATCGATGATCACGGCGACCCGAACTCTGTCTTAACTAACAAAAACAATATAAAGCAAAAATACATGAACGCAAACAATGACACTATGTCTACAATGAGAGATGGAAATCCGTCTTATTGTAGGAGTAGTAGCTAAAGTAGCCGTGAACGCGAGGTCCCATGAAAACGCCCCGGTGGTCGCGAGGACTCTCTTCAGGTTATAAGTCCCTTAGGGGAGGCAACGCCCAACCACTCGCGCGATGGGTGGTGATTTTTTTCAATGGTGATCAGTGGCACAAAGTTGACACTATGATCAAGGCATGAGATATTCGAATTCATGGAGTGAGTTGGTGGATGCGCTCGGCATCAATCGCCGGACGTTCTACCGAAAGCGCGGCGAATTAAGCGGCGACGACTGGCCAGATTATGTGAGGCATCCGATCACTCAGAAGCCTGTTCACGATGTGGGCGCATGGTCCCAATCTCTTGGGCTTCAATCGAAGCCAGGCTACGTAGCCACGCTGAAAGAACTCGCCTTTCAGTTGGGTTGTCATGTGAACACGATTCGGCTTTGGCGAAAGGACCCCTTATTGAGATGTCCCAAGGCGAGTGGCAGATTTCATGATGTGAACGCTTGGCGAAAATTCTCTAGGCGGAATCATCTTGGCGCAGAGAACATCGGACATTCGAGCAAATGGTAGGCTGAAGTTCAGAATAAGTATCGATATGTTTATTAAGTATCCAAGTCTTGAGTAACAGGGAAAGTGACGCAGTATTGCTGAATTTGTTAGTAGCGCTTACGGTTTAATATTGAAGATCGTCTTGGGGCTTAACTGCATATCTTATTTGCCTTACTGCATATCTTACTGCTAGGAAATCGGTTTCCTGACCCCGGCGTCCCTGGACGCCTATCGGCCGGGGATGGAGGGAGTGCAGGGGGCAGATCCCACCTCAATTAGACCGGGAATGACCTGGTCTAATTGAGGTTGAAATTACTTGGGGACACAAAATCGGCACGCTCAGGGGCAATTTCGCTGATCTTTGGACACCGGGGTGGGTTCCCACCCCGGTTTGATCATCAAAATGGGCGCTGAGATTCGGTGTGGATGGTGGCAGCAGGTTCACTCAGTCGGCGGAGTAGACCGGCAATCCGTCGCCGGGGTCTGGGGCGCCATCGAGCATGAGCGCCCAATCTTTGAACCCCCTCCAATCCCTAGCAATGCGGTGAATCTGATCCGATGGACGAAAAGCAATTTCCTAGCAGTCAAGCTTGACCGCCGGAAGAATTTCCTGAAGTCTACGTCATTATGGGGACCGTTTCCCCTTTCCTCCCCCTGAACCTCCTCCAATCCCTAGCAATACGGCGAATCTGATCCGATGGACGAAAAGCAATTTCCTAGCAGTAGTTATGAAGACATCTCAGACACAAGTATCTCGGCGAGACGCCCTGAAGACTGCTGGAGCAGGTGGGCTCGGAATTGTTGTTGGCGAAGCACTGCAGAGCAGCAACCATAGCCATGCGGCTATACCGCCAGACCCACTCGCGATGTCGAACGATGAATGGTTTGCCCAGCGTGCCTGGAGTGTCAGCGCGAACAAGGTCGTGCCTGATGCCAGCGGTAACTCCCAGCCAGTTACGAGTCTGGCCAAACGCATCCATCGCTCAAAGTCAGCCGCCGAGATTGCCGCCATTGTAAGTTCACTGCCCGCGGCAACACCGATTGCTTGCGTCTGTGGTGGCCATGAAGCATCCGGCACCGCGCTCATCGCCAACCACAATGCTGAGATACTCGATCTGATTGAACTCAAGAAAATCGACTTCGAGCGTTCAGGGGAGGACTTGCTTGTTACTGTCGGCTCGGGAGTGGTCTTCCGCGAACTTGTCGAGGCAGTCAAGACGCAGGGCGGTGCCCTCCCGGTCGGCACTGGACCAGGGGTTGGCGTCGCGGGCTACGTCACCAACGGGGGGCTGAGCAGTTACTTTTCTCGTCGACTTGGACTCCTCGGTCAGCGAGCAGTACGTATGACAGTCGTCACGGCCGATGGCGAAATCAGAAAACTTACTCCCCAGGATGCACTCTTTACGGCCATGCTTGGCGCAGGAAGCGCACTGGCCATTGTTGTCGACATGACCTTCCGAGTTGCAGCTGCCGATACCATCAAGCACGCCCAACAGCATGTCTTTGGATTTGAAAAAGGACAGCAGGCCGTCGACTTCTCCCGGCGTGCCATGCAGTTCATGAAAGAGAAAGTCATCCCAAATGACTCAGTCTCACTGGAAGTCGTAGTGACTGGCACGAAGGCACTGGTTGCGACCGTTGTGTTTTACGACACATTCACCGGCAGCACCGCTGATTTCGTCAAACCGCTTCAAGATTACGCCGCCAGCCAAAGCCTTCCCTCACTTGCGACAGCAAGTTGGAACTCCTGGTACGAGGCAGCCGCGGCACTCTGGCCGGTAATTGCCGAACAGAAGGGCAGCCCACTGGCGACAAGCTACCACTGCGTGGGCACGACTGGTATTCCGGAAGATAACGTGCTGGACTTCGTGGCCGACGTCGTGGTCGGTGAGGCACCACTTAATGAAGCGGGGCTGTCGATTGTTGAAATCCGGACACTTGGGGGCGAAGCCCAAAAGGGGCGTCGTCTTCCCAGCGGCAACTGCCACCACGCTTTCTTTGTTGATCTTGTCACTCTTTACGACGCGGGCTCCAAGTCACCCGCTGAGCGTCAGACAATAGTTGACCTCACGAACCGCGTTGTTGATCAGTCACGAGCAGTGCCTGGACTTAGTGTCGATTTCAGCGGAACCCATTCCCAGCCTGACGATATCGGCCGATCGGCTGTCGCATCGGAAATATTTGGGACACAGGCAATGGCAACTGCCGTCGAACAACAAAAGAAGAAGATGGACCCAAACAATCGATTCCGGTTCCATCCGTTCTCAAAATTTCTCAGCTAGCTTTAGTTTTTACTCCCAAAAAAGAGAGCATCGCCAGTTGTTGAACTCAATAGGCAAACGTTATACGTCTGATCTCATTTTTTCCCTCGCGGATATCTATGGATCCAAAGACCCAGCTGAACAGGAAGCGATTGCAGGCAAGGTCGCAGCGATGTCTGGCGTTGAGAGCTGGACGCCGAAGCGATTACAAGAACGTGAATCGCAAGCCATCAAGCGTCGGCGGATGGTCTTTGCTACTGATCTAGTATTGATCCTAATCGCTGTTACCTGTTTGGTATTACTGCTTCTTCAGGCGCTTAACGTGATCGATGTGTTGCCTTGGTGAGGACTCTCTCTTCGTCTCTCAAGGTTTAATCCGCAAATCCTCCTCCGTTCCCGAATGTAGACAACGCGAGACGTGAGGCCAGATTGGAATTGGACAACTTCGAGGTGTTAAGTGAGGGGGGAGGGCAGCTCATAAATCTGCCTCCGGTATGCCCCCTTGAGAGTGTCGGTTACAAGGCTGCTCCGAACACTTGCGGACCGATCTAACTCATGGCATTCTCGACCAGTGGATGACAACGAATCACTTCGGACAACGATGGACAAGGTAGAACT
>JAACDM010000046.1 GCA_009936795.1 Verrucomicrobiaceae bacterium | reverse complement strand
TGACGCTTTGCCGTCAGGTCGGAGGGTTTGTTCATTTGGCCAAATTCTTGTCCCCCCTGGAGGTTGATACAAGGCGTCATATTGTGCATGGATCACTTTGAAAAGGACTTCAGCGGTAGTGGAGGGACTACCAGCGGTTTCAGAGAGCACCCTGCAATCAAGGATAATGGTTTCACCTGGGTGCAATGCTAGAACAAAAAACACTCGGCAACGAACTCCCTGTAGGTGCTGCCCATGTCATACTCACCATGGATGACATCGAACGTATCGCCGTCATGCTGAAGGCGCACGTCGAGGTGACGGATGCCGAAATTTAACATTTGGGTGATGCTGAGAACCTGTGTCTTGGCGAAATTTGCGAAGACTGTGACCTCAGCTTCTGAGGGAGTGGTCACAGATAAGGGTTTGTAGCCTCGTCCGGAGCCTATGTTTCAGCGCTCGCATTTCTGTCATCTTTGTCTCACGAGGCACTCATCGGTGAGAAACGAGTTTGCGGTGTAGTTGAATTTTAACTGCAATGAAACCATATTAATACGTAGTCAGACTTCCCTTGTCTATATCGAACCAGCCCCGTAATCTCCCTCACCTTATCTCATGAGCACTCGTCTCCTCGCTCTCTTCTTGGCTGCTGTCGCTTTGCCTGTTCAGGCCCGTGTCCTTCTCAATGAAGTGCATATCAACCCACCAAGTGCCTCAGACCAGACGCACCAGTACCTTGAGATCCTCACTGTTAGTGATTCGAATGTTCCCGAGGCGCAAACTCTGGGAAATTTGTCAGTGCTCTTTATTGATTCCAATGGAATCACGGTGGGAGGTATCACTGAGCATGTGAATCTCAATGGATTGCAGACCGGTGCCAACGGTCTGTTGCTGGTTGGGTTGAATTTCGATGCGGCCGTTCCATGGACGATTGCGGCGGAGACGGTCACGGCGAATTTCGCGGCCGTGCGTGGTGCAGGTGGTGCAGTTGACATCGGGCCGAAAAGTGGTCTGACCACTCTTCTCGTAGAAGGATTCACGGGAGCGAATGGGAACGATCTTGATACAAACAACGACGGAGCACTCGACTCCCGGCCTTGGGGGACCTTGCTGGATAGCGTTGCTTACGGTGACAGTCCCTACGAAACGACGCTCACAGCAGGTGGCGCGCCAGACAATATTAGCCGAAGCGCAGCGAACACTACGGCGAATGCTGCCGACGCCTGGTATGGAGGAAACCTTTTGGATACGGCGGGGCTCCTATCGCTCACCTATGATGATCCTTTCGGTCCCTTCACGGGGGCTGCGACGCCGGGGTTGCCAAATCAAGGGCCGCCATCGGAGAATCCTGTGCGTTTCAATGAAGTCCTCGTGAATCCAGCAGGAGAAGATGCTAACAATGAGTTCATTGAGCTAATTAGCACGTCTGGCGGGATCACGACGACAGATGGCCTATGGGTGCTGATATTAGACTCAAATAGCGACGGCGGAGTCGTCGGTGAAGTTCTTGAAGCCTGGAACCTCAGTGGTCAGAACACGGGCATCAATGGACTCCTTGTCTTAGGCAACAACTACACACGTTCGGCAAATCCTTGGAAAGACGTCATCTCTAAAGATACGGCCATCTTTGAACCTGATGGCATGGGGGACGGAGATATTGGCTCGAATACAGGAATCACGCTTCTGCTGGTGAAAGATTTCACAGGCAAGGCGAATGACGTTCTAGGCGCGGGGACGGATCTTGATACCAATGATGACGGTATTTTGGATGCTCGACCCTGGGATCAATCGGGCGGCACCGCGGGTGTGATTGATAGCGTGGGCAATGGGCAGATTAGCCTTGAAGATGCCTCAGTTATCGTTCGCAGTACCTATGCCTTGGCAGACGTCACCCCACAGGCTCCAGATCGATTCCATCCGGACTCGATCTTTCGGGCACCAGGAGATTTCACACCCAATTCGAGTGCTGCTTGGCTAGGCGGCAACATCGGTGGTGACAGCTCCACGGGCATTGCTTATCGCCCTAACCGGTTCTTTGGAGCCTTCCGCGGCCAAGTGACTCCGGGTTTGGCTAATTTAGGGGAGACCCCAGTGCAGTCGCCGATCGTGATCAACGAGGTGCACCTGGATCCAATTCCTGTACCTGATGCGAAGTTTGAATACATCGAGCTTCTCAGTGCGACGCGCACGTCCACGCCGCTGCAGGACCTTAGCCTGCTCATCGTAGATGTGGACGGTGCGGCTAAGGGTGAGATTAGAAATGTGCTAGATCTTCGCGGTCTGACGACAGGCTCGAATGGTCTCATGCTGATCGGTGATAGTTACAACGACCTTGTACCATACGTGACCACAGATCGTACCCATGCGGAGGATCCTACGGGTCTTACTATTGGTGAGATCGGTCCTGGTAACAATGAGAGCATCGCGATTCTCTTGGGGGAAGGTTTCACCGGGGTGGCCGGCACTGATATCGACTCGGATAACGACGGCGCTTTTGATGCGGCTCCTTGGACGTCGATCATGGATGCTGTTGGCTTTGGAGCTGAATTTATTCAGACGACGGACATTGCTAATCTGAACAGCGTAGGACTGATCCCGGATACGATCAGTCGTCTACCTTCCGATCTCGAGCCTAATAGCGTGGGCGCTTGGTATGGTGGCACCCTTGTAGGCGCTCAGCCTACGAGCGTGACTTACGGCCAATCGTTCGGTCCTTTTGTGGGAGAAGCGACTCCGGGGCGCTTCAACACCGCTGCTAGTGTACGGACTAGCAAGTTGCTCATCAATGAAGTTCATATCAATCCTCCAGGGAATGACGACAACTTCGAATACATCGAGATCTTAAGCACGAGCGGTGGCCGCCAATCGACGCACAATCACACGTTGGTCATGGTTGAGAACTCTGGTGGTAAAGGTGGAGAGATTCTTGAGTTCTGGCATCTCGATGGCATGGCCACTGGGACGAACGGCCTTCTCTTGTTAGGTAATGGCTACACTCCAGGCACGCTTGCTTACTGGGACAGGAGCTTGCACGGAGGCCTTGTGACTGAAGTGCCGTTTGGCGATTCGATCAATGCCAGTGTCACGGCGGTCGGCGATCCGTTGGACTTAGGAAATGATAATATTGGCCCGAATGACAGTTTTACCTTACTTTTCGTCAAGGGGTTCACAGGTGTGGTCGGACAGGACCTTGATGTGAATGACGACGGCATCCTAGATGCTGCTGTAGCAACGCCATTGCCTTGGACTGTAGAGGGCGGCAGCGTCAATGG
>JAACDM010000382.1 GCA_009936795.1 Verrucomicrobiaceae bacterium | reverse complement strand
TATGACCACAGAAAAAGTCGCCCCCAATGACTCATCAAATAGTGATGAGCCTAATAATAGAATTTACGACTGGATGACCTTAAAATGCCGCTAATGTGCCCCCCGTAACAAACAATCCCGACTGTTCCGACCGAAGGATCTAGTCAAATCCTCCATAGAACTATCAAACAAAATCAAGCAAAGAGACCCGTCTCGCCAGCACCCATCATCACACAGGTTGTTATGTCATTTGCCACAACTCCTCCAGACCAACAGCAATCCGCACGACCACCAGCCCGAACGGACCCTCCGGCCCACAACCCGCAAGCGGGCCGCAGTCTCGGTGTGTCTCTCCTGCCTGCGAAGGGTTAAGCGCGGGCGCGGCAGCCGATTCTACCCTGATCGCTTGATCGAATCAGTCCTTTACCCTGGCGAGGTAAGCCTCAGACCTGGCGAGATCGTAGCGGAAGATGCCAATCTTCCGAGAATGGCCGTTCCAATTGGGCAAAGCTCTTCGGCCAATCGTCGGAATTCTGGCGACTCCCGCTACGCGATCAAGGCAGACCGAAACTCGACTCAAAATGATCGACTGTGTCGATTCAAGGACTCTGGCTATTCAGCAACGGCGCCAGTTTTTGCAGCGAAATGGAGCCACTACAGCGCCGAGATGATCACTCCTTCAAGGTCATCAGGTAGGCCATGAGATCCTCGAGCTCCTGCGGCTTGAGCAGGATTCCCATCGGTGGCATGGGCGAGATCTTGCCCTCGTAGCCCTCGGCGATGGTCTTGCCGGGTTCGACGAGGCTCTCGAGGATATAGTCGCGACCCTTGCGACTGGCGATGCGGTCGAGGGCCGGACCGATGGGACCCCCGACCTCGCCGGCCACGTGGCAGCGGGTGCAGGCCGCCACCGGATGCTCGAGAAAGATCTTGCGACCCTTCGCCGGATCGCCTTCGCGGGACTCCACCAACTCGGTCTCGATCGGCTCATAGGTAACCTGGCGAAGTTCCACGTCATCCCACCAGGCCTTGCCGGTGGCGTGGCCCCAGCCGCCGTAGAGACAGTTGATGCCGATGGAGTCTGCCCCGCCCGTCTCAAAGCGAACCTTGACCTGCTTCCAGTCGTTGGTGCCGGTGAGCGGTTCGGTCCGGGGTTGATCCGGGAGGGCATGAATGTTGAGCTGGGCTCCCCGTCCCCCGCACCGCGGTTTGAGATCTTCCGTCCTCACCCAGGCCGAGAGCTCGTATTCAGAGTTCGGCTCGACTGCGATGTCGGTGAAATAACTGGTGTCAGCGCCTTCCGCCGACTCGATGAAAACGGCCCGTTCGCCGGTGCGCGCCACCGGAGAGACCGCGTGTTGTGCGCCCAGCCCACTCTAGATACGCGGCTTCCAACCCGTCGGATGATCTCCCTCCAGTTCTTCTAAGGATCCGTTGGTTAGCAGATTGGGGCCCAGCTTGGCCGGCCCCTTTTTGACCGCAGCGGCCCCCGCCAGCGTCAGCGACTGAGAGAGCCACTCGTCCTCGGCGTTGTTCGGGTCAGCCATCAACTGCCGGGCCGCCAGCGCGATGGAGTCGGACACCGGAAACTCGGACATCTTGTTGAAGGCGGCCAGCCGGACCAGCGAATCGGCGTCAGTGACCACGGCCGTGTCGAAGAACAGCTGGACGGACCCGGCGTCGGTTCCCAGGGCCAGAATGGCGTTGCGACGAACCGCCGCGTCCTCGCTCAGGAGGGCGACCTGGTGCGTCTCCGCTTCGAGCGAACCGAGTCCCTCGAGAGTCCAGAGCGCGTGGATCGCCCCGTGGCCGGTGGGTTTTTCCAGGCGCTGCTTCAGTGCCGCGACGGCCTCCGCCTTCTGTCCATCGACGAGCAGGCGCTGGGCGGTTTGGCGCCAGAAGAGATTGTCGCTATCGAGGGCGACCACGAGATCCGCCGTCGAGGCATCACCCAGGGAGGTGATGGTTCCCTCGGGCGCCTTTTCCCACACCGCCCGGTAGATGCGACTGTGTGGACTGTCGCGGTTGGGATTCACGTGCGCATTGCCCCTGCCAGTCGTGGCGCCATAACCAACCCGCCCTGGGTTCGGTGTCGGATTGTGTTGAATGATAAAGTTGTACCAGTTGGCGATCCAAAGATGTCCATCCGGTCCGACCTCGGCGGCCACCGGGAAGAACCACTCGTCGGCCGAGGCGACGAAAGCGAAGGCGTTCTCCGCCTGAAAACCGGCGCCGTCCCGCGTGATGTCATACATGCCCAGGAGATTTCCGGTGGGTCCGGCGACGAAGGCGATGCGATCGCGGTAGCTTTCGGGAAACGCGTCCGACGTGGCCAGCGCGTGCCCGGCGCCGGCGGTGTAATTTCCGAAGGCATCAATCTGACGAATATTGGGGGTGATGGGATGGAAGGAGCGGTCGGGAGCGATCATCTTGGCGCTCACTCCGCGTTTCCCCTGGTAGGCAGTGGCCCGGATGCCCCCGAAGAAGCTGGGATTGTTATTGGCGGTCGACCCGAAGACATCGCCGGCTTCGTTGAATCCCAGGCCCCAGGTGTTGCTGTTGAACTGGTGGAGAAACTCGATGGCCGAGCCGTCGGGCTTGAAGCGGAAGACGCCCATGCCGAACCGGTGATCCTTTCCGCCGACCCGGCCGTTGAAGGCCGAATAACCGACGGTGCCCCAGATCCAGTTGTCGAAGCCATAACGCAGGTTGGAGGGACCCGCATGGGTATCGCCCGCGCCCCAGCCGGAGAAGAGGACCTCCTTCACGTCGGCGACATCATCGCCATCGGTGTCTTTGAGAAAGAGAAAATCCGGCGCGTGAGCCACGATGACCCCGCCGCGCGAAAAGGTCAGCGAAGTGGGGATGTTGAGGCCGTCGGCGAAGACAGTGACCTTGTCGGCTTTGCCGTCTCCGTCGGTGTCCTCAAGAATCTTGATCGTGTCGTTCCCCTTGCGCTCCGGCTTGATTTCGTTGGGGCAGTCAACGGTTTCCGCCACCCAGAGCCGGCCTCGCTCGTCCCAGGCCTGAACCCCTCCAATCCCTAGCAATGCGGCGAATCTGACCCGATGGACGAAAAGCAATTTCCTAGCAGTTTCTCTTCGAAAACTACCGCCTGAAAGTGATGCATCTCAATCGGCAGCTCGCTCAGATCTGCCCAAGTCTTTAACTTGGGATCGAATACTTGAACGGGTTAAATCCACCGGCCACCCAGGAGGTAAACTCACCGCTCATCTCGAAATAAGCATGCTCTTGGCGCTCCAGAAGCTTGTTTGTGGGAACCAGTTCCCGCTATATCCTCTGCAGTGCCTTCGGATCCGGTGTTGATATCAAATAGAAGGATCCCAAGAAAAGAGCAATGACAAGTAGTAGTGGCAGTCTCATGCGTTAGATCCAAGCGGGGTGCTGCCTTTGGTTCAACGCAAACCTCGAGAGTCATAGACAGCAGCCAATTTCTCGCAACAAAGTTGGGGCAATTGCAGCTCGGATGGCAGTGTTACTTCGCTATTAAAGAATGAAAACACCGCTATTTGCGGTTAATGTCTGTCCTTGTTGGACTGTCACTGCCACTTGCTGGTGAACTCATCAGCTACTGGAACCTCGATGAGACAGAAGGCGTGAACGCCGCTGATAGCGTCGGTGAGAACGTTGCGACCTTCCAAGATCCAGATGTGGGTCTTGAGTGGATAGAAGGACGGGCAGGTAATGCCGCCAAGCTGACGGATTCCGGAAGGGAGAATTACCCTAAAAACGTGAATGGGCGTAGGAATCCGGTCCGAATGACAGGTGGCATTCGGTATCGGTTGATAGAGCGCAAGTTGATTGAGAGGATCAGCCGCTGAGCACCAGTTCGGCATTTGGAGGCACTCCCGTAATCCATTTACCGCCTAACCATCGGCGCAATAATCGTGTCAGTAGTAGGGCCCAGCGCTCCTTGATTGTCCATTGCTCCGCAATGCGCATGAACCCCTCCAATCCCTAGCAATGCAGCGAATCTGACCCGATGAACGAAAAGTAATCTCCTAGCTGAACCCCCTCCAATTACTAGCAATGCGGCGAATCTGACCCGATGAACGAAAAGCAATTTCCTAGCAGCAAGCAATTTCCTAGCAGTCGCTCATTCGACAACAACGCGCAGAAAACGCCGCAGAGTATCGGCAGCAGAAATAGGGATGGTATCTCGGACATCCACTTGGATGAGGCCATTGGTGAGATCAGTCTCACTAAGTAGCCCGGGACCGATCATCGACGTCCCATCGACGCTGGTCGCCACCGTGGTCCAAGGACCAGCCGGGCTCTCAGCTGTCTGCACGTTGATGGTCACATCATTCCTGGACGGGTCGCGCGTGAAGCGCGCCTTGAGAAATTGGCCGTCGCTGGATAGACCAAGTGCGATGCTGCTTTCCCCTTGCTTTTCAGGGTTCGTCGCCACGCCGTATTCCACGATGTTCGCCCAGCCATCACCATCAAAATCCATGTGATTGGCAGCTGTGCCAGCGTTTTCTATTTCGCTGAAGTTGGTTTGGCGCCAAGCCTGAATAGGTGTTAGCACAGATCCAAAGCCATCATAAATGTAGGCAGCACCAGCGCTAAAGACGTGATCATCCGGAACACTGTTGACGCCGCTGGTACTGCTTGACTCTCCATGGGCACCCACCACAACCGTGTCATCGGAGACACCAACCGAGGTGCCAAACAGATCGTAATCTTGGGAGGCGCCAATCGCTTCCGGTTTCATGTATGCCCGTTGGGACCAACGCCCTTCGCTCCGCACAAAAACATAGGCTGCTCCCGCCGAAATCGTTAGGTCCTCGCTAATATCATGAGGAGGAGGATTGACTCCTGTCGCCCCGTCATTCTTTGCCCGTGCGCCGACCACGACAGTGTCTCCTGAGGCAGCAACCGACCAACCAAATCTGTCCTGCCCCTGAGTTTCGCCAAGAGTGCCCGGCTTGAGGTAGGCTTGCTGCTCCCAGTGCCCCTCACTCTGAACGAAGACATAGGCAGCACCGGCATCACTAGCCAACTCATCGGGGGCACTATTGATTCCTTTCGAAGAGCTGTCTTCCCCAGGTGCGCCCGCGATGAGTATATCGTCCGCCACGGCTACGGACCAGCCGAAGCGATCTCCCACCTGCTTGATGCCGCCATCATCTGGCTTGAGGTAAGCTTGCTGATTCCAGATGCCCTTGCTACGAACGAAGACGTAAATGGCACCGGCAAAACTGGAGTCCTCATCGGGCGTGGAGTTCGCACCCGTCGTGCTGCTTGATTCCCACGGTGCCCCGACAACCACAGTGTCCCCAGAAACAGTAACCGAAGTACCAAACTCATCGCCGAGCTGTGAGCTGCCTACCTCCGATGGTTTGAGATAGGCCTCCTGAGTCCACAATCCGTCACTACGCACGAACACGTAGGCTGCTCCAGCATTCGTTGCATTCTCGTCAGGCGCTTGATTGATTCCGGTCACGGCGGAGTCTTCACGAAGCGCCCCAACGACCACGGTATTACCTGAAATAGCGACCGAGTAGCCAAACTGGTCATATTCCTGAGTCTCCCCGACAGAGTCTGGCTTGAGATAGGCTTCTTGAGTCCACAAACCGTCGTCGCGGACAAACACGTAGGCTGCGCCCGCCCCAGCGGCATTCTCGTTAGGTGTACTGTTGATTCCTGTCGAACTGCTAGACTCGTAGTGGGCACCAACAACTGCCGTATCTCCCGATATCGCGACCGAGTAACCAAACTCGTCAAAGGCTTGAGAAGTGCCAACGTCGACCGGTTTGAGATAGGCCTGCTGCGTCCAAAGTCCGTCAGTCTTCACAAAGATATAAGCGGCCCCAGCTTCTGTCGCGTTATCGTTAGGCACGCTATTGATTCCTAAGGAGCCACTATCCTCCTGGTACGCCCCCACGATGACCGTATCCCCCGAGACAGAGACCGACCAACCGAAATAGTCGAGTTCCTGCGGCATCCCAAATCCTGCTGCTTTGACGTAGGCTTGCTGGTGCCAATCATGATCTTCTAGCGTCATGATATAGGAGGCACCGGCATTGGCGGCATTCTCGTTACCCTCGCTGTGGATTCCTACAGTGTCACTATCTTCAAGCGGAGCTCCAATGCTTAGAATCGTATCGGACATGGCGACAGAGAATCCAAAGTGATCTCCAGCTTGAGTCATCCCGACGGCTTCTGGCTTAAGAAAGGCGTCGTGACCCCAAGTTCCGGAGCTGCGAGCAAAGACATAGACAGCACCGGCATCGTTGGCTGATTCCTCCGGCAGACTGTCAATACCCGTCGCGTTGCTGTCTTCAAACGGAGCTCCAACGGCCGCTCGGTGCGGCGAAATGCCCACCGAATGTCCGAAGCGATCACCGTCCTGAGAATCGCCAAACGACTGGGGTTTAAGATAGGCCTGTTGAGTCCATGTCTCTCCTGATCGCACAAACACATAGGCAGCCCCGGCATCCTCACTCTCTTCATCGGGCGCGCTATCGACACCGGTGCTATTGCTGTCCTCGAGCGGCGCTCCAACTATGATGTAATCATTAGTGAAACTCCATGCCGCAGCGACAGAGAATCCAAATCGATCTCCAGCTTGCGAGACACCAATCACGTCGGGCTTGAGAAAAGCTTGCTGACTCCAAGTCGTACCGCTTCGAGAGAAAATATAGCCAGCTCCAGAATTGACCATGGGACCACCAGTATCCTCAGGCGCGCTATTGATCCCTGTCGAGATGCTGTCCTCATCTGGCGCTCCCACGACCAACCCATTGAACAAGAGACCGACGGACCAGCCAAACGAATCCCCAACTTGGGTCGTTCCCACGGATTCCGGCTTCACATAGGCCTCCTGATTCCAGTTACCTTCGTGACGCACAAAGACATAGGCTGCTCCAGAGGCCCTTGCATCTTCATTGGGGATACTGTTCACTCCCGTCGTGCTGCTGGCCTCAAAAGGAGCCCCGACCGCCAACGTTTCTCCTGCGATCGCTACCGACCAACCGAAACCATCATCTTCCTGGCTGAGACCGACAGATTCGGGCTTGAGGTAGGCCTCCTGAAACCACGCTGCCTCGCCACTGTCGTAGACGTAGACGTAGACAGCCCCAGAGTCTTGGCCGGTAGAGGCGCTGTCTCCTGGCACTGTGTTCACTCCTGTCGTGCTACTGTCTTCATGGGGTGCCCCTACCACCACGGTCCCATTTGAAACAGCAACGGAGTGCCCAAATCGGTCGCCCTTCTGTGAATCGCCAATCGCCATCGGTTTGAGATAGGCTTCCTGAGTCCATCTGGTCCCACTGCGCGTGAAGATGTAGGCCGCACCTGAATCATAATCATGGTTGTCCGTAACAATTGGTGTGCCGTTGACTCCGAGTGAGCTGCTATCTTCGCTGGGAGCCCCCACGACCACCATATTCTGAGAGACCGCAACCGAATAACCGAACCGATCAGGCGGAGGCGCCACATCAACGGCAGTCGCCTTCAAATACGCCCTTTGGGCAATCGGGTCGATGGTGATCGGGTAGCGAGCCCCACGTTCATCAATCACGAGACGAAAGCTTCTCTCACCCGCAGCAGCAAAGTGTGAGGACAGCAACTTCCCATCATCGTCCCAGACCTTTAGACCAGTGTAAGTGACGATGTCAACTTGTGCATCATTTTTGAAAACCACTCCCTGCTCATCGAGACTAATGACAGGGTCCAGTGAGCCACGAGTCGTCAGCGTAAAGGCAAGAAGACTCGTCGATACTGCCCCAGCTGATGCAGGGCGTCGAGCGACGGTGAAGCCATGCTTCAAACCCCGCTGATCGTTAATAAACCATTCCTCCACCACGGCATCTCGCTGGTAGCTGAGACTTGAGCCCGAGACATTCACGACGGGCTTATCCGAAAAGGCAGATTGGCTCTGCCCAAAGCCATAGCTCTGCAGTTCCAATCCCCAAGACCAACCTCCCTCGTCGGGTTGATTCGTAAAGCCATGCCGATCAAATTCCATTGCCCACCGCTGCCCAGGATTGCGCGCCTGCCAGCCAGCGTCCGAAGGTTGAAACGCGTGTCTCCCAGACTCATAAGCCTCGCGGATGCTCCGCCAGTCAGCCGCTGCCAAGCCCTCAGGCACTCTCTCCAGAGACCCCAGATCCAGCACTTTGCCAGAAGACGGTGCAGCCTCGAGTACGCTCGTGACCCCTAGGAATATGGCAAGAAGCTGGAGGTTTAGGGGATTCATGCGAGACCCAGGCCCAATCAATGCCCTCCAGTCTAAGCACGTGACGCGGAAACTAAAAGAAACTCCTCTCGAGAGTTTCTCCCTCTCAAGGTTGCTTCTCTTCTAAGCGACTGTATTCCGATTTAGAGAAACGGTGAGGGATTCGAAGCCCATCGTGCGGTTGTATTTAGCCTCATCTTCGACACGGGGCTCGGCGCGGACGAGGCCGACTTTGCTAACATGTACGCTTAACTGCTGCAGAAGCGTTCTGACAAGGAGACGGGCGTGGGGAGCGCCCAGGCAGATATGGGTGCCCGCACCGAAGGCAAGGTGGGGGTTGGGCTTTCGGTCAAGTCGGGTTTGTTTGGGTAGGTCGAAAGCTTCTTCATCTTGGTTCGCGGAGGCCCAACAGAGAGAGACCAGGCCCTTTCGTGGCACCGTGACGCCGTGAACATCAGTTTCGACTGGGCAAACTCTGCCAATGTGGGTGAGCGGTGAGATGACGCGAAAAAATTCTTCTGAGGCGTTGACAACACGTTTGGAATCTTCGCGAAGGAATTCGAGCGCATCTGGGTTCTCTGTGAGATAGTGAAAGATCGAGGAAACCGTGTGAATGATGGTATCGCGACCGCCGGCAAACGCAAGGTTAGCAAAACCCATCATCTCATTTCGCGTGAGCGGTCGGCCATCGATCGATGACTGCGTAAGGACACTAAAAAAATCGTTCCCTGGATCTTCGGTCGCGAAATCGAGCTGACGTTCGAGATAGGCATCCAAAGCAGAGCCTTTAGCTTCGCTATCGCCGCCATCGTGAAAGACGTGGGTGCCCCAACTAATCCAGGTGGCGGCTTCCGATTCCGGAACGTTAAGCAAGTAAGTCAGTGCATGTGATTGTAAAGGAAGAGCAAACTCACGAACAATCTCTACAGAATCCCGTTCCAGTGATTCGGTTAGAAGACGACGAATCAGGCTTTCCACCTGCGAGATGACTTGAGGATCCTTGGCCCGTTTGAAGAAAGGTTCGACGAGTTTGCGGTAGGGGCCGTGTTCAGGGGGATCAGTCTCAATAGGAAGCTGACGAACATTGCGCACGTCTTCCTCCGACGGAATGGGAACCCTAAAGGGGGCATCTGAGCTGAGCGTCTGCCAATCCTTCGCTGCGGCACGCACATCGGCGTGACGCAAGATCATGGGCACATCCTCGCCCTGAAAAGGACAGGATAAAACACCGGACTCCCGGCGCTTTGCTTGAAAGGGATCATTCATGAAACTAGTTCAAACGAAATGCCGAACGTGTCGAGCAGTTACGAGTCGATGAACATCCCATCAGAGGCAGATCCGCAGATTGTTTCGCCTCCAGGAAATCGCATCCTGGCAACGATGAAAGAGAAATGCTCGAAACTCGGGAAGAGGGCCCCAAGCGCCTGGACGGCGCCTTGTATCTGCTAGAGTTCTGCACCGACGTAAAGACGTAGCTCTGAGGGCGAATGGAGTGCCAGTCCAACAGAATGAGGACACGCAAGCCCTTGATCGCATTTGCGGCGGCGATCTCAGTCCTGACACCCCTCGGCTGAAAGAGGAAACGGACTACTTCCGGCAATGCGCGCCGCCATTGGCGAAGTGACGCCCTGAGCTAGGAAATTCCTTGGTTTTCTGCGGGAAGTGCCTATGCTTAAGATTACTTAACAATCTTGAGCACTTAACGAATTGTCCTTGGAATACGCACTCTCCCCTCTCCTCGGCTCTGGCTGGGACACCTTGTCGATGGCGACGCCCGCTGGTCTGGCCATCGTGGCCTGTTTGGCACTGCTGTCGACTTTCAGCTGGTCGGTCATGATCTCGAAGCTGTTTCAGCTCCGGAAAATGCGGAAGCAAACGGAGCATTTCCTGGTCATGTTCCGCGGCCAACAGAATCCTCTAGAGCTTTTCGAGATGGGAAATCGGTTTCCCTTTGCGCCACAAGCCCATGTCTATCGCATGGCCTGTGCCGAGATTTCCCACTTCCTCTCGGCAGCAATGAAACGCCGCGATGGGCAAGTGACTGAGTATTCACTGGAACCCAAGGTATCCTCCGCACAATTGGAAGCGGTCAATGCCTCCATTGATCGAGCCGTTGGCGAAGCCACCGTTCGCATTGAAGACAAGACGACCATCCTAGCAACCGCAGTGAGCGGAGCACCATTCATTGGCTTATTAGGAACTGTCTGGGGGGTGATGGACACGTTTAGCGCCGTCGCTCGCGATAGCGGCGCGGCCAGTCTCCAATCAATGGCGCCAGGTGTCTCCTCCGCCTTGGTCACGACCGTCGTGGGCTTGCTAGTGGCTATCCCGGCCATGTTTGGCTACAACTTCATTGTGAACCGCATCCGGGTGATGACTGTACGATTGGATAACTTTGCCTCTGAGCTGCAAACCGTCCTAACAAAGCGTTTCTTGGCCGAGACAGCCGTCCCTCCGCTCCTGCACGACACCCCACAGCAGGTATCTGAACCAGATTACACAGCCCCTCCGCCCGCTGATGATCCGGAGGACTCTCAGTATCAGGTATGAGACGTTCTCGACGACAGCGCCGGCAGCCCATGAGCACGCTTGCAGAGCTCAATGTCACGCCCATGCTCGATCTGGCCTTTGTGCTCCTCATCATCTTCATGATCACCGCACCGCTATTAGCGAGTCGAGTCGATCTGATCATCCCGACGACCCGGGCAAAGCGGGATGCCGTCGCCGCAGAACGCACGGTGATTGTTGAAATGAATAATGAGGGCGTTCTGGAGATCGAAGGAGACGTGATGACTGAACAAGATTTGAGACAACGCCTCGCCGAACAACTGGCGGAGAGTCCTGAACTAGGCGTGCTCATCCGGGCAGATGCCTCGCTGAGCCTAGGTAAAGTCATGCCTGTGCTGGATCTTCTGAAAAGTGAGGGCATTGTCGACGTAGGCTTTATGGCTAGATCCGACCCTTGATTGGCGGCTGTCCTCCACCAACCAAGTTTCCTCCTGCAATGAAACATCGCGAAACCAGTTTCTCGCTCATCTTTATTGCCGTCGTCCTGGCGCACGTCGGCGTCGTTGGTTGGCTTGTCTTTGGCAATAGCGGTTGCCAGCAAGACGCGGCCGCATCGGAGTCAGCAGCCTTGACTCCAAAGGCCGCGCAGCCCATCCAGCTCAACTTGTCTCTATCTGATCGAGTGAAGCCAACAGCCGCACTTGAGGAGACCGAATCCCCACTCCCACCGGAGGCAGTCAGTGTTCCCGATGATCCAGAAAGTCGCCTTGTCCTACCCAAAGCGCCTGTAACTCAAGAGCCACCAGAACCCATCGTGGTTGATGACTCCGCTGAGAAGGCTAGGGAAGCAGCAAAGCAAGAGGCCTTGATAGCAGAACAGCGAAAACGCGCCCAAGAGGCTGAGGCGAAACTGGCATTAGTCGAGCTAGAGAAAGCGAAAGAGCGAGAGGCCGAGGCTGCACGCAAGCGTGAACTCGCCGCTACGAAAGCGAAGCGCGAAGCCGCAGAGGCACAACGGCAAAGAAATGAAGAAGCCGAGAAAGAACGTGAGCGTGAAGAAGCGGCTATTCTTGCGGCCAAAGCAAAGCGGGAGAAAGACCGGCAAGAAGCAATCCTAGCACAGAAACAGGAAGCTGATAAGGCCCGGAAGCGGAAAGAGGTTGAGGATGAACGGAAACGAGAGCTCGCTCGCAAAAAAGAAGAGCAACGCTTAGCAGAAACCAAACGCAGTCGCCAAGCGGCAGAAGAGGCCGCCAGAAGAAAGCGGCTCGCAGACCAACTTGAAGAAAAGCGCAAAGCTGAAGAAGCCAAGCTCCTAGCAGAGCGGCTCGAACGCGAGCGCGCTGAAGCGTTACGGATTGAGAAGGCCAAAGTCATTGGTCAGCCTGCTGTGGTCAAAGCCAACCCGGTCGGCACAGCGGACGGTACTGGCCAAGCAGCAAACGCTCCCAGTATCGTATCCGCAAAGCCAACGGGTGGCGGCGGTGGCTCCCCCACCCCGGTTAAAATAGACATGGCCGGTTACCGAGTGAGCGTCGAGAAGATGATTCGGAATCGATGGACGGTCCCCAAGGGCATTGCAGTCGATCGCCGGCCCGAAGTGATCTTGCGAATCAACCGCGCTGGCAAGGTTGTCTATTCTCGCCTGAGCCAGAAATCCGGAAATTCCAATTTGGACCGCTCTGCCATTAATGCTGTGCAGATTGGCTCACGACTCATCCCCCTTCCCCCAGGCTACCAAGAGAAACTCTACGAAGTTAAAGTGAAGTTCGAAATCGACTGAATCCGACAAGCATGATGAATTCAAGAATAATGATAGCGCCGAAGATTCTAGCGCCCCTGGCTCTGCTGATTACGCTACTGAATATCCAAGCGCAGGATGAGATCATCGTTCGGGGTTCTAGCAAGTTTGACGTCGCTATCGGAAACTTTGGAGGTCCTGCGGGAACGACCGTCGCCCAGGCTCTCAGCAAGCGCTTGCGAGACTCAGGTTACTTCAACATCAAAGCCCCCGGGCCTGGACTCTTTGTCGTGATTGGAGGAAGCGATGGTCGACAAGTCGATGGGACCCTCACAGGACCACAAGGTCAATCCATGTTCCGCAAGGGCTACCGCAATGCTCGGATTGATACCAACATTGCCCGCCTAGCTGACGACATTACCGAAGCGATCACTGGAATTCCTGGGATTAATGGCACGAGTCTCGTGTTCGTAGGTCGTAGCGATGGACGGAAAGAGATCTTCCAATGCCTTGCAGATGGATCTGGGTTGAGACAACTCACCCGCGACCGAGGCATTTGCGTGTCTCCCAGTCTAAGTTCGAAGCGCGGCTACGTCGCCTACACGAGCTATGCCAGCGGCTATCCAGACATTTACACCATTGGCGCAGACGGAAGCAATCGGCGTCGCATCATCAATGCGCCTGGCACCAACGGTGGGGCAGCCATTTCTCCAGACGGCGGACGGATCGCTTGCACCATGAGCTTCTCCGGCAACAAGGAACTCTATGTCGTCAGCCGCGGCGGCGGGCGTCCACGCGCACTCACCCGCACCGCAGCAAGCGAGTCCTCACCTACCTGGTCGCCCAACGGGTCAGAGATCATTTACAGTTCCGATCAAACCGGTCGCCCTCAGCTCTATCGCATTTCAGCGTCAGGTGGCCGCGCCCGGCAGCTATCGTTAGGATACGGCTATTGCACCGAGCCTGCCTGGTCGCCAGATGGCAACAGACTGGCGTTCACTGTGAAAGCGGGAGGTATCGCCATCGCTCTACACGATTTCCGCACGGGCAAGACAACACGATTGCGGGCGGGAGAAGATCCCACGTGGGCGCCCGATTCACGGCATCTCGCCTTTGCCGCAGGCGGCTCGCTCTATCGGCTGAATGTCGACACAGGAGCCATGCAACGTCTCGCCGTGAATGTATCCAGCATCAGTGAACCTTCATGGGGGCGATAGGATTGATGCCGAGAACGCTCGTCTTTGCTCTGTTTCTGATCGTTTTCGGCATCGGTGGTTACCTCCGTTTCCATGGCCTAACCATTCGATGGGATCACTCACAGAAAGACAAGACGAGCTTGCTTTACCGCCCATTCCACATGGACGAAGCCGTGCAGGGACGGAAACTTGGCAAGTTGCTCGATGATGGCGAATACGTCTACAATCCCGAGGACTTGCACGGTCCTGGCTTGATCTACAGCACACTCCCGCTTGCTTGGATTCGGGGCGAAAGAACCGGAGCGAGCCTAACGGATTTCACCTTGCGTGCCATTCCCGCTGCCTATGGGGTCGCGCTTCTCCTGCTACTCTGGGCTTGGCGTGAAGAACTTGGTAATGCCGCTTTTTTAGGTGGAGGAATCCTCTTCGCCGTGAGCCCCATCATGGTTTATTTCAGCCGCTACTACATCATGGAGGTCCCCATGGTCTTTTGGATCACGGTCTCCATGATTGCCGCTTGGCGTTACGTAAAACGCCCTGGCTACGGCTGGGCCATTCTCTTCGGAGTGGCTGGCGGGCTCACCCACATGACCAAAGAAACCGGAGCCATCTCGTTCTTCACCATGGCCGTCGCAGGAGCAGTGGTCCTGCTAAGCCACCGGCACTACCTTCGCACCGAAGGGCAGCATTGGAAACATTTGGGAGCTTCGGTTGGATTGGGACTCTTGGTCTCGATGATCGGTTTCAGCGTTTTCTTTCGAGAGCCAGAAGCTATCTGGGAAAGTATCCGCACTTATTTCCTCTATTTCGAGCGCGCCGAAGGAAGCGGTCATGAAAAACCATGGACTCACTATCTCAAGATACTCGCGTGGAATCGCCAGCCCGAAGGCGGGCCTTATTGGACAGAGGCTCTGACACTCTTCTTTGGAGCGATCGGGCTCGTCATCGCGTTCACTCCAGCGGTCAAGAGCCTCGGCGATACCATCTTTTGGCGTTGGATTGGACTCTATACGATTCTCACAGCTGCCATCTACGCTGCCATTCCTTACAAGACGCCCTGGAGCATGCTATGCTGGGTATTCACCTTAATGCTCATGGCTGGCCTTGGACTGGCCTTCTTGATTAGCCTTCGGCGCTTCTACCTCGTCGTGCCAGTGATCGCATTGCTTACCTTTGGCTGGGGATTAGTCGATTTATCTAAACAGACGAAGTACAGCGTCACGACTTTCCGAGCTGACTATCGGAATCCTTTCGTTTATGCCCACTCACCTGCCAAGCTTATAGACCTGGTACGCAATGTGCATGACATGGCAGCAGTACATCCTCAGAAGAAGAAATTGACGATCGCCTTGTGCGATAAAGATGTCGGTTGGCCACTACCTTGGTACTTTCGCGCGTTTCCCAACCTTGGACTAGCAAGATCGCTACCAAGCGATTTTGATGTTCTCCGCGCCCAAGATGTTGTCATTATTTCTCCCGAGTACGACGCCGCCATGATGGAAGCCACCTCAGAGACTCATGCCTACGAAACGATGTATGGGATTCGTGATGACCTCAAAGTCTATAACTATGTCGAGAAAGAGCTCTATGAGCGCTTCCTAGATTCCAGAGGCTAACGACGATGAGCCAGATCCATCGATTTGATCATTCTGCGATGGCCACACCGTGGACCATTACCATTGCGGATGAAGACGCCGATTCATCGGCATGGGCAGCGGAACAGGCCATCGCGGTGATTGATCGGATCGAAGAGGATCTCAGCCGTTTCAAATCTACCTCGTATGTCAGTCAGTTAGGTAGACTACAGGCAGGACATCAAATCAACGTCAGCCGCGAAACCTACGAATGCCTCGAACTTGCCATGGCGGTCTGGCACGAAACAAAGGGCGCCTTTGACGTCACTGTCGCACGCGAAGCCTCATCGGATGAGACCTGGACTTCCGGAATGAAACAATTCGCTCTTTGCGAAAATGAACGAATCCAAGTCTCTGAGGCTGGTCTGGCTCTTGATCTGGGTGGACTCGGGAAAGGATTCGCGTTGGACGAGATCAGCCAGCTCTATCAAGAGCACGACATTGCCAATGCCTTTCTAGATTCGGGCGGAAGCACGTTCCTAGCCATGGGCAACGAAAGCGCCGCAGCCGAGGGCTGGCCTGCGTCGATCGGGCCTTACGGCGTCATCGCACTGAAGAACCAAGCTTTAAGCGCTTCCGGATTTGAGGTTCAGGGTCAACACATCATCGATCCCCGTACGGGATTACCCGTGGAGACCGGTCGGCAGCGTACTTGGGTTCAAACAGAATCCGCCGCACTAGCAGACGCTCTGTCCACGGCGACCTTGGTGATGTCTGATGAAGAGATCGAGCAATTCTGTGAAGCTCACCCCGAAGTCACGGTGATGATGGGATAGGCCTTAGTTCGCATGCACCGTTAAGATCCGCCGGATTTCATCAATAGCATCTGGATGGCGGTGCGCGCTATGCCATGATCCAACGATCTTCTCCGAAGTCGCTCCCTTGAGGTGCGAGCTCGCGTAACTAACGACGCCATCTGAACTTGCTGGGGCATTCCCCAGGCCTCGGTCCCCGCAGATCGTGTGAAATGTTACTCGTTCATCGATCGGCAATTCACTCAGGGTCCTGAGAACAGGATTGGAGTATTTCAAACGCGTCACACTGTTAGGAGCAAGATCAATCATCGATAATCCCGTGTCGGTGATCTCCTGCACAATTCCCGTGAGATTCAGGGTCAACACGTCGTTCGGCAACTTAATAAGGCGCGAGGTAAGACGACCGATCCAACTGTCGGCAATCGTGCTACCGCGGTGCGGGGTCGCCACGAAGATGGCCCGACGAATGTAGCCTTCAGGGCTCATGTGGAGCAAATCGCGAAGCCTATTCTTTGTCGCCTGGTCAGCACTGAGCTGATCAAGAGGATGTTTAAAAAACTGGTGCATCGCAGCATCATCCGTCCGACGAATCTGAGCGCTGGAAATAAGCCCACCCATGCTATGGCCAATGAGAACAATTCTATCCAGGACAGGCAACCTGTCTGCAGGATCAAAGTGACGCCGCACTTCACGAATGGTTCTCCGCAAATCTGCTGCCGGATAGAGGAATGGATAGCCAGAAGGGTATTGATAGATCCAGAACTGATACCGTTCACGAATCACAGGATCGGCAAGAAGCCCATTGATGGTCTCATCCCAAGTGGCTCCACTTGACGCCAACCCATGGACAAAGATCACAGGAATGGCATCCTCACGAAATGGCTCCGTTAGGGTTAACCGCATAATATCATCTGCCTCGCCTGGACGGAATAGACCAAGAAAGGCCTTCTTGTTCGGATCTTCGTCAACGAAACGTGCCCAGGAGGCCGAGTAATCCGTCGCCAACGGCAATTCCTTTCCTCCTACGCGCAAACTATCTTCGCGCAAAGAATCGTAGAATGTCAGCGTCACTTGTCGCCCCTTAAAGCTTAGCACCGCCGTAAGCGGTTGGTAAAGGCCACCCAACGGGAAATAGGGTCTAACATCGGGATCTTCGAGCGGATTCTTCCCCGCTACGAACGGAGCCCCTAACCCCAACTGATTGACCCGCTCTCTAAAACCATTCACTTGCACCGAATCTGCCGCCATCAGGCTATCAAAGCGGAACGGATTGACACGATCCTCAGTTTCCACCGTATTCACGCGCAAACGAAACGCGCCTTGAAAGGCAGGAATACCAACAGCGATGCGACGCTGATTGAGAAGTTCCACCACGCGAGCTGTGGCGTACTGATGCGCATGAGCAAAGAACACACCACTGGCGCTCGTACGTTCATGAAGAAAGGGAAGCGTACGTTCAGCCGCGACCAAGTAGAGTCCCATCGCCCTGTCAGTTTCACCACCTTCTCGCAGGTGATTCGCCGCGTCGATGCACTGCTCAACAAGAGCTTGCTGCGAGTCACGATCTCGCCCGACTTTTTTATCAAAACCAGCCAACGTATCATACGGCGCACGTTTCAGATCTCCCTGCGACAAGCCCGCTTGCTTCATGGCGGCAATCGTCACCTTAGTCAATCCATGCTCGTTGAGCGCACAACGCCCCAAATGCTCATAGCACTCTCCCGTCGCTAAAGGTTCAAATCGAACCGAAGAACAGCTCGCAAAGGTCCCAATAAACACTAACAAAAACAGACACCTGGTCATAAACGCGCTTGAACTAAAACAAAGGCTTCTCACAAACCAACGAATACATCAACGGCATCTTAGGCAACCCTTCAGGAAGGTAAATTTGGCGCCCCTCTTTCTCAATCATTTCGGGAAAAGGCCGCCACCCATTGCAGTAAGGATACTCCTGAAGATGCGTGACGCGCAAACCTGTTTGCAACAGTGCTCCGATCACGTCTCCCAATCCCCAAGAGAACGAGTAGGCCACATGGGGATTCTCGTAGGGCGTGGTCACGACCGCTGCTTTGTCGGCGTTGCCAATCAGGCCAGGGCCAGAATCGCCGACATAGTCTCCGACTCCATCGACATCCTCTACCATCGCCCCTCCCATGCAGTCGAATGTCGGCTTCCACGCCCCCTCGTCATCAAAGATAAAAAACAGCGGGTGAAACTCAACGAGCACAAAACGTCCACCCGGCTTGAGCAGACGCTCCACGCCCCGCCCCCATTTCTTGATGTCAAAAAGCCATGGAATCGCGCCATAGGACGAAAAAACGACGTCGACTGTTGGCAATTCAGGTTGGGCAAACCAGTCGAACAAATTTGCCCGTATAAAGCTTCCTTTAATCCCGCTCGTCTCCGCTAGAGATTCCGCCACGGAAATAGCCTCCTCACTCATGTCCACCCCTAGCACATGCGCCCCCAAGTGCTTGGCAATGCTCAGCGAGTCCTGCCCGCAGTTACATTGGAGGTGGACCAGAGATTTACCGCTCAGGTCTCCTAACAAGTCAGATTCTTCAGGAAAAAGTGTCGACTCGCCACTGCGCAGGGAAGCAGCCTGATCCCACTTGTGATCATTGTGCCGTGCCGTTGCATGGTTCCAAGAACGTCGATTGGCTTCGTGAATTTCCTGTAGATCAGGCATAATTGGGGGGTAGCATTTCCTAGCAAACCTGTCTACCCACACCCGATCTGATGCGCCATCCCATCCTTGCCCGAGGCCTCGCGACTGACTTGCGAGCGAGTTTACGTCAAGCAGACGTCGATCACGCAGCTTTCGCACAACCACTCGCCCTTTGCGACTTGGCAACCTGTCGCGCCACGTGCTGCCACGACGGCGTCGTCTTGGACTCGGAAGAGGTCACGTTGCTAGGCCCGCTCATCGAGGAACTTGCGTCCTATGGCATCGCCGGTCCAGCAATAGGCCTGTTTCACCAGCAGTCCAACGGCCAAACCAAGACCGCCACGCGCCCATCCGAGGCCCACGAACGAGCCATCGATTTCCCCGATCACTTTCCACAGACGCGATGCGTGTTCTTGGATTCCGAGCATCGCTGCACTTGGCAGCGCCTAGCTCATGACCGAGGCGAGGCTCCATGGACTTACAAGCCCGTGTCCTGCTGGATGCACCCCGTGGCTCTCCTGCCCGGCGAGCCACCATGCCTCACGGTCGCTGGAAACCCCGAGACCCCTGCAGATTTCGCCTCAAATACCCACTGCGGTCGTCCATGCAAGCTGGGCACTCCCGCGCGAGACACGCTCAGCGAGGAATTGCGCCTCCTGGGCGCGATCGCAGGCCGCGACTTCCTCCTCGAATTGTCCATCGGGCGAGGCCAAAGTCCCGTTTGAGACGTTCCTCTCCGAGGCCCATATTAGCCTTGTCGGGGTTTCCGCCCTGGTCTAGCCATAAAATACAACTCTGGTGTGTCTGAAATCTACGAAAACCCTACTATGCGATTTATCCGCCCTCTTGCTACTTTCTCCCTGCTCGCAACGACAGCGTTGATCGCTGAAGTCGGGGATGTCCACGGCCCCATCTGCTCGTGGCATCTCGACCCCACCTCTACGATGACAATCCAGTGGGTTGAAAAATCTGATGCTCCCGTGCCCAGCAAACGCTGGTGGAGCGCCAAAGCTGGTTTCGGATACGGTGACGATGATGATACGACGATCCTCGACATGGAGGGGAAGTTTGCTAGACTCTACCTCCGCAAAGAGTTCAATGTGAAAGACGTTCCAAAGGTCGCGCAAATGAACCCTGCGGGAAAGTGGAGTGCCAAAACCAAGATCGGCGAGGAAGACTACGAATTTAGGGCCGACCTCACATTCAAGGACGACAAACTCTCTGGTACAATCACACAGAGGGGTGGCGCCCCCAAAGAGCTCAAATCTGGTTATGTCAGCGGAAACCGTATCCATTTTGTGGCAGAACTCACCGTAGTCGCTGCACCGTTGACAGTGGATGTTAGTGCCACACTAAAAGATAATAAGCTCGAAGGCGACTGGAAAGCTACTGATGCGGACGGAAAGGAACTCGCGAAGAATTCTCTTGTGATGGAGAGGATCATTTCCGAAGAAGAGAAGAAGGTCGAGGACGCCAAGAGTGACGAACAGAAGAAGAAAGAAGAAGAGGAGAGAAAGAAGAATCAGAAGCAAGTTCTCGAGGTTGATAAATTCGTCATGCAGCTTCGCATCAAGTATGACGACGCCTTTATCGCCTACTTAAACGGCGAAGAGATCCATCGCGTAGGAATCAAAGAAGGGCGCGGTAGAGACGCCAAAGAGATCGCTCAACACGATGCCGACAAGGAAGAGGTCTTCGAAATTGATAACAAATTTAATCGTCTGCTCAAAGAAGGTAAGAATCTCCTCGCCATCGAAGGCCACAACCGCGGCCTCGACAGTTCTGATTTCACACTCGATCCTAAATTTTGGGTAAAAGTTGACAAGAAGGAGCACAAGTTCATCGACGGTGGCCAGGATTGGGATTTCTTCCTTGGAGACCCTGCAGACAACTGGGCTACGGCAGAGATCAAGTCCAAGCCCTTGCCCGCCCTTGCCGAGAACGTCCCGGCACACGTTTTACACTATGGAGAGCGCGGCCAGGCGCTCAATCGCAAGGCAACAGCCGAGCGGCTGGCGTTCGCCGATACCTTTAACATCGTTCACCGCGTCGTCCTGACGGGATTACGACCAGACCGTGGCTATGCCTTCGAAATATATCGGCCGGGCGAATCTCGTCGCTTGAAAAATAGAAAGTTCTTGTTCAAGACGGCTCCAGCAACACGTGGCGAAAGTCTCACCTTCGTCACGGGTGGCGACATGTTTCATAAGAGGAACCTCCTAGATGACATGAATCGCCAAGCGTCCGACCACGACCCATTGTTCGCTCTCTTAGGAGGTGATCTCGCCTATGCCGATGGCAAAAAGGCAGAAAAATGGTACGATTGGTTAGACTCTTGGAATGACTGGTGCGAGACCACGGACGATTACATGATCCCGATGGTCTTGGCCATCGGCAACCACGAGTGCAGCAAGGAGATCAAAAACGTCAAAGTAGAAGAGAGGGCTAAGTTCAGGCCCGAAGAGAACGCCAAATTCTTCTATAGCTTGTTCCCACTGCCCGAAGGCAAATCCAACTACGCTTTGGACTTCGGCAACTACATGAGCATCGTTTGCCTGGACTCCTGCCACACGCAAATGCCAAAGGACCAAGTCGAGTGGTTAGACAAAGCTCTGAGTGAGCGCCAAAACGTGCCGAACTTGTATGCCTGCTACCACAAGCCGACCTATGGAAGTTTAGTCAAGGACGACGATATGGAAGTGCGCAAACACTTCGTCCCTCTCTTCGACAAGTATGGCGTTGATGTCGCCTTTGAGAATGACCATCACGTTTACAAGCGCACGTTGCCTCTAAAAGGTGATGTCATTCATCCAGACGGCACGATCTACATGGGTGACGGCTCCTGGGGCGTCGATCTGCGCGACATCCCGTGGGACAAGGCTACCAAGCTCGACTATCTTGTTAGAGCAGCCAAAGCGAACAACCTTATTCGCGTCCGGCTGTCAGAGGGGCAGCAGCGTTATGATGCGTTCAATGCGAAGGGTGAGCCCTTGGACGGTATCATCCGATTCACGAAGTAGGTCAACTTGCCACTACTACGATCGAATTTCGCGAACCTCCTACGAATCGGTTTCCGTTCCCCCACCGGTAATCGAATCGGCTGGCAGGGAAGCATGGCGTCCCCCAAACAGGATAGGCTGGGACTCATGGCACCCCATCGCGAGAGGCGGCCAGGGACGCCACGTCCCTTTGCTAGGGTCGAGTGCCTCCACCTCGCTATTAGCTGGTTTCCTGGACCCACTCTCTCCACTAATAACAAGATACTCATCACCAATCGTTAGACTGGCCGTGACGGCATGAGGCGTTGGCACATCACCCTCTGAAGATGGTAGTGTCATCCAGGCTCCTTTATCGAAGTCGTAGACAACTGCTGCGGAGGTCGCGCCTTCGACGGACGACTAAACGATATCGCAGTCTGGAACAAAGTGCTCAGCGACATGGAGATCGCTGAACGGTTCCAAGCCGGAATCGCCGGCATAGGGGTGACGCCCAGTGCTGGCTTCAGCATCACGGAAATCAGCCGATAAGATGCAAACAATGTAATGCTAACGTTGACCGATCAAGCTGGTCAATATTTTTTGTTCCGATCAAGCGTAACGTTAGAGAAAGGTGCTTGGACCACCGTTCATTCAAACGTCGCTGCGGCAGCTGACGGGGCGACCACTTCGGCGACCGTCGTGATCACAGATGACTTAGCATTCTATCGAGTAGAGCGTTCTGCTGCTCCTGCATACTTATCAGAAGACTTTGAAGGAGAAGTCGTCGGCTGGACGACACAGACAAACGGTTCCGCATCGGCAACGACTTGGGAGCTTGGCACACCAACCGTCGTCGGTCCGCCCGCTGCGAACAGCGGCACGAATCTCTATGGCACAGACCTCGACGCGGCTTACGAAGATTTCACACTTGGGGAGGAAAACAAAGGCATCACTCTACTCTCGCCTGTCATTAACCTTGCTGGAGACACCTTCGTCACCTTGGAATTCGCTTACTTCCTCGATCTCGCAGCCGACGAGCAAGGAGGTGGGCGCATCAACATTCTGGACGAACAAGGCGGCTCCTTCATATCGATCGAACCATTGTTAACCGGCTCTAACATCGCGCCTGAAGAGGTCGTTTCAGGTGAATGGGCCAAGATTGGCCCTATTCGCCTCCCTCAGAACGTCACCGATGCGATTAAGATCATGATCGAATTCGAATTCGAATTCCTCAGCGCAGAGAGCGCGGAAGCCAACGGAGGTAGCCTCCATATAGATGACATCGTTGTTAAATAGTTCCCGTGGCTGATTCCCCTCAAGATCCTGAACTCTTTGTTCGTCCAACGAAAGAGCCCTGAGAGCCTTCTTGTATACTTTGCTGCCGGGTACAATTGAGGTCGATGAAGTGATGCAAGAGATCAGCCTGGCACTCTGGAAGAAGTTCTCGCAATTCAATCCAGACACCGAGTTTCTCAAATGGGCCTATGTGGTTGCCCGGTACGAATTACTCATGTTCCGTCGCCGGAAAGCGCGGGATCGTCATATCTTCCACGAAGACCTATTGGAACTTCTCGCTGAAGAGTACACGGAGAAAGCGGAACCCTTGCAAGATGAACGCCACGCCTTGAGCAAATGCCTGACAGCACTCCCTGTCCCCGATCACAAACTCCTCATGACCTGCTACTCAAAGGACATGAAAATCAACGAAGTTGCTCACCGCCTTGGTCGCACGTCAACGAGTCTCTACAAGAAGCTCAATCGTCTGCGCGAGGCCCTTCTTCAGTGTATTGATAGAGCCACCAGATCACAACTCACCCAACCATGAAGGATTTTCCCCACCAAGAGCTTCAAGGTTTACTGCAAGGTTGGTGCAACCACACCCTTACAGAAACAGGAACGGCGCGCCTCTAAGAACCCCTACTTCAGAATCGAAAAGCTCGAGTCCAATTCCGACGCGCTCGGAATCTCCACGCGGCTCTACACGAGTGTTGTGAAGGTGAAGCCACGTTGGATCTTGCCAGTCCAGCTCCATCCTTCTCACCGATCGATTCGATGACGGCCATGCTCACTGACAGGTGCGCTCGAAGGGAAAGATCGATCTCGGGATCAAGCACTTGGGCGGACCTCGAGAACTCTACCTGACCCCGACTGCCCTCGGCTAATGCGACGTCGGTCGGTGGATCCATCTCGCCGTCGCTTACGATAGCAAGAATGGTGAAGTTAGGCAGGGCCTTGATGGCCAGTCTGATCGAAGCCAAACCTCTCCTCAGTCCGCGACATCGACTTCAGCTAGGCCCGTGCGAGATCGGCAACTGGAGTCCTACAGATGTCCAACTCTCTTCACCGATTCGGAACTTTAATGGCCGGATTGATGAACTCGCGATACTCCAGGACGCACTCGACGCTCATGCGATCGAGGCGTTCTTCGAGCAAAGGCATCCCTAGAACTACTTTGCCGTCACGCGGAGTCTGAGAAAGCGAGCCCCCTGACTGATAGCTTGAGCGTCACTAACCGTGCCCTGTTCCAACATCGCTCCTTCAGGTGTGGTCGACTCCTGCCCATTCACGGTGGACCAGGCTTTGAGATCGACAGAGGCTTCGAGAACATAATGGGCATCTGCACCAGCACGGCGGCGGTAGCTAACCGTCGCCATATTGGAAGCCCGCCCCGCCTCCAATTGAACTGAACTCGCCGCCTTTGGATCCGTTCCGAAAGCGTACTCAGCCAAGTTGTTGAAGCCATCTTCATCAGGATCCGCGCTGAGCCCAGAAACGGCAGCATCGGCCTGTTCCGCTGCCGTAAACGTGCTCGCCAACCACGCTGTCAGGTCTTCACCTGGCTCCGGTGCAGCATAAACGCCGGGAGTGCCCCCACTAACAGACTGCCAATTTGTCGACTGATCAGCATAGATGTTGAGCTCAAGACGCTCAATGGACACATTGCCCTTCGCTGCATCGGCGGGCCAAGGAGACTCATCGTCGTAGTCGACCTCCTCCGCGGTATAATAGCGTGTGTCAGGATCGCCATTCTCATCGATCCTCACATAAGGACGCTGAAGACGAAGAGATTCTCCATTATTGTCGAGCCGCCCCGCGAAGGGGCCAAAGATACGCACACTCTCCGCCACCCCATAGCCTGCACGAAACACAGTCGGATCCGATCCCACGACGAGAATCGTCTCTCCAGCCCCCAAAGTCGTTTCGGCAGGGAAATCAAAGTCAATGCCCGACAGCCGCCAGGTATCCGCGGCTTCGAAAAGCGGCACCTCCGCGCCACTCACATTTTGAAGTTCCACATACTCTCCACTGCCCGTCGACGGCTCATACATGATCTCGGTGATGACCACCGGTCCAATCGCGGGCCCCGCATTGGCCGAACCAAGACTTGGTTGCGATTGGATCACATCATGAATCGCTTGATCTGTATTTTCAAAACGGCCAACCGTCGCCCCGACGTCTGTATCGCCGAAACCGAAGCCATCTTGATAACCCGTAAGTTCTCCGGCTGCCGTGGCCGAGAAGACGTAAGCACCATCACCAGTCGAACTAAGACCGAATGCATTGCCAAAGAACTCAGCCGGAAGGTCCGAGTTATTGTCGGGATCGTTGTCATTGTCCTGACGGAAGACGACATAGCCTCCAGCAGGAAGAACCGTTCCTGCTGGAATTGAGAACTTCTGAGGCTGGTTTGTGCTGTCCGACAACCACCACCCACTGATGTCAACCTCACTAGCACTGGCGTTGTAGAGCTCAATGGCATCGCTGGCCTCCACACCCGAGTTTGCCAAGATCTCGTTCACAACGACGGCAGGAGGTGTCGCACCGACGCTGCCTGGAGAGCCTCCGCGGGTCGACGTATCGACAGTCCACTGGCTAGGATCGGAAAGATCCGTCCCGGCCTTAGCAGAACTCAACGCTAGCGAGAAACCAAACTGATCTGGCGTCTCGGGCCATGGAGCCCTGTCATTGTAGGCAAACTCATGCATCAGTTCTTCGCCCCTCTGTAACGTGAGTTTCTCGCCAGCATTGCTCAGTTGCCCCACGAATTCACCCGCGATCGGCGTATCCGCCCCATAGCGCGCGGCAAAGGCCTGGTCATCTGAGACGATCACCAGTCGTTCCCCTGGTGCGAGCATTTGCTGGTTCGATTCTTGGAAATTGAAGGTGATCCCATCGGTAAAGGCCACGCCCTCGAGAGAAACAGGGGTGTCGCTAACGTTTGTCAACTCGATGAATTCAAAGAGGTCTTCATGAAAGAACCCAACCGCTTCTTCCGAAATTTGACCGTCCCGAGGATGGTACATGATCTCGGTGACGAGCAGATTCTCGGAAGTTGCCAGCTCGCCATCGACTACGATGGCCGTCTTAATCGGCCCCGACCACTGATCGTCACGCTTGGCGCGCATGATGATGTTCACACTCTCGGCAGGAATAATGTTCTTTCCAGCCATGATCGCCGTGGGACTGACCTCGCCACCAGGGAGCCGTGGATCGCTCCCATCTATAGTGTACCAAGCTTCCTGTGGCGAGAACAGAGTACCACCATCCCTCACAACAACACTTGCACCAGAAGC
>JAACDM010000045.1 GCA_009936795.1 Verrucomicrobiaceae bacterium | reverse complement strand
TAGTCAGCTGTTCCGGTCTCATAATCGGTTATCCCGAAGCGATATTCTCCAACGAGAGTCGTCGCACGAGTCCAAAGATAGCGCGCAGCCAATCCAATCCGATTCGCCCAGCGGTCCTCGACGTCGTCACCGTCATAAGTGATGCCACTGGTCACCCAGCTAGCCACGGTGGAAAACCGACGAGTCCAAGCATAGGAAAGAGCAGCATTGTTGTAGAGGTAGAAATACTGATCCGTGCGGCGAGAGACCGTAGCACCAATTTGCTGATTGGGCTCATACTCATAAGTCGCGTAGAAACTGTCTGACAAAGTAAGGCGACGTGAGGCCCGGTGAACAACTGAACCCTGAAGCCGAACGGAGTAAAACACGTTCTCATCGTCGCCCACAGTCACATCGTCAAAATAGTATAACACAGACGCAGAAGCACCGAGTGTGTAGCGGGTAGTCCGAGATCCTCCGCTCCATTGAGTGCCGATGCCTGCCTGTAAATAGACTGACGACTCCTCGGCAATATCGATTGAGTTGATATTACTGTCGTAGCCAACATAACCAGACACCGTCCAAGTTAGAGGGATGTCTTCCTGCTCGAAGTCATCAACGTTGCTTCCAATACTAAGCAAGCCTTGGCCGTGTGCGGCTCCCGAAAGCAGTCCAAGCGACAGCGCGAAGGCAGATGCTACTCTTTTAAATTTCATAGTGATCGTGTGCGGTGGTTGCGCGAATATTGTGTGGTAGTCCTTCAATAAACAAAGGCTCAAAGGTTATTAAAGACTTATTTGCGAATTGTCAAGGGGGTTAGGTGGCCTGGCAAGCTTCTTTATCAGTCATCTTTCTTGTAATCGGTTTCATCCTGCTTCTTGTCATCAATCTTGGAATCGCTTGGGGATATCGGCACCAACTCGCCGGGGGGAATGACGCCTCCTGAGGGCGCGATTAGGTAAACCGGCGCTCCACCATTTGAGCCCCAGCTGATCCAATCCCATCCCCAATCGTCAGCTTTCGGCTTCTCCTCTACCTCTGGCTTGGGGTCACCTTCACCTTGTTTAGAATTTTTCCCGTAACCAGAATTTACATTTTCCCCATGGCTCTGACGTTCAGCTGGAGCTTCTAAACTCTGGTAAGTTGTCTCGGGCACGGCTCCTTGAGGAGATCTGACTTCCTCACCAGGATTAGCCCCCAGGGTGATTCCGCGCTCTTCGGCAACAGGTTCTGTGTCATTGACTTCGGCTGCTGCTGGCAGTGCGCCCGGCCCTCGGCTTGCGCCGGTCAGTGCCCGGTCAAGCCCACGCTGAACCGCTGCAAGTTGCCTAGGAGCGGCAGCACTGGCGCATTCCGAGATGTCAGCAGCCATCGTTGGCTTTAATTTTACTGACGTCTCCACAATTTGAGCGATAACGGTATCGCTTCCCCCGGCGGCTTTGACGGCAGCAGTCACCACCTCACACGCGCAGTTTCCGTGGGAACGCATGGCGTCTTCGAGGACCACAATGAGGCGCCCTTTATCCCGGCTGATGGCAATGCTCACATCTTCAGCAATCGAGCCGCAATCCCCGAGAACGGTCTGGACGACGTCAGCCACTTCATCTGAAGCTGAAGGCGAGGCAGCGATTGCACTTTCGGCAATGACAACGGCCTTGCCTGGCGCTGCACGTAAAGCGGCGGCCACAAGCTTTGCGACGAGTTCGTCACTCGCATCACTCGCTGTTATCGCGCTCTCCGTAAGAAGTCCGGCACAAGAAAGATTGCCACGGAGGGCTTCGGTAAGCGTTACCACCGCCTTCTCAGGATACTCACGTATTGTCTGTTCGAGTGTCCGCTGGGCAGCCGCGCAGTCGAGACCCGATTGAGCAGACGCGAAGTGAGCGGTCAAAACGAGCAGACCGATAACAATTTGGGGGTGTAAGCGCATGAGTAACACGAAGTTGTATGGATGGAGCGGGTAGCGGGGATCGAACCCGCATAGCCAGCTTGGAAGGCTGGAGCTTTACCATTAAGCTATACCCGCAGTACTGTCGATAGAAATTATAATCCATTGAGAGAACTCAAGTAATATTAAATTTCTAATAACGGCATCTTACACCATCTACCTCACGCATTTCGCGCAGACTGTCAACCCACTCGTGGGCAATCTCAGGCCCGGGGACGGACCACGAAATTTACAAGCTTATTGGGCACCACGATTGTCTTCACGACGTCACCCTCGAGAAACTCCTTGGCCCTTGATTCGCTCGCCTTAGATATCACGCTCTCCTTGTCAGCATCCACTCCCAAAGTGATCCGGTCGCGTAGCTTGCCGTTCACCTGCACCACGAGCTGAACTTCAGCATGAGAAAGAGCCTCTTCATCAAATTCAGGCCAATCACTGAGCGAGAGGTCGCTTGATCCTCCAGGGAATGCTTCATTCAGCTTTTCGGCGAGTTCCTCTGCCAAATGAGGGGCATAAGGACTGAGCAGCGCCAGGAAATCACGCAATGCCGAAACCGGCCGCTTGTCTGCCGCCGTGTAGCCCTTAACAAAGACCATCATTTGCGAAATAGCAGTATTGTAGGCCATCTTCTCAGTGTCTCCAGTGACCTTCTTGATCGTCTCATGCAAGAGGCGGTGCAATTCCCCCTCTGGCGCCGAATCGACCACGGCCATCGACAACTGCCACTCGCCTTCCTGATTCTGGTCCATAATGAGGCGCCAGACTCGTGCTAGGAAACGGTAGAGCCCCTCAACACCGTGCTCGTTCCAGGGCTTCACCTGCTCAAGCGGACCCATGAACATCTCATAGAGGCGCAGCGCATCCGCTCCGTAGTTTTCGATGACATCATCGGGATTTACAACATTTCCACGACTCTTGGACATCTTCTGGCTATCAGGTCCAAGAATGAGGCCCTGGTTCACCAATCGATGAAACGGCTCGTCCTTGCTCAGATAACCGAGATCAAATAAGACCTTGTGCCAAAAACGTGCGTACAAGAGATGCAGTACCGCATGTTCGGCACCACCCACATAGAGATCCACACTACCAGCCTGATCGTCCGCGCCGAACCAATACGCCTCAGCCTCTTTGGAGATGAACGCTGACTCATTGTCAGGATCAGCAAACCGTAAATAATACCAACACGAGCCTGCCCACTGTGGCATCGTATTCGTTTCACGTGAGGCAGATTCGCTATACGCAACCCAGTCTATAGCTTTAGCCAACGGAGGATCCGAGGTTCCCGTCGGCTTGAAATCATCCATTTCCGGCGCCTGTATCGGCAGCTCGCTTTGAGGTAGCGCCTGGTGCTTACCATCTTGCCAAACAATCGGAAACGGCTCACCCCAATAGCGTTGGCGAGAGAACAACCAATCACGGAGCTTGAAGTTCACCTTCTTCTCACCACGTCCTTGCTCACCTAACCAATCGATGATCTTTGTTTTCGCTTCAGCGGTAGCAAGACCATCTAACATTCCCGAATTCACTGCAGTTCCGTCGCCGCTAAAACAACCTTCCACTTCGGCTCCTTCTGTCGCTTTTACCACTTCAATGATCGGCAAACCCAACGCCGTCGCGAACTCGTGATCGCGTTCGTCATGTGCAGGAACCGCCATGATCGCACCCGTTCCATAAGTCATGAGCACGTAATCCGCCACCCACACGGGAATGCGTTCATTGTTCACTGGATTGACCGCGTAGCCCCCTGTAAACACTCCCGACTTCTCCTTCGCCAACTCCGTTCGCTCCAAATCCGACTTGTTCGCGACGGACGCGCAATAGGACGTCACGGAATCGCGTTGCTTGTCCGTGGTCAGCAATTCCACATAGGGGTGCTCAGGTGCTACAACCATGTAAGTCGCTCCAAACAAGGTATCTGGGCGCGTCGTGAAGACCGTCAACGTTTCTTCATGATCAGCTAACGTAAAGACAACTTCCGCGCCCTCGCTGCGACCAATCCATTCCCGCTGCATCGTCTTGATGCCCTCTGACCAATCGAGAGGCTCTAACTCATCAATCAACCGCTGAGCGTAGTCCGTGATCCGCAGCATCCACTGACGCATCGGTCGCTTCTCCACCGAAAAACCACCGACCTCGCTCTTGCCGTCCTTCACTTCCTCATTCGCCAATACTGTGCCCAATTCGGGGCACCAGTTTACAGGCACTTCGGAAACATACGCAAGCCGCCTGCTATCAATATAGTCACGACACCCCTCAGCACTCTCATCTGGATGCGATTCCAAACGCGCCTTCTTTAACTCGGCAATCGGCCTCGCCTTGCCTGTCGCCTCATCGACGTAGGCATGATAGAGTTGGAGAAAGATCCACTGAGTCCATTTGAAATAATTTGGGTCGGTCGTGTTAATCTCACGGCTCCAATCATACGAGAAGCCCAGTCGCTTCAACTGCTCTTTGAACTGCCCAGTATTATGATCAGTCGTCACGCGAGGGTGCTGACCCGTCTTGATCGCATACTGTTCGGCGGGCAAGCCAAACGCATCCCACCCCATTGGATGCATCACATTGTGACCACGCATCCGCATAAAACGCGCTGTAATATCCGTCGCGGTGTAGCCCTCTACATGACCCACATGCAGGCCATCCCCACTCGGATAGGGAAACATGTCCAAGACTATATATTTAGGTTTGTTAGTATCAAATCCAGCATCTCCAGGATTCAGCGCACGGTAGGTGCCCTCACTCTCCCAGTGCTTCTGCCAACGGGCTTCGATTTCATCAAAGGGATATTGTCTTCTGCGCTCCCTCATGGCTTGTTCGAAAGGATGGCTACTAAGACCGAATCGCTATTGATTGCAGCGCGCAATGCGCACAAGACCAGTGAATTCAGGGAGATCTTTGGCGAACGTTATCGCGTCGATGACCTCGCAACTTACCCTCAACTCCCTGAAGTCGATGAAACAGGCACGACTTTTGAAGCCAACTCCAAACTCAAAGCTATCGAGATCAGCCAACAGCTTCCGGAACTCCTCGTCCTCGCTGATGACTCTGGCTTGGAAGTCGACGCGCTTGATGGAGCCCCAGGAGTTTACTCGGCACGCTACAGCGGCGAAGAAGCGACTGATGCCAGCAATCGCACCCTCCTGTTAGTACGCCTCTCAAACTCCGGCGCCCGCGGCAAAGCTCGTTCTGGCCGCTTCCGGTGCGTCCTCACACTCGCCCTCAAAGGCGAAGTCCTTCATCAAACCTCAGGAAGCGCCGAGGGCATCATCGCCAATGAAGAGAAAGGTGACCATGGCTTCGGTTACGATCCCCTCTTCATCCCAGAAGGCCATTGCCAAAGCTCTGCTGAACTCCGTAGCGAAATCAAGCACGGCATGAGCCATCGCGGACGAGCCGTTGAAGCCATGCAAGAACTCATGCGAACTGACGGACTCCTATAATTGATGGCGTCGGGTGCGCTCGATCAACCGCAGGATGCCCGACTCACTGAGATGCACGCCATTCCGCTTAAGGTAACTGCGAAAACTTCCCACCTTCTTACGATCGGTTGGAGAGAGCCTTGCATAGCGATTGCACACACTCTCTTGGTAATTCAGCACGATGCTGGAGCCACGCCGCGATCCTGAACGGCGTGAAAAGCTGCGCCAGTCTATCTTCTCGACGTCTAACGGTTCCGCCTTTGCGGGAACGATCACCTTGGGTTTCACCACCAAGAGATTGGGCGCGACCAGAACAGCACGCACCACTGCCGGTTCGACCTCTTGAAAAGGAGAGTCCTCTTCGGACAGTTTAGGCTCTTCGTCCTCGACTAACGGCACCCCTTGCGAGGACTCGTCCACCCCAGTTCCCTGAAGGATCACTCCCTCCAACTTCTCGGGAAACGCCTGGAACCAAGCCCCCAATTGACGAACGCGATCGAGAGGACGCGGCTTAGCCACCACAGCTTCCTCGACCGGTTCAGGCTCAATCACCACAGGCTCCGCAGTGATTTCCGCCCGCAATGCCTTCACCGCGTGCGCCTCCTCCACGAAGCGGAGCGAAACCATTGCCATCAGCCCCATGGAAAGAAAGACGGCCCCGCTCATCACGCTAGCAATCCGGCTAGGCAAGGAAGCCCGACTACGATCAGGATCCAACGCAGCTGCCACGCGAAGACGTAAGTGATCACAAGAAGAAAGACCGACCGCAGGCTCAATATCACTCCGGCGAAAGTCTTTCACTACGGCCGTCAATTCTAACAAATGCCGCGCATAATTTGAGGGCAGTAATCGCTCACAGGCAAAGTCATCACAAGCAACCTCTTGCGCAAGATAGGTCCGACGCGCTGCCATCCAAACAAACGGATTGAACCAATTCAGCGCGCAAACCAACTTCAAGACCATATTTGTCCAACAGTCTGCCCGATCGATATGCCCTAACTCATGCATAAAGACCGCATCAAGCCGCTCATCGGACCAGTACTCCGCCTCCTCAGGTAAATTGATCGCGGGTCGCGCCACACCCCAGGTCATCGGCAAAGGACTGCGTTTCGACAAGTAAAGGTCCACCAATGTTGATATCTCCGCGACTCTTCTACAGTGCTCAAGCCTCGCGCATAATCGTCCACGAACAACAGGCAAACGATTTCGTTGGAAGGATCGCAAACCGAACAAGCCCATTCCCAAGCGTCCTACTAACAGAAAGGCACCTACAAACCAGATCACAACCGACCATTCCAACCAACCAAAGTGTGATGCATTAGCAATATGATAGGGGCTCGCCAGTGGTACATGAGCTCCCACGGTATCCATGCCCACTTGAGACACCGCCATTGCATCCTCTCCATAGATCCACTCAGCAGGAATCAGCGGCAAACGCGGCAACAGAACCGCTGCAAGCGGAATCAGCCCAATCGCTAGAGCGGCGACCAACCACATCCAATGCCGCCATGCCGCCGCCATCCTGGGCTGAGATCGTATCAAAAGAGCGACGCCAAGAATCAATGCTGCCTGCCGAGGCACGGCAGAAATCCAGACCCAGGCAAGGGCCTCGCTCCATCCATCAATAAACTGAGTAAACATATTCGTGTGGTGGGTGCAGACAAGGACGCAGCCTATGTCTGACGCTGTTTTAGCGCAACATGCGCTAAAAAGGCAACCCTAAAACCCCGAAATGTTAAAAAAACCCCCTTTCGTGACAGACTTCAGTGGAAACCCAGCTCACCAACCGCCATTCACAACCAGACCATAGGCCACACGCACCCGGAGGAAATGCCGGATCACGTCTGGCGAAGGCACTCGGCATTCATGGAACCCTTCTGGCAATAAAGCTTCTTCATTGACCTCAACTTCACTGTCTAACGCCTCCCAGCGTTCCTCGACAAGGTCGTTACAAACTTCGACCTGGTAGCTAGAGGGAGTCATCCAACAGGGCGGGATACCGGCCCACAAGCTCTCCTGTCTCAGTTGAGACAACAAAGTCTAGGCCGATCTCATCAGTACCACTCTCGGGATCACCTAGCAAAGCATACTTCTTAAGATTGCTTGTATCATCGCCATCGCCATCCGCACTCAACGCTAACAAAGACGGTTCACTCGAACCTAACTGGTCGTGAACCCAAACGGCAAATCTCGTGCTCGCTACTGGCAGAGCTCGAACACCAGCGTCATGGCCATCATTCATTCCGATCACCACCGAAACCTCTCTGAGATGAAGAAAGAGTGTCTCTGATAGTCCACCCGCCGTTTCACTAGGTGCACTTTGCCCCTCAAACGCGAGCAAGATTAAGGAAGTCGACGCCTCTGGACTCGGCCCATTCATCACCGCGACGTGGAGCACACCGCTCACCTGAGCACCCCTCGTCTCCCTGACTTCAACTTCGAAACATCCCGCATGGCCAGAACCAAGGCCTACGGTGAAGGCCTCGCCAAAGCCTTCCCAAATAGTCATCAGCCCGGGGATTCCCTCTTCACTGACCTTCCGTTCGATCTCAGCCGATGTCAGCGAACCAAAGTGGCCAATGGAGGCGTCACAACCTAACGGGAAAGCTGCGCTAGTCGAATCGCAGAGCACCTCTGCCACACTTTCGCTCAAGTTTGTGCAGACTACCGTCCCAGTCCAATCACTAGTAGGCACCAGAACAAAGACCACGATACTAACAAGCGAATTGACAACACCCATAAGCCAACTGCGGCATCAAGGATTTCGACAACACGAAACTCACCGCCATCGGTAACCATACCCATAACCGTTTCACCCACACCCACACCCACACCCACACCCACACCCACACCCACACCCACACCCACACCCACACCCACACCCACAC
>JAACDM010000010.1 GCA_009936795.1 Verrucomicrobiaceae bacterium | reverse complement strand
ATGAAAACCCTAATCAGTTCCTTTGGCCTACTCACAGCGAGTTTCCTTTTGATCAGTTGCGGTGGCAGCGGTGAGGGCGGTGGTGGCGCGGATACGCTCCAAGCAGGCAAGTTTACGATTCTGGGTACTCGCACGGATGGGGCGGATCGCGCTGCTGCTAAAGCCAATGCCGAGAATACGCTGGTACGCTATCCGGATGTGGATGGAATGGTTGGCCTTTGGGCCTACAACGCCCCGGCGTGCCTGGAAGCTATCCAAGCTGCTGACAATAAAGAGGTGAAGATCTTCTCGTTCGACGAAGACGAGGCTGCGCTTCAAGGGATCATCGACGGCACCATTGAAGGAACGATCGTCCAGCAGCCTTACGAATTTGGTTATCAATCGGTCAAGTATCTCAAGGACATCGTGGATGGGAAGAAATTCGTCATTCCTGACGACAAGGAAATTGATATCGAGGCGAAGACGATTGTGAAGGACAATGTGGACGCTCACTGGACGCGTTTGAAAGAGTATCAGCGTATCGGTGCTCTAGCCAAGGCGGCGCCCGCGCCTTCGGGAGATACTCGGTTCGCGTTCATCATCAACAATCCTGATCCATTCTGGGAGTATGCTCGGGCAGGCTGTTTCAAGGCCCAGCAGGACTTTGGCGTGGCGGTGGATTTCCAAGCCCCACCCACTGGCGAGGCTGCCGAACAGAATCGTATCCTTGAGGACGTGCTGACCAAGGGCGGCTACGACGGCGTGGCTCTCAGTTCTCTTGATCCGGCCAATCAGACCGACATCATTAACAAAGTTGCTGCCGCCATGCCGTTGGTCTGCCACGATAGTGACGCGCCTGACAGCAACCGAAGGTTCTACCTAGGAACGAACAACTACGAAGCTGGCCGTATGTTAGGAAAGCTTGTCAAAGAGCGTATGCCAGATGGTGGCAAATTGATGATCTTCGTGGGAAATCTCGATGTGTTGAATGCACAGCAACGTCGCTCAGGCTTGATCGACGAGTTGAAAGAAGGTTAATCCTCTTGGAAAAGACGCCGCTCATCGAAGCGCTCGGGATCCATAAGCGATTCCTCGCCGTCCATGCGTTGAACAACGTTAGCGCGTCGTTCTACCCTGGAGAAGTCGTCGCCGTGATGGGCGAGAACGGTGCGGGCAGGAGCACCTTGATGAAGTGCCTGGCAGGTGTTCACATCCCCAGTGAGGGCGAGATCCACGTTGACGGGAAAGCGGTCAGTATCCCGAGTGTGAACCGCGCGTCCGAACTCGGGGTGGTTTTCATTCACCAGGAGCTAAATCTTTCGGACAACCTTTCTGTCGGTGCGAATATCTTTCTTGGGCGTGAACCGCTGACCAAGTTCCGTCTGATCGATCACGCGGAGATCAGACGGCGCACCGCTGAACTGATCGGCCAGTTAGGCATGACCTTCACTCCAGACACGCGGGTGAGTGATCTCTCAATTGGGCATCAGCAGATGGTAGAGATTGCCAAGGCCCTTTCTCAGGATGCTCGGCTTCTCATCATGGACGAGCCCACAAGCAGCCTAACCCAGCACGAAACGGAAGTGCTCTTTAAGTTGGTTAGGGATCTTCGCGCGAAAGGGTTGTGCATTGTCTTCATTTCTCATCGTCTGGCGGAGGTGAAAGAAATTTCTGACCGCGTCATTGTCTTGCGGGATGGAAAGAATAGTGGCGAGCTGTCGCGCGAGGAAATCGATCACGATCGCATGGTCGCGCTCATGGTTGGTCGCGAACTGAACCTACACGACAAGGAACATGGCACGGCTGGCGATGTCCTACTGAAGTTGCAAGATGTGCAGATTGCTCATGCACCTGAAGAGAAAGTGAGCTTCGAACTGCGCGCGGGCGAAATTGTTGCCATGGCGGGGCTCGTGGGCGCTGGACGTACCGAGCTGTCACAGGCGATCTTCGGAATTGCTCGTTTGTTAGGAGGTGCAATCGAAGTGGCCGGCCAGCCAGTCAAGATCGATAGCCCTCGCGATGCCATTGCGACGGGCATTGCTTACGTTCCCGAGGATCGCAAACAGCATGGTATCATTGTTGAGATGCCGATTCGCGACAACGTGGTGATGGCTGGACTCGACCGCTACCAGAACTATGGCTTTGTTCAGCAAGGCCGTCATGACCAAGTGGCCACCGAAGCCAAAGAGAAACTCAGTGTCAAAACACCTACCATTTCGCAAGAGGTAGGACTTCTGTCAGGCGGCAACCAGCAGAAGGTTGTGCTTGCCAAATGGATTTCGTTAGGGCCAAAGGTCTTCTTACTTGATGAGCCCACACGAGGCATTGATGTCGGCTCTAAAAGCGAGATCTATGAGGTCATCGAGGAAATGGCCAAGGAAGGTGCGGCAGTGCTCTTCATTTCCAGTGAAATGGAGGAAGTGCTTCGCGTCGCGGACCGCATCCTTGTCATGCACGAAGGCAGGCTAGCCGGAGAACTCACGGGCGCGGACATGAATGAAGAACGGGTCATGCAACTCGCGACCGGAACCAACTGATTTACCCATGGAAACCACGCAAGAATCCTTCCTCAAACGCCTCATCCGAGGAAATCAGAAGACGCTGACGATCTTCGCACTGCTTGTCGCGATCTTCATCATCACAGGCCTAGTCCACCGGACGTTTTGGAGTAGTGGCAATGTCACGAACATGCTCCGCTATGCCGGGCTCTATGGGATCATTGCCATCGGAGTGTCGTTTGTCATCATCACGGGCGGCATCGATCTTTCTATAGGGTCTCTCATTGGGCTCACCGGGGTGTTGTTTCCGATGCTCTTGATAGACAAGATGCCTGGTGCACCCGTGATTGTGGTCATTGGAATTGTCCTGGCGATATCCGTATTGATTGGGCTAATCCATGGCCTCCTGATCACGAAGGTGCGATTGCAACCGTTTGTCGTGACACTATGCGGGCTGCTCATCTACCGAGGCTTGGCCCGAACGGTGGCCAATGATCAGACCAAAGGATTTGGCAACGAGTTCACGGGCCTTCGTGAAACCATGGTTAAAGGCGAACTTTTTGGTGCCATTCCCATGCCGTTCGTTTGGACCATCGTGATTGGGATTGTCGCGGCGGTGCTTCTCAATATGACGACCTTTGGACGTTACCTGCTAGCACTCGGTCGTAATGAACAAGCGGCCAAGTTCAGTGGTATCAACACGGACCGGATGAAGATCTTTGCCTACATGATCTGCTCTCTCTTAGCAGGTTTCGGCGGGATCATGTTCGTGCTCGACTCGAATGGAGCAACGCCATCCAAGTTTGGAAATTTCTACGAGCTCTGGGCCATCTCAGGCGCGGTATTGGGTGGGTGTAGCTTGCGTGGAGGCGAAGGTGCCATCGCTGGAGTCATCTGTGGCACGGCCTTGGTACAGCTCACCACCACCGCTGTATTCTTCTTAGGAGTGCCCGACGCACTCAAATGGTCGGTCATGGGCTTTATCATCTTGCTGGGTGTGACCGTCGACGAAGTGCTCAATCGCTACGCCGCCAAGCGACGAGCATCGGCCTTGTGAAGCGATTGTCTACTTGGCGTAAACCCGGGGGCGTCCATCGTTAACGCCAAATACGAGCAAGTTCTTTCCATTCGCTGGCACTTGCACAACACTTCGGGTGTCGTCCCGAAAGAGGAGGCCGCTTTGCTGCGGCCAGACTGCTTCGAATCGCCCCTTACCATTTCCTTTTAAGAAAGGCCCTAACCCAGCATTCATCGGTCCCGTTTCCCGTTGCGTTTGGTAGCGCGTTACGATCAACGTCTATCGCCATGGTTTCTGATGAGGACTTAGCTGAACGTGTGGCAACGGCCTTGTCAAAGCCGGGCGCGTTGCACGAGACCAAGAAGATGATGGGAACGCTTTGCTACATGGTTGCCGGCAAGATGTAGGTCAGCGTGGAACACGACCGGCTCTGCAAGGAACAGCCCAGAAGCCTACGAAGCCGCCCTGAAACGTGAAGGCTGTAGGCTGCCATTTCATGGACTGTCCGGGAAAGCCCATGCGCGGCTACGTTTACGTGGATCTCGATGCGTTGATCCGGAAACAGGACATCGCGTAATGGGTCGACCTAGCGCTTGCTTTCAACCCCACGGCGAAGCGTAGTAAGCCGATGGGCTAGACCTATCAAGGCTATTAGAGGCTAACGGTATCACCGACCTGGATAGTGCCGCCGCTGAGCACACGACAAATGGATCCCGCCCGGTTGTGGAGCGAACGGGCTGCTCCTGCACCAATCACGTCATCTAGCAACCGACACGGTGCGGCCACGCGCACGACCTCCAGTTCCACAGAGCCGATCGTGATGTGGTGGCCGGGTTTTCTTGGAACTTCGCCATCCGTGATCGTGATGTTTCGTCGAGTCGTGGAAGCCTCAATGGGGAGCCCTAGTAGCTTGCTAGCTTCTATGAGTGACATGAGCGATTGTACACTCACATGGCGATGCCTAGTGCCATGATAACGGTCTCCTACGAGACCACGCCCAGCCTCCACCACGACCCTCGAGATCGATTTCATGGGAAGACGAGAACCCGGAGCCAGGTGGATTGAAGTGACGTTAGGCATATCAATAGTCTTCGTTTGGGTTTAGTCGGTTTCCTTTGGTGTCTGTCCGATCATTCACGCTCTACTGTCTTCCGCCAAACTTCCCATGGGCGATGCTTCGTACGACGTTTGCCGACCTCGAAGGGAGGCCGTTCGGCAAATGCCTTCGCTGATGCGTTTGCTAAGGCAGCATCACAACCACCGCTGTGCGCAATGAGCAGGTATCTTAATACCAAAGGCTTTTCCGCTGTCATGGTGATACCAGTATCCATGCACACGGAGGCACCCATCCATCCATCGGAGCGGACGTGCCATTTCGTAGGGTGCCTAAGGTTTGTTGGGTGATCGATGTAGGTGATCCCTTCCTTACTGATGTTCCGCTCCTGGCCTGAACCAACGACGACCGGTCCAGAGTAATCCACCCATCGCGCAGGCTTACCAAAGATGTCTGGCTCGCCAAGAGCACCCTCGCTATTCGTCAACTGGCCGGCACCAAAGTGTTCGGATAGACTTTTGGCGACCCTGACCGCTAGCGGGCCAAAGTTCGTCTTCCGGAGTTCCACTGTCTCAAGGTTCTCAGGCGGGTGCAGCGAAATCTGGAGCTCCAATTCATAGCCATCTACGCCTGGCCGAATAGCGGCCACGGTGGTTTGTTCCATGACCTCCGCACCTTCTGTATCAAAGTACCCTAACGCGCACGCCATGATGGCTTCGTCCTCCCCATCTTTGTAAGCAAACCATTGCTTCTGCCGAATCTGTGTTCCCGTCCCATCCGCCCAGAAGTTGAGATCGTCATTCACCTTATGGAATGCAAACCAGACAGACCGATGATGGTCATGATCACTGGCTCCTGGATGCCCCATGCGCGTCAACGAGACGCCGGACGGGCCATTGAATGGGTAGAAGAAGGGCCGGGGATAGTCCGGCCCGTAGTGCCAGCGGGTCATCTCCATCCCATCGATTCGAAATGAGACTTGATGATTCGGCAAGGGCACCAACTCGCATCGCACAGGCCGATACACCTTGGGGTCGCCGTTAGCCCAAACAATGCCGATCGTCGAGAGAACCAGGAGAATGGTTAAGCAATGCTGCATCAACTCATTCTGACGATCGGCTACGCAGGGCCAAGGATATTCCTCCTCCAGCCCCGACAACCGTCGACTCGAAACTAGGCCGCCTTGGCAGAAGCAGCTACGGCATCGAGGTGTTCGACCATGCTAGCTTCCAACGAGAGTGCCTCCCCCAGTTGGGTGAGGAAGGACTGTTCGGCAACGGTGTCGGGCTCGATAGTGAGCCTAGCTGCGGTGTAAACCTGGCTGGCGAGCTCAGGGGTATCGGCTCCTCCAGCGAGCACGTCGACAGAAACTGGATTCTTAAATTCACTCTCGAGAAAGTCGGCCGCGGCGGAATCGAGGCCAGCTTCACGCAAACCAAGCGTGATACGCATGCGCTCAGCTTCATCGATTTGGGAATCCGCGGCGGCCGCGGCGATCATGGAGCGAACCAAGAGGAGGGCTTGATCGTCCGTTAGTTTCTTGCTAGCAAAGTCACTGTCAGCGGGGGCGGCTTCCGGTTCATCCCGATCCGAAAGCAACGACTTGCCCCTTCTAAAATTCTCTAACGCCTTGTAAGCAAGGCCGCCAATCAGAGCGACTCCGCCAATCTTGGCAGCGTTCTTTGACACTTTGCGGCCGTTCTTGGTGCCGAGAAGAAGCGCGCCAAGACTTCCGAGAGCGACTCCGGCAGCGAGTTTGTTCTCTGCTAAAATATCCTTGGCCTGCTCTAGCAAAACTTCTGTCGTTCGACCGCCACTCACTTTCCCTACAACAGCATCCAACTTTTCATCCACTCCCGTGACATCGACGGCTTTACTAGCCACATCCTTCACTCCACTGGTGGCTTGGTCGAGGGCATCACCCGCGACATCACGAGCTTTCTCCAAGGTCTCGCCGGGCTGAATATTCTGAAGCTTGTCTCCGAACTCGGAGACTCCGGTCACAAGCGAATCGAGAAGGGATTTGGCATCAAACATGATCTTTAGAATTGGTTAGGCGGTGGTGGATACCCTAACTGAAGGGCTGAGCAAAGGCAATTCCACTCACGAATTCTCCTCTGTGATTAGAGGTATTTCCTCCAACAATTCGAATCGTTCTCGATAATTGAGCGTTTCGGCTCCGAGAACGGGATTGCGATCATCCTCGGCGCGATCCTCAAGCTGTCTGAGAAACTGGAGGGCCGGCTTTGGATAATGGACTCCGGCACGGAAGAAACGGTGTTTGGCCTCAACAAGGTCGGTGATTGGATCTTGTTTGAAGTAAACTTTTCCGAAGACGACAATGTCCTGCGGTTCTGGATCGCCCATTAACTCCACCCGATCGTGATCAATCAACTCCAACCCCTCACGCCGCAATTGCAACACATCGAGCGCATAGTCCCGTCCACAGTGTTGGCGTGTCACCACCACGCGGCCATCACTTGTGAAGGCCGAGAAATCGACGATGCCACCATCACCGGCAAGAGGGATGGATCGTTCTGGAAGGACTTGGCCACTTCGCCCAGACTCGTCGTCCTTGCTGATCGCCAACTGGAAGTTGTCCAGATAGAAGGTGCCATCGCTAGCGATCCGCGGCATGACCGTGTCTTGGGTGAATGATAGAAGCGAATAGCCCTCATGCGTGCCCCACCGAAAAGTACCAGGGCCTACATAATCCACTTTTAGCAAAGGCACCTTCGATTCTGTGGTCGTACTACAAGCGCTAGTGACAAGAGCGAGACAGGCTAGGAGGTATTTCATGATCAAGGAGCAGGGAATGTCATGAACGGTTTGGTCACGCTTGCCTCCGTGGTCCGTCCATCTGGCCACCGGATGCGCACTTTGGCACCATCTCCTACGGCGCCGAAACTCAGCATGGAGGCGCTCTGTGAAAGATACCCGCCGCCTTGTTGAAGTTCGGCAGTCTGCGTCAAGCCGGTCTTGGAAACGACCTGCACCCGACTGCCCGCTATCAACGATCCTCGCAAACGCACCATCAGGGTTGCCGGCGTGCCTTTAGCCCGTTGGAAAGCGAGCACAGGACCATCGTTCTGCCCTACAAGCCAATCGGCTCCGCCGTTGCGATTCCAGTCGGTCATCACAAGTGCGGTCGCATCACCAGAAACGATCAATCCTATCGGCTCCGCTGGAACTTCAAAGGTCCCATCGCCGTTCCCATAGAGCACTTGGCTGAGGCCGCTATCAAAACGCCCTGTCTCGGCCTGAGGTTGGAAGTTATTCTGCACGAAATAGACATCAGGGCGGGTATCCCCATTCAATTCCGCAACCGCAATGCCGTAGCCCGGCGAGAGCTGCGCGACTCGAGGGAAGGGCATCCAGCTAAAATGATCGTCGCCGTCGTTGAGGAAGGCCCCAGAGGTCAACGTGGTCACGGACTTCTCTACCGCTTCATTGAGCCGTTGCCCATAGATTTCTGTAAGAGTGGCACTAGCAAATTGATGGTAGCTGGTGAATCGTTCTCCCAAGGTCGGCATGGCACGTGTTGAACAACTCTTACCACGCTTCGGATACAGGGTGTCCGCCTCGTAACCCGCCTCGACAAGGCGTTTCTGTCCCGTACCGGCCAAGTCACCATAGTAGAGGTGCAAGGGATGCTCGGCAGAAGCTTTATACTTGGTATTCAGACCCAAATTGGTGGCGACGAGATCAAGATCACCATCGCCATCGAGATCGCGGCTGGCCAGGCCTCGCCACCATCCGGTCCATTCTGCAAGGCCACTCGATTCCGTGATGTCTTTCAGTGTGCCTTTCTCGTTGAGCCAGCATTTCAACGGTCCCCAATCCTGCGCGACGACCAAGTCTTGCCATCCATCATCGTGCAGGTCTGTCCACAGGGCACCGGTCACCATGCCGGTATCTAACTTAATTCCACGGTCGGTAAACGTGCCGTTCTCGTTGATGAGCAACTGGCTCCTTGGCGCCTCGGGATAGCTTCCAGGAAGGATCCGAGAACCAACAAAGAGATCGAGGTCGCCGTCGTGGTCCATGTCCGCAGCTGCAACACCGCTTCCAGAATACGTGTTGCCAGGTAGGCGTTTGGAAACATCACTGAAGTTTCCTTTACCGTCATTCTGATAGAGACGGTCTTTGAGCAACGGGCTTCCAGGCTCGCATTCCACACCTCCGGAGACGACGTAGAGATCCTGGTCTCCGTCGCCATCCGCATCGAAGAACAAGGACCCCATGTCTTCTTGAGCAGCGTGTTCTTCAAACGGCTTCGTCATGACTGGCATGGACTTCCCGGTGATCAACGTCAGTTGCCCCGATTGCCCAGCTGCTCCACCAAGGTAGAAATCATCAATGCCATCACCGTTCACATCTGCCATGGCAAGACAAGGACCCAGTTGGGAGTGCTTCATCGGAAGGAGCGGTTGCCTAGCGTAATCGTTATAGGGCTCCTCGATATGAGCAGCAGGCATTTGAGGCAGGTTGACCTGCGTATATAGGCTAGGGCTCCTTACGGTGGCTTTTCCTGGAACGAAATTGCCTCGAATCGTAAGACGCTGATTGGCAAGGAGGTTCTTGTAGGTGGCCTCCTGTCCCTTCCAGCGCACAGTTAGCTGGTTGACTTTAGATTCATTCCCCAATCCGAAATGAAGTATCGGCTCATTGGCAGACATGAATCCACGGGCGAGTGAAAGCTGCTTTGTCTGCTTTCCTGAGGCGGTCTCGACCTCGACTTGGGCACCAATTCCGTAACGATTCCCTTCATCGAACCGAAGCGCGACAGTCAGGCGATTGTTATCATTGATGTCATTTCGAAAGACTGACACAGCTTCGTCAAAATTGACCACGACGAGATCGAGGTCCCCATCCCTATCAATATCGCCATAGGCTGCCCCATAGCTGGCAGCGAGTTGATCCAAGCCCCAAGCTTCGCCTTTCTTCTCAAAATGAAGGTCACCGGTGTTGCGGAATGCGAGATTCTTCTGTTTCAGGATGGGCGTCTTTCCCCAGGCATCGCTTCGCCAGCGAGACGGTGTCTTTCTAGCAAGATCACTGTTCATGAAGTCTCGCGACATTCCATTGGTGACGAACAGATCTTCCCAGCCATCATTGTCCAGATCGCCGAACTTTGGCGACCACGTCCAGTCGGTTGACGCTAGCCCGCTGAGGAAGGCCGCTTCAGTGAAACGTAAGGACCCTACATTCAGGTAGACCGCGTTTCGCATCATCTGTCGTGGCTCCGAGAGATTGAGAAACCACTGATCTTTCTCCATGTCTCCCATAGAAATCTTCTGCTGATAATGGGTTGTCGCCGCCATGTCCGTGGCCATGAAGTCCATGCGACCATCACGATTGATGTCCGAGAAATCGCTGCCCATCGAGAGCCAGGGAAGGTGCGGTAACGCGGTGCGGGTCATGTCTTTAAACGTGCCGTCCTTCTGGTTTACATAGAAATGATCAGGGCCTTTGTAATCGTTGCTGACGTAAAGATCGGGGTAGCCATCGCCATTGGCATCCCACCAAGTCGCCGCGAGCCCGATGTCATTGCCGACAATTCCCGCCTTGATACTTACATTCTTAAACTTTCCGGTGCCATCATTCTGATAGAGTACATCCTCGTGGCCTGCTGTGGCGAGTTCGATCCTGCCTTCGCCTTTGTCCATGATCATAAAGAGATCGCGATACTTCGGTGGGACGACTGCCCGGCGCTTGCCATTCTCATTTAGGATTTCAATAATCCCACGATCGAATGCTTCTTTAGAATTGCGAGGCGGTTTCGCCTCGTCTTTAAGTGGCATCCGATGAGTCACTAGGTAGCCGTCCAAATCGCCATCCAAGTCGTAATCGGCAAAGGCCATCATGACACTAGGCCCACGGAAATTTAGCCCCGCTTGGGCGGAGATTTCGGAAAAAGAGCCGTTTCCGTCGTTTTGATAGAGCAAGTTTGGTCCATTGAACACACAGACATGTAGGTCAAGATCGCCATCACTATCAATGTCGGCAAAGCTAGGTCCAGCACACCAGGCTCCGCCTCCTCCTACGCCAGCTGACTTAGTGACCTCGGCAAAGTTCCAGTTCCCTAAATTACGATAGAGCCTATTTCCCTGGTCGTAGTGTGTGAGAAAGAGATCAGGCAAGCCATCCCCATCGACGTCGCCAATACAGAGGCCATTTCCAGAATAATGATCCGTCATGAGGGCGAACGGAGCCTCCTGGGGGAAGCAATAGACGAGGTCAATCCCTGTCGCGTCATTGGTCATTCGAGTAAAACTACCCGTGGGAGAGCCCCCTTCTGCGAGGGGTTCGATCGCCATTTCGCCCGACAGAGGATTGAGGGCGAGCAGGAGCAAGAGCAGGGCTAGACGGCAGTTCACGGGGCAAACCTAGCAAGATCGGCGATTCCCTTCAACGCACCAACTTCGTCTCTCATTTTTGATTAAAACGTCATCGATTCGTTCCAATATTTATAATTTTATGATAATGAGAAATCAGACGATATTTATTATCGTGTTCAGTTGAATAGCTACAAGATTTCTACCAAGGTCGAACCGATGCCCTCGCCTCGACAACAGTGGTGTGACCAACCCGTGCTCGTCACTGGCGCCACCGGTTTTATTGGTTCCCACCTTGCTGAAAGGCTTGCTCAAGCCGGTTCCCACGTCACAGCCATGGGGCGCGATCTCACGAAAGTAGAGCACCTCCGCAAGTTCCCGAATCTGCGCCTGGAACGCTGCGATCTTCTCGACCAGCAAGGCATGTGGAAGCTCATTCGCGGGCATACAGTGCTCTTTCACCTGGCCGGGTGGATGGGACAAGCGCAGTCCATCGATGATGCTCACGACCTCAACGTTACGGCCACAGAGAACCTTCTCCATCTCGCGGCGATTAATGACGTAGAGCGTGTGATTTATGTCAGTTCGATCGCTGCGTACGGCTTTCCCAGTAACGGCGTGATCGACGAGACGACCGCACTCGATACCGAGCAAGACGATCCCTATGGTCGCACGAAGGCCCTAGCCGAAGAACGCGGCTTCGAATTGGCAGAGAAACTGGGGGTGGAGTTCACCGTCATTAGACCCGGCATGGTCTACGGTCCAAGCTCACCCACTTGGACACTGGGTGCGTTGGCCAAAGTGCAAGGTCGACGCCCCGTTATCTTTGGCGACGGTCGTGGCCATGCGTTTCCAACCTTCATTGACAATCTGGTCGACGCCTTACTGCTAGCAGGAACGTCACCAAAGGCACCAGGCCAGGCGTTCAATGTCTGTGACCCAGAAATTCCCATGTCGGACTTCTACGACTACTTTGGTCGCATGGTCGGCCGCTCGAGTCGCGTCGAGGCCCCTGCATGGACCGCCCGGATGTTGCGACCTTTTAATAAAATGTTAGATCTTGGACTACCTGTGACTGAGGAACGCTTGCGATTCTTTGCCATGGAAAGCTCTTACCCGGGTGGCAAGGCGAAAGCTCTTCTGGGATACGAACCTCGTGTTCTTATCGAAGAGGGCATGCGCCGGACCGAATCGTGGCTGAGGAAAGAAGGTCATCTAACGGAAGCTTAATTCCTCTAGGTCTGCCCGGTCTAACTCGTGTACTCACCCGGCACCGATCGATCATTTATCCCAAGACGTTCTTCCAGGCGTTGTTCTAGATAACGAAGCGTTTCCAGTTCACCCATCTTGCTCAACAGCTTGATCCGACGGTCGTCCTTGAGCTTGGCGTAGAGTGTCGGCTGTAGAACCGCGGCAGCTTCTCGTCGGACAGCTGCCTTGGACGCCTTGCAATAGATCTGCGAAATATCGCTGGCCGCAAGCCGCTGGTTTCCCTTCCAAGGAATAGGACCGTGCCGAATCGAGAGTTCGCTGGCACTGACCTCGACCGTCGTGCGATTAAGGAAGCCGGCGATCACTCCATAGGCGAGGCTCACCCCGACGGCGACATGCCCAGTGGGAAAGATGAACATGATGAGCCCGATGACCCCATCCTCTCCCATTTGGGAACCCATGGTGTACCAGCCTATCAGAAACGCATTCCAAGCGATGCAGAAGAAGAGCAGGAAGAACAAGCCTGGATGGTACCACCGACGCGATAGCCGCAACCTCAGCGGTGTGTCTTCAATGTCGACGTCCTCCGGCCGCCCTACTTTGGCTTTCACTAAGCTGGGGAAGTCCTGGGCAGAGGAAACATTTAGGTCCTCGGCGAAGCTCATGACCGCCTGACAATGCTCGCAAATTGCGATGCCCGTGTCGAAACTGATATCGGACTCTTTTAGAGCGGCGCCACAGGCTTTGCAGGTAAAAACCATGGACTAGCATGGGCTGAAGTCCCAATGAGGTCAACCGCCGTCGGGGCGGCTCGATGAACAGTATTAGCCTTACATCACCATTAGCTACTGTGCTGCCCGCGAGACAACGAGAGTTCTTTGGTCAGTCCATCGCGAAGGGGCGAGGCGCTATTCTACCCCAAGACGGTCGCCAATTTAGATAGTTTCTGAAGGTTGGCTCATGCAATGAAGACTCTTTCCCCGACGACTTGCCCAACTGGGAGGGTTCGTTTGGAGCTTGCTTGTCGACTCAAGCATGGCTGAACTAACCTTCGAACCCGAGGTCCGCCCGATTTTAAAGGTGGCGTGTTTCCACTGTCACGGTAAAGACGGTGTTAGAGGAGGTGATCTTGATTTGCGTCTCGTCCTGCTGATGCGAACGGGGGGCGAATCTGGTCCAGCCGTGACGAGTGGTGCCCCTTTGAGCAGCCCGCTCTCAAAACGGATCGCTGCTGACGAGATGCGAGAAGGAAAGAAAAAGCTTTCGGTGGATCAGAACGACACGATTCACGAGTGGCTCAAACAAAGAGCGGGGACGGCTCGGCTCTAGCCTGGCGATGTTGAGCAGGCCCGATTCACTGAGGAGGAGATAGCCCACTGGGCGTTTCAACCTATGGGATATCCTGCTATCCCAATTGCTGACGGCAGTAATCACTACCATTGTGCATTCGGGCAGTGAAATGGGCCGATTGCCGGTGATCCAATTCCGTGACTGGCTGACCAATCCCGCCAAAGCTGGCCGAGATTACAACACCTATGGGTTTCGCCAGTGGGCTGCTGGAGGTGGGTTCCGGGGAGGACCTGTCCATGGTGCCACAGATGGGTTCTCACAGCATGCGGTAGAAGGTATCGTCCATCACCATGGCTAGGTGGCAACCCTCCTGCATTAGTTGAGGTTGGATCACCGTTACCTAAATTTTTGGGTCGGACCGTGTGACCTTCGGCTTGTCGAGCAGCAAGATGCACGCGTACTACGCGAACTCTTGGCGTCGGCCAGTCATCGAGAAACTCGTCTTTATATAAGTATCATTCAAAGTAGGTATCGACGTCGATAAATGCCTGAATTTGTGCTAGAAAGGCCACGGCGCGGGTTGAGAAACCGATGGCTGGTGTGGACAGGTCTCCCCGCTTATCCACCACTAGGACCACTTCAAGACGGGCCTGAACATCGTGTTTCTCAACGATCTTGCGAAGATCTGCGGTATAAGGCTCCAATGCTCTCACGACCTCGTCTGCCAGTGCAATCACGTCCGGCACGTCGTCTTCGCTATGTGACTGGGCGTAACGAAGGAGCGCCGTCTTGGGGATCCCTCGCTCAGGGACCTTTGTGTGCTTGGCAATGGGCTTGGAAGGCTTCAAGCCGATTCGAGGAGTGATTTTACCAATATCGAAGTCTCGAGATAGGCCAAGACAAGCATAAGCACGCAACGACATGCGTAACATTAATATGGCTCGGCTCGCATCCAGAATTCCAGTGACGTGTCGGAGCGAATTTGCCAAGAATAGGTCGCATCTTTGGCGCCCCGCTCTAAAAGAGCATCGGCACAAGTCCTGCTGACGTAATCCATTTGCGGGCTTGGAGCCGCTGTGATACCTTTTTCCCCTGCGCGGCGTGCGCTGCAACACCTTGTATAGATGTCTGACAACAACCCATTGAACTCCGACTCCAACGAACCTCGCGGGAGTGGCAAAGATCCCAATTTCAATTGGCGGGGGCTCATTCTCCTCTCGATCGCCATGATGCTTATCGTTGGGGCATTCGTGTATTCCAGCAAAAGCAGCCGCGAGACAGATTTGAGCTATGAATCGCTGATCGCGCTTCTGGAGGAAAGCACTGCCGCAATGACGGCTGGGAACATGGAAGACGACCCGCTTGTGCGAAGCACAGGTGCCAAGCAACTCAGCCTCGTGCGCGAAATTTCTACCGGTAAAGTCACTGTTGAAGGTTTTTACATTCCGGGCCGTTTCTCAAAGACACCTCCGTCACAAACCGAAAAGCTTCCGAACGGAGAAGCTGGCTTTAGCACCGAAGTCTTTCTCGAATTCGACGCTCTGGGTGAAGAATTCAAAGAGAAGCTAGATGCGGCTGGCATTAGCCCGCGCCAGATCACTCGCACGAGTGTGTGGAACAGTCCCATGATGCAATTTCTCCCGATCTTTCTGATCGTGTTGCTGCTCTACTTCTTCTTTCGTCACCAGTTGAAGAACGCCGGGCGGGGTGCCATGAGCTTCGGCAAGAGCCGCGCGAAGATGATGGCGGTCGAGAAAAACAAGGTCACGTTCAAGGACGTCGCCGGCGTTGAAGAAGCGAAAGAAGAGGTCTGGGAACTAGTCGAGTTCCTCAAAGATCCTAAGAAGTTTCAACGTCTCGGTGGTAGCATTCCGAAAGGTGTCCTCATGGTTGGCCCTCCGGGTACAGGCAAGACATTGCTCGCTCGTGCCATTGCGGGTGAAGCCGATGTCCCCTTCTTCAGCATCAGTGGTTCCGATTTTGTTGAAATGTTCGTCGGTGTCGGCGCTTCCCGTGTGCGCGACATGTTCGAGCAAGGTAAGAAGAGTTCGCCCTGTTTGATCTTCATTGACGAGATTGACGCCGTCGGCCGCCATCGGGGTCACGGTCTAGGTGGTGGACATGATGAGCGCGAGCAGACCCTGAATGCGCTTCTTGTGGAGATGGATGGTTTTGATACCCAAGAGGGCGTCATTATCATCGCCGCCACGAATCGGCCGGATGTCCTTGACCCTGCGTTGCTCCGCCCAGGTCGTTTCGACCGCCAAGTCACCGTCAGCCTGCCCGACGTGAAGGGCCGTGAACAAATCCTAAATGTGCATTCCAAGAAGGTGAAGATGTCAGACTCTGTCGACCTCGGCATCGTGGCTCGTGGCACCCCTGGTTATTCTGGAGCTGAACTGGCCAACGTGATCAACGAGGCCGCACTGCATGCCGCTCGCAAAGGTCTCAAATCGATCACGACAGCTGAACTTGAGGAAGCCCGCGACAAGGTGCGTTGGGGTAAGGAGCGTCGTAGCCTTGCCATCAGCGAGAAAGAGAAAGAGGTCACCGCTTACCATGAAGCAGGGCACGCCATCTTAATGATCTCATTGGAACATACCGAACCACTTCACAAAGTGACGATCATTCCTCGTGGCCCTTACATGGGTGCCGCGATGTGGCTGCCTGCCGAAGACAAGTATCAGACCCGAAAGAAGGAAATACTCGATTCTCTCATCGTGGATATGGGTGGTCGTGTCGCAGAGGAAATCAAATTCGGCGATGTCACCAGCGGTGCTAGCGGCGACATTCGAATGGCCACGACGCTAGCCAAACGCATGGTCTGCGAATGGGGTATGAGTGAAGCTCTCGGTATGGTAGAATACGGTGCCAATGATGAGCATGTTTTCGTGGCCAAAGACATCGGCGGCGGTGGCGGACGTGGCTACAGTGAAGCGACCGCGCAGAAGATCGACGCAGAGATTAAGCGTCTCATCGACGAGGCCTACGAGACGGCGATGCGTATCCTAACCGAGAAGAGAGATGCTCTGGAGGCAGTCGCACAGGCACTCCTTGAATACGAAACGCTCGATGGCCATCACATCGAGGAAATCGTCAAGCATGGCCACATGACAGACCCGCCGACCAACCCTCAGCCACCTGAATTACCTCCGAAAGTAGAAGAAGAGGACAAGCCCAAGCCGACCGAAGAAGAGAAGCGATCTCGCGACGGTGACTTGCCAGGCGATCTCGCAGGTGCCCCTGCGTAGGAGTAGCCGGTAAACACTTTTAGGAAAAACCTACCAGACTTCGATCTAGTAGGTTTTTTCGTTTTAAACTCATGCTTTGCGCGAATCACTCTCCAAATAGAGGCGCTGAGAACGATGACTCTCGGCGTCGAGGATCGCTCTAAAAGTTTCGCGATCTTCCGAAGGTCTCCCGCTAGTCATGACGTACTGATAGTCACGCCAGTGTTTGATTTCTTCTCGGGCGTTGTCCATACGGAGGGCGACAACAGCTTCTTCCTCAGTACCACGACCGCTGAGTCGACGGTGGAGCTCTTTCAAACTCGGTGGCATGACAAAGAGATCCACGTAGGCCTCTTTAATCGCTTTGTCACGCACGCGGCGAATCTTGTCAGCTCCTTGAACATCAAGGTCCATAAGGACATTGGAGCCTTGTTCCAGGTGCCCCATGACGGTGCTCTTGAGCGTGCCATAATAGTTCTCATGAACTTTGGCGTATTCTAAGAATTGCTTTCGTTTTACGCGATCGAGGAATTCCTCTTCGTAGAGCAAATGGTAGTCTTTTCCATTCACTTCGCCTGTTCTCGGCGCTCGCGTGGTGCATGAAATCGAGTAAACGTAGCCTGGCAGCTTTGCCTGCGCGCGACAAAGGGTGGTCTTGCCACAGCCCGAGGGTCCGGAAACCACACAGAGATAGCCTGAGCGAGAGAATGCCATGAACCCAGCCTATTCCACGTTCTGAACTTGTTCGCGAATCTTCTCAACCTCAGTCTTTCCTCGGACCACAAGCTGGGTCAGCGCGGCGTCGTTCGCTTTGGAGCCAATCGTGTTGAACTCGCGATTGAATTCCTGAGCGAGAAAGTCCAACGGACGCCCTACCGGTTCATCACTCTGTAAGAATTGTACAAGTTGTTTATCGTGGCTATCTAGACGATCCAGTTCCTCCGAAATATCTGCTCGCTCTGCAAAGAGACCAATTTCGCGAAGAAGGCGTTCGTCATCAAGAGGCAAAGGAAGACCTGCTTCTTCCAACCGCGATTGCAGATTCGTCCGATACCGTTCGACAACAGCAGGTGCATGCTCACGAATCTCTCTCACAAGCGCACTTACGCGTTCTCTCCCATCGGAAAGTACCTTGGCCAAGTGTTTCCCCTCCTCGTTCCGTGAGTCGATAAAAGTGATCAACGTGTCCTTTACACCCTTCTCGAGGACTGGCCAAATGTCAGACGCTTCCAGCGTCATTTCTTGAAGTTCGAACACACCTGGTGCTCGCATGAGATCAAGTGGAGCCAGGGGCACGTCATCGCCAAGGCTCTTTCGCAAGGCGAGATGTTTCTCTACGTAGTCCTTGGCCAAACTCTGACAAACACGCAATTGTAATGCTCCGATTTCCGCATCCTCATCTGTTTCCAAAGTGACTTTCACGCTAATGCGCCCTCGTGAGACACTCTCTTGAACGAGTTGGCGCACTGGACGCTCTAAACTGACGAGGTTCTTAGGTAAATTCACGACGATGTCGAGCTGCTTGCGATTCACAGAATGAATCTCCACTGCACATCGCCACGGTGCCTGACAGACTTCCCCAGCTCCAAAACCTGTCATGCTCGTCATAGACCTGCATTGCAAAGCCGACTTCGGACGATGACAAGTATTATCGGTCGACTACACACTTGCTGGGCAGAGAATTGCTTTGGAAATATCTGCTCAAGTAAGCTCTAGTGCCTACACCGGGCCAAATTAATTCTGGCGTCGACTAGAATATCAGACCAATTTACGCAATCCTCCCAATGAAAACAGCCGCAGCATCCGTCGCCCTTGTTCTCGCTACTTTCACTCTCCCAAGTCAGGCCGTTATCGTGGCTCTTTCGCCTGACAAGGACAACACGATCTACGAGGAGAGTGGGACGACCAGCAACGGTGCCGGGGACTACCTCTTCGCAGGTGATACCCTTGGGAAGGCCAGTACCGGCTCCAGGCGGGCGCTGCTAGCATTTGATGTGGCTACATCTGTGCCTGCAGGCGCCACAATCAACTCAGCTGGGGTCCGTCTAACCCTGACTCGAACCATATCTGGCAGCCAGACTGTCTCGCTCCATCGCCTCACGAGTGACTGGGGTGCCGCTCTCTCAGACGCAACCGGCCAGGAAGGCAGAGGCGCAGCGGCACTCGCGGGCGACGCCACATGGACGAACAACTTTTCAGGAACCAGTGCATGGTCTGCGGCCGGAGGCGATTTCATCGGGGGCGCCAGCGCCAGTGAAAGCATTGGTGCTGTCGGAGATTATGACTGGAATAGCACCGCAACTACGGTGGCCGATGTCCAAGGGTGGCTCGACAATCCCTCGCAGAACTTCGGCTGGGTCCTTATCGGTGACGAAGGCGTTGCTGGAAGTGCCAAACGGGTCAACAGCGGTGACAATGCCTCAAACAAACCCATGCTTCTTCTCGACTACACTCCCGTGCCTGAACCCAAAACTACGTTTCTTGGGCTGCTTGGCCTTGGATTGCTGGCAAGACGGAGGCGATTGTAGCTCCACGTCGTTCCTGGCGTTGCTTGTCAAACTCAGGAAGGGCATCGTAGGACGCTGCATGATTACTCGCGTTCCCTCGATCCTTCTTCTCGCTCTCGCCGTCGCTCTCCCATCAGTTTCGGCCGCTATCGTTTCGCTCACGGCAGCACAAGACAACACAAGGACAATACCATCTTTCAGGACTTCCCTGACAGCAACAATGGTGCTGGTGAATTCCTTGTCGTCGGCACTAGATTCGGTGCCTTCTATCGACGGAGCTTATTGGCTTTCGACGTGGCCGCAGCAGTACCTGCGGGAGCTACCATTGATTCCACTGTGCTTACCTTGCAGTTTACGACGCCACGCAATTGGGGAAACTTTCTTGTATCCCTCCATCGCATGACGACGGCGTGAGGTGAAGCCGGCTCGATCGGCGTCATGGGGCAAGGGTTCGGGGATGCTGCTCTCGCAGGCGACGCCACATGGGCAAGCAACGTTCACGACACCAGCAGCTGGAACAGCGCAGGAAACGACTTCGTCGTCGCTGCGAGCACGACCCCGTTTGTCGATGGAAACACGGTGCCTATGATTGAAACAGCACCACAGGATCGGTAGCGGACGTTCAAACCTGGCTCGACAATCCAAGCCTGAACTTTGGATGGATCGTTGTTGGAGACGAGATCACTGGTCCGCTCGCCGCAACCGCTAAGCGATTCCATAGCCGGGAGAATGCCACTGAGCAGCCGGAGTTAGTCATCAACTTCACACCTGTGCCAGAACCGCGTAGTTGGTTGGTAGTGTTAGGTGGCTTCGGTTGCCTCGTTAGGCGAAAGCGCTAGTGAATATTGAGTTGTTCCCCAGATAGAAGAAGAATCAGTTTTGATTCTTAGT
>JAACDM010000381.1 GCA_009936795.1 Verrucomicrobiaceae bacterium | reverse complement strand
CTCTACAATAAAACTACGAAAAGACTGGCTCCGAATAGGAGACCACTTCAATCAGTGATTGCTAGACCGACCTCCCGATAGCGTCACTCTTCGCTTTGAGTGCGCCTGTAGAATCCATCTGCTCGCCAGGCCATGTAGATGCCGAAGTCGCTGGCGGTTAGAGGTGCCAGCACAAGCGGAATCCAGAGCCCACGATGTTTTATGAAGATCTTCATGGGCGCGAATTCAGATTCATAATCGCATCGTGCGGACAGAATAGGCAGTCCAACTGGTCTTTGCGAAATCCCCCAAATAGTTCTCGCAAAGAGCCCCCAATCGGACTGCCTGTCTATTCAACCCCCTGTTCGTCGTAAAACGAACGAGGTCAGTAGGATAGGAAACTTACTCGATCCAACTCAAGCTTTTTGTCGACTAAATTTGCGGTCGACGTCTGCGATAGGGAAGCCAGCAGACGAGGCCGATGGCGAAGAATGCTGCGAGAGCCGTGGAGGGTTCTGGGACGCAGGTCGTCTCTAGGTTATCCACGTAGAAATAGCTTGTGACTGCGTTGTCCCGCGCATTCATGACTCCAAAGCCAATCGTGTAAACATCTCGTCTCCTGGCAGATTGAGCGTGCTCGAGTTCCAACTGGTGCCGTTGGATGGGCCATTGCTACTAGGATCCGCAAATGCATCCACATTCGCTAAGAGTGCCATCTGAGTGTCCGTGATTCCAGGACCACTGAGCGTGACGAAGGAGAAGTCGGCGTAGGGAGGATAATCACGCGTCCACATGTTCCAGTCAAAGGTCACTGACACCGAGCCGGTGAATGTTGTGCGCATGGCACTTCCTCGAAGTGCGGTGGAGGAGACTAGGGAGTTCAACGTGCCTGATGTGGTGCCGAGAAAGCTGGCTAATGAGTTACGCCTTACGTTTCGACTAGAGCGTAATTCGGCAACTTGGGTCCCTGCGGTGGGCGAGATCGTGCCTCCCTGAGGATCTGATTAGGTGTAGGAAGCCGCTGTCGTGACGATCCCTACTTTATCCCAGTTGGTCAGGTCTGAGCTGAAGTTACCGTAGCACACAGGTGTCCGGACCACGCGATGAAGAGGAGCGTGGTGAGCCAGCTCAAGTGAAGAACTCTGAAAATGCCAAAGAACGAAGGACTGGTTATATTTTCCATAAAATTAGGATGAAATCATATTAATGCAGCTCTAATCTTACTCTGAGTATGTAAGGTAATCCCTGTTTTCAGGCGGACGTTATGCCTCTGCGGAAGCGGTTTCTGGCTCCTCGTCGATGATCTTGGCCGACTGTTTTAGTTCCGAGGCCATCGCTTGGACTTTCTCCTGCCGGTGCTCCTGGATCATGATCTCTCGAAGAGCCTCTTGGATTTCATCGAAGTCCCTGGCCGCTGGCGGTTTGCGGCCGGTGACTTTAGCCAAATGAAATCCCCAATGCGTGCTGAAGATAGGGCTGACTTCACCGACATCCATGGAGAAGGCGATGGTCTCAAATTCGTCCATGTGCTCGCCCCGCTTGAAGAAACCAAGGTCGATCTCTTCTTCGGGCTTGTCGCTATGTTCTCTGGCCAGGGCATCAAAGTCTTCGCCCGCTTGGGCGCGTCGGCGAAGCTCGCGTAGTTCCTCGTAAAGTTCGTCTCGCGCCTCCGACTTGCGGAGCGATTTGAAGAGGTGAGAAGCGCGAACTTCTTCTTCAGTCATGAAGTCCTCGAGATGCTTTCCATAGTACGCGCGAATATCCGCTTCATCGGGCTCGGGATCTTTGCCACAGATGTCGTCGAGGAACTTATCCAGTTGGATCTTTGCTCCGAGATCCTTTCGCAAAAGTTTTTCGCCCTCCTCGGAGATTCCGGTGTGGGCGTAAAAGGCAGCCTCTCCACCTTCCTCCTCTTTCATCTTATCGAGGGCGGCATCGACTTCCTTTTTCAGAACGGGAATATTACCCTTCTGAGCTTCCTGTGCGAGGAGCACCCGCTTGATGACATTCTCCTTTGCATAGCCAAGAAACTCGTCATCTCGCTCACAGCACGAAACCTGGGCGAGGCCTTCATAGTAGGCTTTGATCGATGAGAATTCTTGATCAACCAGACTTTGATCGATGGTTTCTCCATTGACGATAAGGGACATGCAGGAGCGTGACACATGGGGCGCGTTCTCGCAACTGGGGGGTGATTCTGGTCCAAGGACAGCGTTTTTAGGGGCTTGGTTAGGCCAGCTAGCTAAAAAAAGACACCCCGAGTTCACTCGGGGTGTCTAAGAACACGAATCACCACCTGTGCTGTCCGAGGCAGGAGCTCACGTTCCCTATCTCATTAGGGCGGTGGCTGCCGAGCTAACATCTGACTTCCAACGAAGGCCTGACATCAGCTAACCGGCTCGGCCTCCGATAACGTAACAACGGTCCGGGCTCACGAATCCTCATATGGTCGAACACTGCAGAAGGTTCGTGTCACCCCAAGTATCTACGTCGAGGCTTGTGGTGTCAATGAGTGAAGGAGGGATACTGGGTGACGGATTCTTCTTGACGAATTCTTCTTTCCAAGTCGCAGCGTGCCGTACATTCGTGCGCACGCTCTCCCATGCTCACTCTTTCCAATGTCGGCAAATCCTTTGGTGGTCGCGTTCTCTTCGAGAATGTGAGCCTTCAGTTGAATCGTGAAGAGCGTGCTGGTTTGGTTGGGCCCAATGGCGCCGGAAAGTCGACGCTATTCTCGCTCATTCTTGGCGATGATATTCCTGACGATGGTGCGATCACCCTGGATAAACGAATTACCCTCGGATACTTGCCGCAGGAACATGCCACCGCTGGTGATGAGACCGTCCTCGACCTGGCAACGTCCATTTCACCAGAAGTCGTCGAGCTGAAACGCACACTGATCCAGCTTGAAGCGGAGGAACGTACACACGAGCCAGCCTATCACGATGCGAGATTGACCTTTGAAGGGTTCAATGGCTTCCATTTGGAACCAAAGGCCAAACGTATTCTCAATGGTCTCGCTTTTCGACAAACCGACTATGATCGGCCCGTGCGAGAAATGAGTGGAGGCTGGATCATGCGGGCGCACTTGGCGCGGCTTCTTGTGATGGAGCCAGATCTGCTCATGCTAGACGAGCCGACCAATCATCTCGACCTGCAGTCGCTCCAGTGGTTTCAGAGTTACTTGCGTGGTTATCCCGGTGGGATTCTTACGATCTCTCACGACCGTTCGTTCCTGAACGATATTGTGACGACGGTTTACGATATCGATCAAGGCGTGCTCCACCGCTACCGCGGTGACTACGACTCCTTTCTCGTGGAAAAAGAGGCTCGCTATCAACAGCAACTCGCGGCCTATCAAAATCAGCAACGTGAGATCGTGCAACTGCAACGATTCATTGATCGCTTTCGTTCGAAAGCGTCCAAGGCCTCTCAAGCTCAGAGCAAGATCAAGCAACTTGAGCGCATGGAGCGTATTCCCATGCCGACGAAGGTGGAGCAGAATTTGAAGTTTCGCTTTCCCCAGCCAAAGCGGGGGCCACAACGCGTTGTCACGCTCGAGCATATTCATCAAGCATATGGTGACGTCACCGTATATCAGGATCTGAATTTCAGTGCCGAGCGCGGCGAACGTGTCGTGTTAGTGGGACCCAATGGGGCGGGCAAGGCTACCTTGCTCAAGATTCTTGCAGAAGTGATTCCTTTTCAAAGTGGCGAACGTACTTTGGGCAATGATGTCACCCTGGGCTATTTTTCACAGCATCGCACGGACATGCTCGATACCTCGAAGACCGTGCTTCAAACCATCACAGGGTCGCGTCACCGAGTGAGCGAGCAAGAGGCTCGGACGTTGTTAGGCTGCTTCCTCTTTCGTGGGGATGACGTACACAAGAGCGTTTCTGTATTAAGTGGAGGAGAGAAGAGCCGTCTCGCGCTGGTGCAGTTCTTGCTCGATCCGCCGAATCTGCTCTTGATGGATGAGCCGACGACCCACCTCGACATGGCGAGCATTGATGCGCTTATCACGGCGCTGAAGCAGTACGAGGGAGCACTCATCTTTATCAGTCACGACGTGCACTTCATCCGCGCGATTAGTGAACGGGTCGTTCACATCGAAGCGGGTGAACTCACGCCGTATGCCGGTGGCTACGACTATTACATTGAGAAGTCTGGGGCGACGTCCGCTGAAGCCCAACTAACTCAAGCTCAACCAGAGATGCAGGCTGGGGTTGTGAAAGCGGCAGCTACTGGTTCTGTGCGCAAGACGAAAGAGCAGAAGCGCCAAGAAGCGCTCGAGCGCCAGCAACGGAGTAAGCAGAAGAAAGATCTGGAGTCCAAAGTGGGCGATGCGGAAGAGCGAATTCTGAAGCTGGAAACTCGTCGGGAAGAATTAATGAAGCTGTTGGAAGATCCTTCGTCGTACGGAGGGAATCGCGGGTCGGCGATCGATTGGAACCGGGAATTGCTGGATATCGAGGACAAACTACCTTCCTTGAACGCCAAATGGGAGAAGTTTGCCGAGAAGCTGGCCGACCTTGTTGATGCCTGACGTCGCTTCTCGTTACTTTTCTGAGAGGAATAGATCGAGGCGCTGATGTGCGTCGTTTGCGGTTGTGACCGGCTTGCTATGCTGTTTGCCTGCCGTGTCGACGTAGTCGATGGAGTATGCCTTGTTCTGTTTGAGAACGACTTCGAAGACGTGGTTGGTGTCATCACTCGTTCCGGTGGTCTTTCCCTCATGGATCTTCTCTTCTCCGGCCCTTACGCGGACATCGGACACGACACGTTCGCCCCCGGGGCAATCCCAGACTTGAATTCCTAATAAACATTCTCCAGCACTCAGAAGTTGGGCGGCACGTCCAGTGTAAATGTCTGTCACGTTGATGGCTTGGACATAATCGAGGTCCTGCGCCCACACCATGGGGAAGCTTTCACCCGTGTGCTGCCAACTGGTGGCGTAGATGGCGTGGTGCCTCTCGTCCTTCTTGGCATGCGACGCGTCGTTGAGGAACCAGACTTTGTTCAGACCTGCTTTGTTGTACTCGCAGGCACCAGTGAAGTGCCACTTTCCGCTATCCCAGACTTCTACCCAGCTGTGGTTGCCTCGCTTCTTTGCCCATCGGGCGGTGCCTGCGAAGCGGGCGGGGACACAGACGGCACGACAAGCGTCGATGAGGAGGACAGACAAACCGCTGCATGAGGCATACTTTGCTTCGATAGATTCGTAGGGACTTTGATCCGGTTTGGGGCGTTTGCTAGCGTGGTATTGCACGCCAATCAGCTTGTAGAGATCACGATTGAGGACCTGAGCAGCTTCGCCTGGTGTCTTGCAGTCTTTTACGATGGGAGCAAGTCGCTCGTAGAAGTCGGCGCGCCAATCATCGCGTCTTTCATTGATGGACGCATAGGGAAGGACGTCATTGAGAAAGCGGGCATCGGGAATGTCGTTGCCCCAAGGCATGCTCGCACGAGCTTTGAACGCGAGATCAACGTTGTTAAGAAGAAACTTGGCGGAGAGGGCTTCCAAGTCGTGCTTGGGCATGTAGGCGATGAGAAACTGGAGGGCGCTTTTCTGTTCGTCCGGAGCCTTCTCCAAGGCTTCAGCGATCTGAGCACGATTTTTTCCTGACGCCTTGAGGGCTTCATCGACAAGAGCGCTTTGAGAGTCTGCGAGGCCATGGTTTAGCGCAGCGATGCCGATGGTGAAAATCGGTAGAATTCGGTTGAGTGTCATGATAGTTTAAGCGCTTTGAGGAGACGGTCACTGGTGCGGAGCGCTTTCACTGCCGTCTTAGTCGGCAGCTTGTTCAACTTATTGTAGAAGTCAGCGCTAAGTTGAAAGAATTCTTCCAGTTCGCCAATCCGCTTTCTCGCATAGGCGGAATCTACATCGTCAGCGCTTTCCTCGTGGCACTCTTTGAGAATGTGCAGGGTCGGATCGACTTCGCGTCGTTTGCGCTCGGCGAGGATGGCCCGGAACATCTCGTAGACGTCCTTCATGGACTCGAAATGATCGCGGCGGTCACCAGGCAGGTGGACGACTTTGACGATGCCCCAGTTCTGCAACTCCTTGAGGCTGTTGCTCACATTTGATCGAGCAACTCCAAGGGAGATGCAGATTTCCTCCGCATTCACCGGCCGTTCCGAGGTGTAAAGAAGGGCGTGAATCTGGGCGACGGTGCGGTTAATGCCCCATTTCGTTCCCATTTCTCCCCAGTGAAGGACGAACTTCTGGATGACTGGAGGGAGAGAGTCCATGCCAAGATTTTCTGTCTGTTCTGAAAGAAATGCAAAGAGAATTAGGCTCTCACGATCGAGAATTCGGGGGAGCTGTGGGACGTTTGTTGGCAGGATTCCGTTTACTTCTCCCCAGAATAGGGAATCGTATTTTAATGAAACTTAGATTGTCGTGTTTAGTAGCCCTCCTGGCATCGCTATCCTTCTCTCAGGGGCAGGTTTTGTTTAGTTCTGGGTTCGACACGGATTTGGGCTTCGGATCAGAATTAAACAGTGCTGATAATGAGGTGACGTTTGGTTATGACTATTCGGCGGATGGGATCGCTGCTGCGCCTAACGGTGTTGGCACCGTGGGGCTGAAGTTGCGATCCAATATTTCTGGTGGCGCAGCCACTGGCGTAGCTGTGCATGCGACCAATGCTTCCTTTACAGGCCAATACCGAGCGAGTTTCGATATTTATACGAGTAATGTGGCCAATGGTTCCACCGAGTTTATCGGTGGTGGTGTTGGTTTCTCTGTTGGTGCCGGTTATTTGGACGGTGCTGTGATGATTGGTTCGACTGACGGTGATACGGCAAGAGCCTTTCGATTCTATGCAGACGGTGTTGAGGATACAGGATTGGCTTTGAATAATACCGATGCTTTGCCTTCGTCAGTCATTCCGGGTGCTGGTGGGAATGCCGCGGGCACGTTGAGTTTCGCGTGGCACACCATGGACATCGTCGCTGACACGGATGCGATGACTGCTCGCTTCCTTCTAAACGGTAGTGAATTTGGTATGGTATCAGGCGTTGATGTTAGTGGTGGTGTTTCCTTGGTTTATGCCGATCTCTTCAGCTCTATTGCGACGCCAACGGACGGAGCCTTCGGGTTGGTAGACAACTTGACAGTCACCCAGATCCCCGAGCCTTCTTCAGTTGCGTTGCTCATGTTAGGCATTGGTCTTTTTGTCCGCCGTCGCCGTTAGGCATCCCACTTAAATTGTTTGCGAGTTTGGCTGCTTCGGTGCCTGCTGTTAGCATGGTATTGGAGCTTCCTAAGTTTACCTTCGGCGTTGGTGATCGATTTGCCCATCAAGCTGGTGCCCAGCTGGCAGCATTCGTAGAAACGGCGATGGCTGGCGTCGAGATCACGCCTGTATGGAATAAGTCGAATCGTGAGCACCTGATCATTGGATCAGAGCCTGCCAGCGTCAGGAAAGCAGCAGATGAGGCCATCGCGGCGGCAGATTGGCAGGGAAGCTACTTTGTCGACGCGGATCACATCAATCTCGAGACGGTTGATCGTTTCGTTTCAGCCAGTGATTTCTACACTATTGATGTCGCCGATGCCATTGGTAGCGATCCGGGGAATGAAGCGGTGGAAGCTTTCGTTCAGGCGCATCCTGAATTGATTGGCGAAATTGTGATTGAAGGCATTGCGCGTCCCTTTGAGACGACGCGTGAGGATATCGAGAAGACCTTTCGTCAGTTCGGGCACGCCGTGAAGCAGGCTGCCGGGATCTATCAACACATCCTCGCCGCGAAAGGTGGGGGGAACTTCGCGACTGAGGTCTCCATGGATGAAACGGATGAGCCACAAACCCCGCCAGAGTTACTCGTGATTCTAGTCGCTCTAGCGGATGCCAAAATTCCAGTGCAAACCGTCGCACCAAAGTTCTCCGGTCGTTTTAACAAAGGCGTGGACTATGTTGGTGACCTTGCTCAGTTTGAACAAGAGTTTGCAGATGATCTTGCGGTGATTTCGCATGCGGTGAGTCATTACGCCTTGCCCAAGTCGCTAAAGCTGAGTGTGCACTCGGGTAGTGATAAGTTCTCGCTCTACGAACCTATTCGGCGGTGCTTGGCCAAGTTCGACGCAGGTCTTCACATTAAGACTGCCGGGACGACTTGGCTAGAAGAGGTCATTGGCTTGGCTGATTCGGGTGGCGAGGGATTGGCTCTCGCGCAGGAGATTTATCGCCAAGCGTTTGAAAAGCGGGCAGCTCTATGTGAGCCCTATGCCACTGTCATCGATATTGATGAGAAGAAGCTTCCTCTGCCTGACGTCGTTGATGAATGGGATAGTGAAACCTATGTTGCGGCTTTGCGGCATGATCCTAACGAAGGGCGCTACAACCCTCATCTTCGTCAGCTTCTGCATGTAGGCTTCAAGGTTGCAGCCGGGATGGGAGAACGCTATTTGAAGGCACTGCAAGATCACAAGACGACGATTGCGAAGAACGTGACGGAGAATCTCTTTGATCGGCATCTCAAGCCACTCTTTCTTGGCTCATGATGCGGGGCTGAACGATCTCTTGCGCATTAAGTCTTCGCTCTGCTTGAGAATCTAGTTACCTTTGGAGCGTGAAACCGACGATCTTGATAGGCCAAGTATTGGTGTTCATCTTCGCAACAGTGGCCATTTCGCCTCTGTTGCTGGCGGCTGATGGGGTCTATATCGCCGAGTTCATGGCCGACAATCGTGGGACGGTAGTTGATGAAGATGAGAGGGCTGCCGATTGGATTGAATTGCACAATGATAGCGAGGTAGCGGTTGAGCTTCTGGGCTATCGTTTAACGGATGATCCGTCAACTCCTGCGAAGTGGGTCTTTCCGGCGAGAGTGTTGCAGCCTGACGGTCGATTGCTTGTCTTTGCTTCAGGAAAGGATCGTCGGGTTGCCTCAGGCACGTTGCACACGAATTTCTCATTGGATGCCGATGGTGAGTATTTGGCCTTGGCCAGTCCGTCAGGAGAGTTGTTGAGTGTGTGGGATAAGTATCCGGCTCAGGAGGAAGACGAGTCCTATGGACTTGCTTCCGGTCAGCATTCAATAGCTGTCATTGATACGAGAGCATCCTGTCGTTGGTCGGTGCCTTTCGGGACCAGCCCTGATCTTTCGTGGGCTGCTCCTGACTTTGATGATTCTCGATGGGTGGGTGGCTTCTCTGGCCTCGGCTACGATTTCGGGACAGACTATCAAGAGTTTCTGACGACGGATACCCAACGTGAGATGAACGGGTTTTCTTCTTCGCTCAGAGCTCGTTTCCCATTCGACGTGCAGGATCCTGAAAGCCTTGTCGGAGTCTCACTGCGCATCCGCTTCGATGATGGGTTTGTTGCGTTCCTCAATGGAGAACGTATCGCGGAAGAGGGAGCTCCTGATGCATTACTGGCGAATTCCCGTGCCCGACGGGATCGGGCACCTGCGGATGCGATCGAAGAACTGGTAGTTGATTTGCTAGATCATGTTGATCTCATTACAAAGGGAGAGAATATGCTCGCTATTCAGGGGTTGAATGTTTCATCGGCGTCTGGCGATTTCCTGCTCAGTCCACGCCTAGTGCTTGAGTCAGAGGTGTCCGAACCTGAATATGGTGTCATGATAGAGCCAACTCCAGGGACGGAGAATCAGGAAAGCTTTGCCGGACGTGTGGCCAAAGTGACGTTTGACCAAGTGGATCGTTTTCACATAGATCCGATGAGCCTGACCATGGTATCAGCCACGCCAGGAGCCGAGATTCGTTACACGTTTAGCGGAGCTCCACCGACGCCATCTATCGGAACTCTTTATAACGGGCCAGTGCAGGTAGGAGAGACGTTTGCCGTGCGCGCCCGCGCTTATAAGGATGGGTTGCTGCCATCGAGGATCACTACAAGAACCTATATCTTTCCGCAGGAAATGGCCTCGCAGTCTGTCATGAATCAGTCGATCGTGAATGCTGATCGCTCTGATGTTGAACGCCAATTTCAAGAAGGGTTACCAATCTTGTCGCTTGCGGTGGACCCTACGGATCTGTTTGGTCCGGGAGGTATCGATACCGTGCCCGACCAAGATCGCGAGGTGGTTGTGTCAATGGAGTACTTCTCTGGGGCGGATCCTGCGAATACTTTTCAGGTAGACGCCGGTATGGCGATCCATGGCGGGAATGCTAGGAGTCATCCAAAGAAGCCGTTCCGCTTCTTCTTTCGACGCAAATACGGAGCTGCCCGACTTGAGTTTCCGCTATTTGATGGTTCGCCAGTGTCGAGTTTCGATCAGTTAGTTCTTCGTGCCGGTGGGCATGATAGTTGGTCGATCTCGGAGACCTTTGGAGCAACAGACCAGGATTTGCCGTTTCACGCAACCTACCTGAGAGATCAGTTTCTTCGCAAGACGGAAATTGACATGGGGCGACTGAGTCCACGCGGGCGCTATGTGCAGCTTGTTCTCAATGGCTTCTTCTGGGGAGTCTACGATCTTCATGAGCGGCCCAACTCGAGCTTCTTCAGCGATCACCTTGGAGGTATGAAGAAGGACTGGGACGTGCTTCATCATGCTGATGACGAACTCTTGGATTGGGCCGTCATTAGTGGAGAGGACACCCATTGGAAAAGCCTGCATGAGCGGCTTGAGAAGGGGGTTGATTCGTCGCAAACGCTTGAGAATTTGCAGACAGAGATAGATCTAGATGAATTAATCGATTCGCTTATTGTTAGGATGTGGTCGGGCGACTTTGATTGGGCCGGGCCTATTTTATGGCGAAACGACGAGGTCACCTCCTTCCGGAATAAGAACTGGTATACAGGACAGTATCGTGGAGATAGGCCGGGCTTCTTCCGCTACTTTGCTTGGGACGCTGAGATGAGCATGGGCTCTCATCTACTCTTCAATGTCTTTGGTGTGGATGTGAATCAGCGTGTTGTCGATCTTGATCTAACGGAGGCGAACGATCCTGGAACACCGGCAGCAATCCATCAGGCACTTCGCTTTCTCCCTCTCTACCGTCAGCGATTTGGAGATCGGGTGCAGAAACATTTCTTTGAGAATGGCGTGTTGAACGTCGGAGTGGCTCGAGCTCGGCTTGACGAAATGATTGCTCAGCTCGATCCGCTGATGATTGCCGAATCGGCACGTTGGGGAGATTTACATCGCTTTAACGCCATCTTTACCCGGGATGAAAATTGGCGACCTGAAGTGTCTTGGCTTCGCGAGACGTTCCTTCCTGAACGAAACGAAATCTTTCTAAACCAAGTGACTGACAAGCGACTTATGCCCGAGATTGCTGCGCCTACGATTCGTCCCTTTGGAGGATCGCTAGATGGTCTTGGCGAAGTGAGTTTGACCTCGGAAGAGGGGACGATTTACTTTACGAAGGATGGTACTGATCCGGTCGAGCTGCCTAGGTTTGAGCGGCGAGTACTCGTGGATGAGACTTCCGTTGGGCACTTTCTGATCCCGAGTATAGAAAATGGAGGTGCCGCGCTAGGGGATTCATGGAAGGAGCGGGAAGCTCCGGCGGGCTTCAATGTGTGGACCAAGGCCGTGGCGAGCCTTGGTTATGATGCGGGTTTCAATCAGGATTATGCACCTCATTTTTCAACAGATGTGGGTGCGATGGATGGCGTGAATACGTCGATTTATTTGCGTGTTCTGTTTGAGTTGGCCGATCCTGAGGCAGTTGAAACATTGCTATTGCGTGCCAAGTTTGATGATGGATTTGCCGCTTTCGTAAATGGCGAACCACTCGTGGGGTCAGGTGTTCCTGCTGATTTGGCATGGGATTCGGAATCTGATCTAGTGCATGTAGATGGTGACGCTGTCTTCTTTCGTGATTTCGATGTAACCGTTGCGAAAGAAGCGCTGGTAGAGGGCTCTAACTTACTGGCTGTACAAGTGCTGAACGGCGATTTGAGGAGCAGTGACCTTCTCTTCTCGCCCGAACTTATTGTTATTACGACCGATGGCAGCGTCGAGCCGTCACCCACTTCGCATGTAGTAAGAGAAGGACTGACGTTGACGGAAAGAACGACTTTGAAAGCGCGTGTGCGGTCTTCACAGGGGGAATGGTCTGCACTTTCCGAGGCTCATTTCTTCCCAGGAGAAGCGCCGTTGGAGGGGAGCCTTCGAATTTCGGAGATCCACTATCATCCTCTGTCTTCCGATGCGCGGCCGAGTGGGGATTTCGAGTTTATTGAGCTGGTCAATACATCAGCCCAATCGATCCAGCTTGGTGGTCTGCGTTTCTCTGAGGGCATTGAGTTCGCATTCGAAGATCGATTGTTAGAGGCGGGTGCACGACTGCTGATTGTGAGTGATAAGGACGCGTTCACCGAACGCTATGGTCAGGCCTTAGCAGAGGGGATCGTAGGAGTCTTTGGCGGGACATCGCGCTTGAGCAACGGAGGGGAGGTGCTTTCACTGGTGAATGATACAGGCCAAATAATCGACCAAGTCTCCTACTCCGATAGTGCACCGTGGCCGAGCGCAGCTGATGGAGGCGGGGTGAGCTTGGCGCGTGTGAGGTTTGATCAGGGCTCAGGATCAGATGACTGGCGAGTGAGCGTTGATATAGGTGGTTCGCCGGGATCAGAAGGACAACCATTCAATTACACGGCGTGGCGGGCGAATCTCCAAGGTGCAGATGGCGAGCCCTTAGCAGATCCAGATGGAGATAGTAATGTGAATCTGTTAGAGTATTTCTCGGGGACCGATCCGCTTGCCGTGAATGAAACTGTTGCGATTAATCTCCGTCAAGATGGGGGAAGCGTCCTTCTTGACGTTGAGCAAATGGCCGCAGTAGCGGACGTCGCCGTGACGGTTGAAGGCTCGGCTGACCTTTTGCAATGGGAGGCTTACGCAGTCGAGGCGGATGAGACGATGCTCGAAGATGGCCTTACTGTGGTTTCATACCGATTACCACGCGGTCGTGCCCTTTGGTATCGGTTGAAACTTGAGCTTCGTTAAAAGCTGATTGTCAAGCGTACGAATTCACCTTTGGAAGTCTGTGGTCCTGTAAGGATGATATTGTGAAAGCCGTCCTCGGTGCTAGCGGCGGAACTGCGTGATGTTGATTTCCATTGGGACCACTTTTTTAGGTCAGTGCTGGTTTCAACGTTGATGGTGCCGCCTATGGCAGCCAGGTCTGAGCGTTCACTGTAGCGGACCTCGAGTAAATCGTTCGCCAGATTCAATTTGGGCGCGACATTAGAGCCTAGAATGTAGGCGAACAAATCGTTCTGGGGCACACCGGCAGGGCTTCCTGTTCCTTCGCCTAACATCGCGGTAAGTGTGGGCTGAATAAGGAAGTCTGAACTCGAGGAAGCGAGATTGAGGCCATGAATAGACAAGACATTCGTGCCTTGTCGCAAGGCACCTCGAAACTCTGCTAGATCGATTGTTACGGGGTCGCCGATCCGGCTCTCATCAGCTGACTGAACAGCGGTTGTGCTTGGGCCGAGATCGTAAAGGGGCGCATGTTGCCGATAGACTTCCTGACCGTTGAGATAGACGACGCCGCCATCGTCGAGTCGCAGTTGCAAGTTTAACCTGTAAACCGAATGGGCGTTCTCAAGTGAGAATGGATACCGAGCATAGACACTGCTCTGAATAAACTGCATAGATGACTGAATGTCGGTGGAAATATACGGGATGAAATCGTCGGAGATATCGTAGCCCAATCCTTGACCACCGAGAAACCAAGAATGGTCATCAAACGACGGTTCCGACCACGTGGCCGGGACGTTTCCGTCTTGAAAGTACTGATAGAATGAGGAAGAGCCTTCTCCGATCAAAACGCGCTCGGTGGTGTTTGCATCGATATAGAGGTCTTTGAACACAGTGATATCGGGGCTGGAGGCCGTGAATCGGAACCCATAGCGTCCAGAGCGAGGAAAGTGCACTGCGGTTGTAAGGCTATCTGATTCGTCGAACATCGAGTCGGCGGGTCCTGCGATCTGTTTCCACTGCGTTTCGGGTATGATCCAAGGCGTGTCGGATTGGATGTTAGCTGTCAGATCTCTTGAGAAATCGCCGATCCTATCCTGCTCTGGAATGGCGATGACATGGGCAACCTGATCATAGGCCAGCGTTTCTCCAACATGGATGACCCGATCTTCGGAGGTTTGTAGCCCGGCGGCATCACTCGCGGTAAGCCGTATCGTGTAGGTGCCAGGCTCATCGAACTGAATTGGATAGTCTCCGTTATCGAGCGGTGAGGCTTGCAATGTCGCGTTGTTGGGTGACTCAATGATCTGCCAAGTGGATGTGATCGGCTCGGTTACCGGAAAGCCGATCCCGTCTAGAGCGGTGCGCTTCTGCTCAAAAACGATGCCATTCCCGACTGAGATACTAACCGATTCAGAAGCAGGGCTTTCGATCGTGGCTATGGAGGGGAGCGTCAGTGAGATTAGCTCAGGCATGATGAGAAAGTCAGAACTATCGATTTGGGAGTTCATTCCATGGATTGCCAGTAGGTTGTTCCCGTTATTCAACACGCTGCGAGCCTCCGAAATATCGAAATCTACGAAGGCATCTGCCTCCCTGCCGAGGACTGCTTGAGCGTTCCACATAACAGTGTTCGGAGTGTTGTCTCGCATGACCTCTTTGCCATTTAGGTAGGCGACGAACCCGTCGTCTATACGGAGTCTGAGGAGGAGACGTGAAACCGTGTCTACGGAAGAAACTTGAAAGGGAATTCGCACATAGATAGAGCTATTCACGTTGACCATTTCACGTCCTACATCCGTTTGGATCACCTCTTCATAGCCTCGACCATCGTCGTACCCAATGGGGAGATTACCTGTGGACCATCCTTTGTCATTGTAGGCCCTGCTTTGCCAGCTTAGATGATTGATTGCCGTTCTGGGAATTTCATAGTGAGCTAACGTATTGCGATCAAGGAGCGTCTCTGCTGCGCTCGCCAGATAGATCGTAATTGTCTCACTGGCAGACATACCAGTAGGGGCCTCGACGTGGTAGCGTATGGTGACAGAGCCGCGAGCACTCTTGAGCGGAGTGAAGCTCAATGTCCCGCTAGGTGCTAGTGCGGGCTCTCCGGCGATCACGGACGGAATTTGTAAGATCTCTAGGGACCCTTTGTCTGGGCTGAGAAGCTCGGCTCCAGTCAGGCGTAGGCCGCGGCCTCTAGGAGATAGGTTTGCGTCTCCTGTCTCAGGACCGATAGATATTTCCGGTATGATACCCTGGCCGCTTGTTGAGGACGTGATGTCATTAACTAGTGGCTGCATGATCAAGGAGCCAAATTGGTGGTGATGCCAGTAGAAGTCGGGTTGAAGTTCTAGTGTCTCCTCTGCGTAGGTGACCTCGAAACGATGGGATCCAATGGAGAATGAATCGGTGCCGGAGCCGTCGTTATTCGCACGAATGATCAATCGGTCATCGTCAATCAGACGGTGTACAATGGCATCGCGGGGTTGGGTGATTGTCCCCAATACGGCATCAGCCGAGAAGGTGCGGGCCTCTCCAGGAGCGAGAACAAGTTTTTCAGTAGGTGGTTTACCTCCTACTAGCATCGTGATATCGCCTTTGTGAAGCCAGCCGTCGCCGCTGTTACCGATGCTTCCTCGAAGGGTGTAGCTAAACCATGCTGGGCCATTGAAACCAGTGGTTGGTTGAAAGTGGACCTCGCCCCCATTGTTAGAAATACTGCCTGCTCCGAGTGGTCGAAGCTGTCCGACGCTATCAATGCTTAGAGCACCGTTCTTAGCCCCCAAGGTCACGCGCCGGAGATCGTTGTCTCTGGGATCGAAAGTGATGGCTTTATCTAGTGGAATGACCCGGAAATCATTTTTAGCGAACGGGATCTCCGTTGGATTGCGAAGCGTTGCTGGTCCAGAAAGTTTATCTCTGGAGCGATTGTAGATTTGCCAAGCGGCTGTCCGTCCCCGAGAAGTCTCGGCTTCGGTGAAGAAGTCTCGGTTCCCGCCGTCATTTGCAGATCCGTTCATGAGACCACCCAGCGTATGGCTTGCTCCCATTGTATGTCCTAACTCGTGTGCTAGGGTGTCCCAGCCTGAGTTTGCGCGAATCGTACCAATGCTATCAGTCGTGCCTAGGGCCCCGACCTTGGCCAAGCCGAGAATCTGTGAAGGCAGACCTACCCCTACTTTAAAAGCGGAATGCCATCCATACTCACTTCTAGGGCGTTCTTGGGCCATCCAGTTGCGAAAGTCTGCCAAGACGTTGTCTGAAGGGATATCAGAATATTGCGGGGCATCAGGTATAAGAATGAGTTCGTATAAGTTTAGTCGAATTCCTAACTGGTTCTCATAAATTGTCGCGACGTTCGCGGCGGTGGCGAGCCATTGTGATGCGACACGAGCAAGAGATTCAGGTTCGTCTGACCCGGTGGCGGCTTGGTCAATGGCGAGGATGATATCGAGGTTCTTTAGGGACTTCTGGTAGGACTCGCTGGCAGGAATCAGATCAACGTAGTGAGCGACCTCACCCGTGGCTGGTTCTAGGCCACCTTGGGCCGAGATTTCTCCGTGGAACTTGCGAGGAGGAGAATACGGTGCATTTGGAATCTCGCGAACTCGACAAATGCCATCCTCTTCGATTGAGCTCACGGTTAATGGTCTATGGGTTTCTGATAGAGTGACTTTAGGCGAATCAAGTTTCCAATGAAACTGCCAGGTGGTGCCTTCTTCGGAAATCCAGTTTCCCCAAGCCTGCTGGCCGACGACCGAGAGCGTGGCACGAGCGGGAGAGACGTTGGCTACTGGATCGATAGCCCATCCGACAAGTACTTCAGGTTGCGCTAACAGGGTGCTGCTAGTGCCGATTGAGATTCTGAACTGATCGCTGAGTAGCATCGACGGTTCAAAAAGAAGGGTCTTAGAGGAGTCGCCAAAGCGAAGATACAACCCTTGGCCAGCGCGTATGTCAGCGAGGACTTTGTCTGGAGGCGACTCTACCGACGGTGAGCGTTCCAGAAGCGTGGGAGGCTGTGTGTCGTGGATGAGAGAAACGGGGCCGTGGGGATAATTCATCTTTCCTCCTAGCAAGACTACTAGGAGCAGGGGGAGAATCCAGGGGAGCCGTCGCCAGTGCATGAGGACGTAGCATACCGATGTCTGCTTTGGTAATCAACGCTCTTAAGGCATCCCAAATTGGCTGGCCAGATGATTGTAACGCCACTAGATTACCGGACGCCCCTTATGAAATCCCTCGCTTCGCCCATCCTCTTATTTGCCAGTTCTACAATCGCGCTGGCTGATGTCGTTATTAATGAGATTCACTACGATCCTGAGCCCAAGACTGAGCTGGTCGAATTCGTGGAACTGCTCAACACAGGAACAGAGGTGGTCTCCTTGGCAAACTGGTCGTTCACGAATGGTTTTGAATACACGTTTCCTGCGGAAGCGAGCCTCGGACCCGGCGATTACTTGATTCTCACAGAGGATGTTAATGACTACAATCGGAAATTTGGATCCATCTTTGTCGGCGGCCAGAAGGCCTTTGCTGCGTTCGACTCAGGCACCTTGTCGAATGAGGGAGACCGGGTAGTTCTTCGCAATGCTGATGGGGCTATTCGTGATGAAGTTGAATACAAGTCGACCTTTCCTTGGCCGATCGCGCCTCAAGGGGAGCCGGTGCAATCGAATGGGGATGGCGTCTCGATGGAGTTGTTGAATCCTGCACTCGACAACAACTTGGCTGGAAGCTGGCGGGCGGGCACCAAGCCAAGTCCGGGCGATGAGAATACAGTGTTTACGGAGTTGGCGGTGGTGCCACCTCATATTCGTCAGGTTGACCATTCTCCAAATTCGCCCAGAGGGGGTGATGTCGTCACGGTTTCTGCCAAAGTGACAGATCCTGATGGTGTCGCTGGTGTGACTCTGAGTTATCAACACGTGGAGCCAGGAGATTATATTCGTCTGGAAGACGCCGAGTATGAGACAGTCTGGGTTGATCTCGAGATGAGAGACGATGGTGCTACTCCTGACCTTGTTGCTGAGGATGGCGTCTTTGCGGTCACGATGCCGGGCGACATTAACCAACATCGCCATCTTGTGCGCTATCGTATCGCTGCAACCGACGCCTTCGGCAATGAACTACAGGTGCCGTATGCGGATGATCCTCAGCCGAACTTCGCTTACTTTGTCTACGATGGTGTACCCGCATGGGAGGGGGCGGTTGAACCTGGTGAGACTGCGACGATTTCATTCTCGGAAGAGACAATGAACTCGATTGCGGTCTATCATTTGATTGCAACCCGTTCTGATATTGAGGCCCAGCAATGGGGAGGGGGCGGGCCTGTATGGTTCGGTACTGTGGTCTATGATGGCGAAGTCTATGACCATATGACTTTCTCGAAACGTGGTCGTGCGTCGCTTGGACAGGTGGGTAAGGAGAAGTGGGACTGGAATTTCAATCGTGGGCATCGCTTCCAAGCGCGGGACAATTACGGGAAGAAGTATTCTGTTAAATGGCGTGAAATCAATGTTCTGCCAGGAACCAACCCATGGTGGGGGAATGATGTGAGTACTGATGGTACGATTCTTAACGAGTCCGTTGGGTTCCGAATTTACCAACTGATGGGATCCCCAGCGAGTAACACCAACTTCTTTCAAATGCGCGTGATTGATGATACCGCAGAGGTTCCCAGTAATCAGTATAACGGGGATCTGTTTGGGCTCTATATCGCGATTCAGGATCCTGATAGTCGTTTTATTCAAGAGCGAGGCCTCCCCGATGGGAATCTCTACAATTGGCATAGCAACGGCGATCCACTGAAGAATCAGGGGCAAGATAGCGTGGACGATGGTTCGGATCAGCGTGATTTTAAATCGAACCTCCGGGCGAACACGTCACTGGAGTGGTGGCAGGAGCATCTGAACTTCGATGCTTACTATGCGTTCAACTCTGGCAATCTTCTCATCAACAACTCGGATATGCGGCCGAACGAGAACATGATGTCGTATTACCATCCCGATGGAAAGTGTTATCCTATCCCTTGGGACCTCGACCTTAGTTTTGAAGCGGCTCCGCATCTTGGCCGTGGCGACACACCGGCCTGGGAGAATATCTACCGGGTGCTCAGTCATGATGAAGTAGATCTTCCCTATCAGAATCGTATCCGAGAATATCTCTCACTTCTATGCAACCGTCATCAATCGAGCATGTTGGTTGATGAGTATTCGCGCTTTGTCTGGATTGACGTGCCGCAGAGTGACCGTGTGGCCGTCAGTAGTTTGGTCAAGGATGGTAGCCGAGCGATTGTGACGACGGCTTCACCGCATGGGTTTGAGACCGGAGATGTCGTGACGATGGAGGGAGTGAACGAGCCCGTTTACAACGGTGACAACGAAATTATGAAGGTCTCAGACACTGTGTTCACCTATAGAGCCTCACTCTTTGCACCGGCTCCTACAGGAGACCAGGTGGCTGCGTTTAAGACACCTGACGCCAAGCCGCTCGTCCTGGTAGATCAGGCCATGTGGGATTACCATCCGCGCAAACGCAAGGAGGGGAGATATTATAAGAACATCAAGGGAATCGCTACGGAAGACTTCCAAGGCTATCAAGCTTACATGAAGGACTTCATTGCTCCTGGGGGCTATGGCTATGAGTTGCTCGCGTCTCATGCAGACGAAGGCTCGGCACCTGACACTCCAACGATCTCTTACGTGGGAGCGGGAGATTTTAGTGTCAGTGATCTTCGATTCGAGGTCACGGAGTTCAAGGGAGGGAGCATCTTTTCCCCACAGGAGTTTGCGGCGGTGCAGTGGCGGATAGCTGAGACAACGGATCGCAATGATCCTAGCTTTGAACCGACTGTTCCACGTGTTTACGAGATCAATGCTGACTGGCAAAGTGAAGAAATCGCGCCATTTGAGAACACGCTGAAGATTGATGAGGGACTTCCTCGGGCAGATCGCACCTATCGAGTTCGTGCTCGCATGAAAAATACAGCTGGCCACTGGAGTTTGTGGTCAGATCCTGTCCAGTTCAAGGCGACTGCCCCTGACATTACTGCGTATATAGACGGTTTGTTTGTTACAGAAGTCATGTATCATCCGCGAGTCGCAACACCGGAAGAGAAAGCACTGGGCTACTCCGCGACCGACTTTGAGTTTGTAGAGTTGCTTAATCTCGGAGAAGAGCTGGACCTGACCCAAGTTCGATTTACCAAGGGGGTCGATTTTGACTTTGCAGGTAGTCCGGTGACGACATTGGGCACAGGTGAATATGTCCTTGTGGTCGAGAATATAGAAGCCTTTGCCCTTCGTTATCCTGGTGCCGGGCCAGTGGCAGGTGAGTATAGTGGCCAGTTAAGTAATGGTGGCGAGCGCCTCAAGCTCTCCTATGGTGCGGGAACGCCAATCAGAGACTTCGATTACAATGACGGTGGTGACTGGCCTGTGGAAGCAGATGGTGATGGCTATTCGTTGACCACAGAGCAATTGAATCCCGACGTTGATTTCAATGTTGCGGGGTCGTGGACGATCTCTCGCGAGATTGGCGGATCGCCTGGTGCTCCTGAGGCAGACATCATGGGCACGGTTTACACGGTGTGGAATGTGAGCCACTTTAGCGAAGCCGAACTCGCTGATGAGAACGTGTCCGGACCCAATGCTGATCCAGATGGAGATGGCGATTTAAACTGGGTCGAGTATGCCTTGCAGCAAGATCCTAGAGTGCCAGATTCGCGTGCTCCTGGCATTGCTAATGTGGATGGCAAGACGATCTTCTCTCACGGGTTCGCGGTTGCCGATGACGTAACCTATGAGATTGAGCAGTCGTCTGATCTGATTGCGTGGGAAGTGGTGAATGGCTCTGCGCAGGTAGTGAACGGTAGCATTCGTGAAAGCACGATTGCGAACGCAGACTCGGCAGTGTACCTGCGCTTGCGATTGACCTGGGTTCCGCAGCCATAGATTGCGGATAATCGTGGACACCGCGCTGGGGGTTCGTCATGGTTTGAATATGACACGAACTTCCTTCGCTTTTGCTGCCGGTATACTCTTATTCACTACTATCGGTCTCTTCGCAGAGACGTCTAAGCATTCTGCTATCTCTCCTGTAGCCCGTGGGCAAGATTGGTGGAAGGAACGCGCCGACACGATTAACAAGCGTGTTCAGGAAACTCCTGAAACCGAGCTTCTCTTCATCGGAGACTCCATCACCCAAGGTTGGGAAGGCGCTGGCAAAGAAGTGTGGGCAAAGCGGTACGCGTCTCACAAGGCTGTCAATTTAGGCATCGGCGGCGATCGCACACAGCATGTGCTTTACCGTCTCTTGAATGGAAATTTGGAGGGGGGTGCTCCGAAGGCAGCTGTTGTCATGATCGGTACGAACAACTCGAACGGCTATGACAATACGGCAAAGCAGATTGCCGAAGGCGTCGGTGAGATTGTACAAACTCTGCGTTCGAAGTTGCCCGAAACGAAAGTTCTCTTGTTAGGAATCTTTCCTCGCGGGGACAACATCAATGACCAGAGGGGCAAGCTTTTACAGATCAATCAGATTCTCGCGAAGCACGACGATGGCAAACAGGTTCGCTATGTGGATATCGGTCATCAATTCATCACTGATGAGGGGCTCATTCCGACGGAAATCATGCCAGATTACCTCCACCTTTCTCCAAAGGGTTATGAAATGTGGGCAGACGCCATTGATCCTCATTTACAGGAATTGATGGGTGGTGGAAAGGTATCCATGGCCGATTCCCCGATCTTGGGAGAGTGGGTCTTTGTGATGCAAGGACCTGACGGGGACGATATAGAGATGCCGCTCAAGGTGACCCTTGAGGACCCAAAGATTTCCGGAACGATTGGTTCTTCTGAGGAACGGAACTTTCCCATCGAGAATGTGAAAATTGAAGGAGAATCCATTAGTTTCATGGCAACTCGGGACCGGCCCAATGGTGGTTCCATGATCTACGAGATCAGTGGGGAGCTGAAAGATGGCGCTCTTTCAGGTAAGGTGTCGACCGCAATGAATGGTGAAGAGTTTGAACAATCTTGGAAAGCGCGCCGAATTAAGTAGATCCGGGGTTATAGCCTCTAACAAACCCTTCCCATACCCTTTTATGTCTCTACCTTCTGATCGTCGACACTTTCTAAAGTCTGCTATGGCAGCATCTTCTGCGCCGTTTGTCCTGCCCTCGAGTGTGTGGGGTGCTGAGACGAAGCCAAGCGAGCGACTGACGATGGGTTTCATCGGCATGGGAAAGCAGAATCGGGGGCTGCTCAATGGTTTTATGGGGCGTTCGACTACGGAGGTCGTGGCGGTATGCGATGTCGATTCGACGCGGCGCGAGCGTGCCTTGCAGCAGGTTAATGAGCGCTACGCCAGTCGAGGTAAGCCAGAGGGGTGGAAGGGCTGCCAAGCTTACAATGACTTTCGTGAGCTGCTAGATCGTCGCGATATTGACGCGGTTTGCATTGCCACGCCAGATCATTGGCACGCGATCATCACCATTGCGGCGCTGGATTCAGGCAAGGATGTGTATTGCGAGAAGCCGCTCACCCACAATATCCATGAGGCGAAAGCCGTGATGGGGGCAGTGGAACGTAACAATCGGGTTCTTCAAACGGGTTCTATGCAGCGCTCGATGACAGGGTTCAGAACCGCGTGTGAATTGGTGCAGAACGGCTGTATTGGCGATGTGAGTCGAGTGTCCTGTAACTTTGGCCCTCCCGGTGTAGTCTGTGATTTGCCTGCTGAAGGTGCCGAACCAGGTCTTGATTGGGACTTCTGGCTTGGGCCAGCCCAGGGGCGCGCCTACAACTCAGTGTTGAGCCCGCGTGGCAACCACAACCACTTCCCTTCGTGGAGAAACTACCGTGAGTATGGTGGTGGCATGGTGACGGACTGGGGGGCACATCACCTCGACATCGCGCAATGGGGGCTTGGCATGGATGCTAGTGGTCCGGTGAAGGTGGTAGCACCTGCTGATCGCAAGGCCACGAAGGGGGCCAAGCTGATCTATGCCAACGGTATTGAAGTTGTGCACGGCGACGGTATCGGTGTCCATTTCTTCGGTTCGGAAGGGGAGGTGGAGGTCACGCGTGGACGTTTTCACTTCAAGCGCGGTGATAAATCGATCGCTAAGTTCCTGAAGCGTGAAGATGGTGGTTCGTTAGAGTCCAATGTGCTCAAGGCAGAGCGCGAGTTCCTAAAGAATGCCAAGCACAAGCTCTACAAGAGTAGCAATCATCTACGGGATTTCCTCGAATGTGTGGTTAGTCGGAAGAAGCCGTGCACACACGAAGAGATTGGCGGGCGCACAGCGATATGCTGTCACCTCATGAACCAGGCCTACTACCATGGCGAGGTGATCGAGTGGAATCCTGCGACGAACGAGTTTGCCAATGGGACTGGTGATCCCGCGTGGCTCACGCGTGAGTATCGTGGTCCCTTTAGTGTGGCTTAGCGACCACTGTCCGCAAAGCGTTCGTAGGTACTTCCGACGAGTTCCATAAAGACGCCCTTCAGACCGTTGCTGGTTGTCCACCAGTGTTTCGGTTCGTAGGAGCTTGGTTCTACGGAGATCACTCCGATCGTTGCAGTATCGCCAAACACCTTGCGAGCGACGGTGATACTGCGCCGACCGTGAGGTCCTTCAGTGATGACATTGATGCGAATCGGTATCTTGTTCAATGTGGCCAGTTTCTCCCTCGCTTTCTCGAAGCCGACATAGGTGCGGTGGCGCCTAATCGCACCTCCTGGAGCGGAAAGGATCTTGTCCTCCGGGACGCCCATTGCTTTGAGGGTCTCTGCGGCAAGAGTCGCCCAGTCTTTCCATTCTAACAGGTGGCTTCCTTTGTCGAGGTCCACCCCTGCTGTGCAGATCAGGTCACATCGTCCCGCTTCCAACTCTCGCTTTGCTTGAGCGACCGCGTCGTCAGAGACCCAGCCTTCAATGAGGACAACATCGGCTTTGGGTAGGCGGGATTCAGCTGCGAGGTAAGGGTAGGCACCTCGAAGTAGCAAGAAAGTACATCCGGCCACGGCCCCGACAAGCAATAACCAGCCTTTCCAAGTAGGAAGGACCCATGTTCGACGCCGTGCTAGACCTAACCACATGGTGTGTTCGTTAGCGTGCTTGCATGATCATCTCGGTCTCTAGCCCGGTTAGGCGTTTGAGGCCTGCGATGAGATACCAGAGAATGAAACCGCTCACGACCAGGAGGGGCACACCGATGACAACGAAGCCCCAGCCTGTGATCTTAGCCACGTCCTTGTTGTAGAGTTGTTTCCAATCAGCACTCATTGGGTCCAGGTCGCCAAGGAAATAGAAAGCGAGGAAGAGATTCATGACACTACTGATGAGGAAGGAGCCGAAGAAGAGGAGCGTGGATTTCCAGAGGAGAGATTTGTAATCCTCTTGATGGTTCTTCTCGGCAATGGCTCCTTCGATTCTTGGGAGATCAAAGACGTTTTCATTGTAAAGAAACACATTGAAGAGAGGTTTCCCCATTTTGTGGGTAATGAGGAAGAGTGAACCAAGAATCAGCGGTTGGATGGCTTCCTTGATGCCAAAGAGCAGCGCGGCATTCTTTCTAACACCTTGTCCTCCTGTCCATAGGTAGATCGTAATCGCACCAGTAAGGAGCACAGAAAGCAATCCTACGACAGAGAACACGTTCATCTGACGATACTTGAAGTAATGCCAAAGTCCGTAGCTAATTGGTAATGCTAGAGCGACGAACATTGCCCACATCGGTCCAACGTGCCAGAGCTTCTCGCCATCCTTGCTCAGGTAGCTAAGGACGAGGACAGGTGCGAGCACGTTGATGATGATGTTTGCAAAGGGATTGTCCTGTGGTGGCGCTGAGTTCTCAGCTACAGGCGCAGTAGCTTCCTCCGGGGACTGATCTGGGGATTCTTCGGACATAAGAGCAGGTTCTATCCAGGTGACCCCTTGTTTTAGCAAGAGGTTAAGGCCTGGGAACTACTTCGGCGAGCCAGAATTTCTAGG
>JAACDM010000380.1 GCA_009936795.1 Verrucomicrobiaceae bacterium | reverse complement strand
AGGATTATTGAAGCCGAGTTCAGTTCGACAAATGAAGGGAGCGTTGAATGTCGCGAGCGGTTAGGCGGATTGCTTCGTTACTACTACCGGGATGCGGCATGATTACCGGGCGATTCGAGTTTTCGGATACTACGGCGTCCATGTCCACGATCTCCATGCCACGATCCTTCACCTCATGGGCCTCGATCACGAGAAGCTCACCTATCGTTACTCCGGACGTGACTACCGGCTTACCGACGTGCATGGCAATGTGGTCGATGACATCATTGCGTAGTTGCGGTTAGACTAACAGACAGCAATTTCTTCTAAGGCAACCCAAGTCGAACGTCTTGCGGACTCGAGCGCGGCATCGGTGAACCGTTGGGCACTCAAGCCGTCCCTCAAGTTAGGAAGATCCAAAGACTCCTGGCGCGCTCCTGCCAGGACAGCGCGGAGGCCGGGAATCACCCACTGGGCAAAGCGATTGCCAAGATCAAATCCGCCCGCAGGAACCTCAGCGACTTCTTCCAAGTGTCCGCCCGGCCGAACGAGATTCACGCGGCCATGCACGCGATCAACTGCAATGGAGCCCTCGCTCCCATGGAACTCCAGTTCCGGGGCCAGCCCCCGGCGCAAGTAAGTCGCATGCGAAAGGACCATGCTGCCATGGATGCCCGACTCAAATTCAATCGAAATGTTCGCGTAGTCTGCCGTCCCACCTTTCCGCAGGTGGGCGTCGGTATCGGCATGGGGCTCTAGCGCTTCTGTCAGATTCACATTGCCCAGATCAGCCTTCGCGGGCGTGATTGTTTCAGCATGCGTTAGAACTCGTCTAGCATCTTCCCCTAGAATCCATCGTAGCGTGTCGTAGGCATGAGAGCCAACATCAGGAATGGTGCCGCCCGATGAGAGAGCGGGATCATCGCGCCAGGTCAATGCCATCAACGCTGGACGTGGATTGAACCAACGATAGATGACGACCTTGATGTCGCCAATGCACCCGTTCTTCACCAAGTCCCGGGCCCTGACAAAGGCCGGCGACCAACGCGTCCAGAAAGGAACAAAGTGCGCGAGGCCTTGATCGGAAGTCATGGCCGATAACATTTCTCCTGCCTCACGGGCGTCTTTGCCCACCGGCTTCTCGCAGAACAGATGCTTGCCTGCGGCAGCCGTGGCCAGAACCGCTTCCCGGTGCAACGCATCTGGTGTGGCCACCATGACATAATTCACTGCCGGGTGATCGACCACTTCTCGCCAATCCGTCGTTGCCAGCGCCGCCCCGTCTTCCTCGGCGGCGGCGTTCAGCAAGTCGGGTCGACGGGCGCAGAGCGCTACGATGCGGACGCCAGGACACTCCCGCAGTTCGGCACGATAAGGTGTCCCGATAAAACCGGTCGCGCCAAGCACACCGACACCAATCCTTGCCACATCCGGATTTGCTTCCGTTTCGGCCATCTTCGGAGGATAGATCAGCGGGAAATGAAAGCAAGACTCGCCATCGCCGCCTTTGGTCTGTAAGGCATGTCGTCACCGTATGCAGAAATCGACTCTCAGCACTGGTGCGCGTCTCCTGATTCTCATCGTTGCCTTCGTCGGTTGGTTTCTCGGTAGTGTTCAGATCGGCATCACGAACCTTGCCATGCGTCCGGCGGCGCTTGCCTTGATGGCCGAGTCCGGAGAACTCGATGGGAAGCGATTTGCAGAACTGGCTGCGACTAAGAAGGCAGCCATTCAGGGCGAGGCCAATCCATTGCCAGCTGCCGAAGCAGAGCAACTTTCGATATGGGAGGCAGCCGCAGCGCGTTGGTATGCCTACTTCCAGTGCGCCTTTCTCTTCGGCGCGGCGGCAGGGGGCTGGTTCTTCGGACGGCTTGGCGATCGCATTGGCAGAACCCGTGCGCTGGGGCTCTCGATCATCTGCTTCTCGGCCCTAACCGGGATGTCATTCATTGCGAGTCACCCGATGCACCTCTTGGTTCTTCGCTTCCTCGCCTGCATGGGCGTGGGCGGCTGCTGGCCAAACGGTGTTGCGCTCGTGTCTGAAGCGTGGGAACGTGTCGTTCGACCAGTGATGGCAAGTTTGATCGGGATGGCCGGCAATGTCGGTATCTTCGCGGTGGCAACCTTGCTAACACAGCACCCAGTGACCCCAGAAAGCTGGCGTTGGGTCTTGCAGCTTGGCGGCCTTCCAGTGCTGCTTGGCATGGCTGTCTGGCTCTTTGTCAGAGAGTCGCCTGCCTGGTTAGGCTCGCAATCGAAGCAGCGGGCAGAAGCCGGACACGAAAGCCCTTCGGTGTTTGGCAAATCCTATCGAAGCGTCACCTTGATTGGCATCGCTCTTGCCACGGTTCCCCTCTTTGGAGGGTGGGGGGCAGCTAACTGGATGATCCCGTGGGCAGGCGAAGTCGGCCCTGATGGGCTTGGCCCACAGATCGGGCAGGTGCGTTCCATTGCTAGTATTATCGGTAGTGCGCTTGCCGCCGTCATCGCCCTGCGAATCGGTCGTCGCACCTGCTACTTCCTATCCTGCCTCTTCGCGCTGGCCATCGCCCAGTATGCATATTGGTTCACCACTCCCGTCGACTCCGGATTTCTCATTTGGGTCGCTGCCTGGGGACTTTTCAATGGGATCTTCTTCGGCTGGCTCCCGTTCTTCCTGCCCGAACTCTTCGAAACTCGCATTCGTGCGACGGGTGCTGGAGTAAGCTTCAACTTCGGGCGCATCCTAACAGCTTCCCTCATTTTTATCACACCTGCGATCACCAATGTATTCGATGGCAATTATGCTCACATCGGGCGGGTCACGAGTCTCGTGTTTGTGATCGGAATGATCGCCATTCTCTTTGCCCCGGACACAAGCAAACGCGACATGGAACAATGAACCCTCTTCGACTTCATGTGAGCTTCGACGTGCCTGAGCGGGACGCCATCCTCGCCGCGGCCTCGCGAATCCCCACCCTTGCGGTTGTCGAATCGGAAACGGAGGCCGACGCCATCGTGGCTTTTCAAGATTTGGGCAAATGGCCTAAAGATCTTCCCGTGCTGCAGTTGGGTGAACTGCCGACCGAAGCGCCGACGAACGTTTATCCTGCCTTGCCGAGTCGTTTCGATCCCCACGCTCAAGCTATCCGCCGACGGTTGGATGCTGGGGATCTGGGCAGGCCAGGGTTGGCGCGTCTCCACGTTTGGAGCTCAACCAGCGAAGCCCTAAACCATCGAAACAAGATCGACGCGATTGACCTCGTGCTATGGTTGATCGGAGAAGACATTGAAAGCTCGTTCGGTACACAGTCGCAGGCGAACCAAGTGATTCATCTTGGCTTTGTTCATGGCGCCATGGCGCTGATCGATTTCTACGATCAACTGCCTGCCGATGATCGCTACCGATCGCTGACCGTCATCGGGTCGGACGGCGCTGCTTACGCCGACGATCATCGAGACCGGAATCTCTTCTTTGCCAGCGGCGATACGAATGCCAGGCCACCGGCAACCGGTTACGCTCACTTAGGTCCTATGCTAGAAGACTTCGCCTCATGTATTCGCAACAACGGTGATGCCGCCCACGCACAGCGCACCTATCGCGCGGCCGAGACGATTCTGAAAGAGTGGCTCCCATGAATCCAACCGACCGAAAGAAACCTCCCATCCGGGCTGGTGTGCTGAGCGTGGTCAAACACGACTACTTGCCACGTGCTTTGGCGGCGCACCCGCGGTTTGAGTTGGTGTGCGTTACTGATGATGCCGATCGGCCTCAGTGGACGGACGATCGCAACGAGGTCTTCGCCAAGGAGTTTGGTATCCCTTACTTGACCAACCCCGAACAGGCGTTTGCTGAGTTCGAGCTCGATGCGGTGATTGTGAGTCCAGAAGCCGAGCGCCACTGCGCCTTGGCGGTTCGGGCGGCAGAAGCTGGCCTGCATGTGGTCGTGGATAAGCCCTTGTCAACCCGTTTGGACGAATGCGATCGCCTTATCAACGCCTTGGGGAAGAACGGCGTGCACTGTTTGGTCTGGAACCGCAACTTCCTGCCCGCAATCGTGCAAGCCAAAGAAGCAATCGACAGCGGTCAAGTCGGCACGCTCTCATCCATTCATTGCGACTTCTACTTCGCCAAAGACGCCGGCCCACCCTTGGGATCCCTGCCGGAAGGGAGCCCACCTATCGATTGGTTAGAGCGTCAGTTGGAGGCCCATGCCGATGGTTCCGATGGAGGGGTGGGTACGGAGCCCATGGGAGAACTCCAGGTCGAAGGCATCTATCCCTTGGCCTATATTCATCTGCTCACTGGCGGGGCCAAAGTGCGCCGAGTCGTGGCCCGCACGGCCTCCCACTTTCACCAAGCCCATGCTGACAACGACGTGGATGACCTCGCGACCGTGACCCTTGAAATGGAGAACGGGATGGTCGCAACGCTGTGTCTCGGCCGTATCGGTGCCGCCGCCCATCCTGACATTGGGGAGATCAAGCTACATTTGATTGGAGATCGCGGAGCGGCCGTCATCTCTGAGGCACGCCCTGAAGTTGCTTGCTACCACCGGAATCAACCCGCATTGCAGTTCAAACACGAGCGCGTGGCCGACGAGAACAACTACCTGCTTTCGGAGAACTTTGCCCGCGTGATCGATGGGACAGAGTCACCCATGCTGAGCGCTCGCGATGCTCGAGACATCTGCGCGACGGTCTTGGCCGCGCTAGCATCCGCTCGCACTGGCGAACCGACTGAAGTAGATCATCTCTGACAGACATGAACTCTTAGTGCTTTGTTAGCGCTCTCCATGCCGATACCGATGATGTTCTCTTCGGTACCTTGCTGGTATCGATATCGCCTTTCTGGCCCAAAGTGATTGGTGATTGTGGGCTCGACTTCGTCTTCATCGATACCGAGCACATTGCCATTGGCCGGGAAACGCTGAGCTGGATGTGCCGTTGCTATGCAGTGCTCGGCCTGCCTCCGCTCGTGCGCATTACCGATCCGGATCCTCACAAAGCCACTGTCGCCCTCGACGATGGAGCGGCCGCCGTCGTGGCTCCCTATGTGGAATTGCCTGAACAAGTGCAGGCCTTGCGTGGGGCAACCAAACTACGCCCCCTCAAAGGCAAACGAATGGAGGAAGTGTTGAACGGATTCATGCCCGACGGCGAACTAGGGGACTACATGGCCTCGCGCAATGCGGGCCATGGATTGATCATCAATGTGGAAAGCGTGCCCGCGATCGAGCGACTCGATGCCCTGCTCGACATTGACGGCTTGGACGCTGTCCTCGTGGGTCCCCATGATCTCTCCTGCAGTCTCGGAATTCCCGAGCAATACACGGACAAGCGCTTTCTCAGTGCCGTGGAGGTCATCTTCCAGAAAGCACGTTCAAGGGGCATCGGAGCAGGCATTCACATGTGGGGCAGCATTGAGGAACATGTGAGGCTGCTGAACATGGGAGCCAATTTCTTCATCCATAAAGCCGACATCATTCTCTTCCAAACTCACCTAACGACTGAACTGAGCCAGCTTTGGCAGGCGTTCGGCAAGGCCGAGCATTCCGGAAGTCGGTCTATAGATATTTTAATCTAACAGTTCCTTAAATTGGATGTCCTTGAATTGAACGATCATTCCTGGATCGTGTAGTTGAAATTGGATCATTCCTGATTCCAAACGTTTGGACTCGGGCAAGTGCTCGGTGAATTCCGAGGCAGGTTTGCCATTGATAGAGAACTTGAAGTGGTTGCCTCTGACAATGACATGTACGCTGTTCCAGTCACCCTTGTTGATATCCGCCGCTGTGACCGCGCCCTCGATCTTGGTCACTGTGGGATTATCATCTTCGTCGATGACCAAACGATCACCACGAAAGCACGCGTGTTCACGACGCCCCGGTGTGTGGAAATCCCAGGCCCCAAGCACTTGCTTGCCGATCCCCACGTGACCGATATCAACATGGTAGCCTTGGAACTTGCGCTTTCCCGTCTCATCTGGAATGGCGCGGATATTGACACCACTGTTCCCCTTCGCCTTCGGAAACCGATAGCTGAATTTCAGTTCGAAGTCCGCGAGTTGCTTCTTCTCATAAACGAGGTAGCCACGCCCTTTGTCACCATCGCCGTGGATCACGCCATCGACCACCGTCCATGCCTTCTCTTTGCCTGCTGGCATCTCCTCCCAGCCCTGCAAGGTCTTTCCGTCGAAGATGGTGATAGAGCCCTCGGCATCGGCAGCCGCTTCAGCGTTGGTTGGGCTCGCGCTCTGGGAATGGCTCGGCGAAAGGCAGACGATTGCTAATAAGGCAAGGGGTACCAAGTGGATCGTTCTCATAGACGCAGCAGGTTATAGCGCTTCATGTAGAAGGATCCAAGTCATTGGGCGGTCATTTCTCGTCTAGGCTTGGCATTGAGTGACATTTCTCCCAAATTCTTCCGGTGAATCGCTTATCCAACGCTTTCATCGCTATCGGAGTGAGCCTCGCTGTGGGCGCTTCTGCCGCTGGTGAGTCGACGATCGACTTCACGTCTGACATTAAACCTATTCTCCAGACGCACTGCACCCAGTGTCATGCCGATGGGAAACGCAAAGGCGGCTTTAGCATGGATCACATCCATGCCTTGGAAGCTGGTGGCGCAAGCGGTCCGGTCGTGGTTTCGGGTAAGAGTGCGGAAAGCCATCTCATCGATTTAGTGTCTAGCAATGATGCTAATGAGCGCATGCCGCCCAAGGGCGACCCGTTGAGCGACGATGAGATCGCCAAGCTGCGCTCGTGGATCGATCAAGGTTTGGTGTGGGAGAAGGGATTCACCTTCACTACCGTTCGCAGTGCGCCCATCGAGCCTCGTATCGTGGCCTTGCCGCCGGGAGAGGCTAGTAATCCGGTCGACCGTTTGCTAGAGTCCTATCTCCAAGAGCAGCAAGTGCAGGCCGGTAGTCCGGTGAGTGATGCGGTATTCGCCCGACGCGTCTATCTCGATACCATCGGTCTCTTGCCGACCCCAGACGAGCTGGAAGGTTTCTGTCTCGATGCAGATCCTAACAAGCGTCGTCGTCTCGTCGCCGAACTCTTGGCCGATGAAGACAACTACAGTGCTCACTGGTTCACGTTCTGGAGCGATTGCCTGCGCAATAGCATGTCGCGCTCCTATCATGGAGGGGGAGGGAAACAGATCACCGATTGGTTGAAGCAATCACTCGCAGAAAACAAACCCTACGACCAGTTTGTCCGCGAACTCATCGATCCTGTGGAGAAATCTAGCGGATTCATCAAAGGCATCGCTTGGCGCGGCACGGTGAATGCCTCTCAGGTCACGGAGATACAGGCCGCGCAGAATGTGGCCCAGGTTTTCATGGGCCTGAATATCAAGTGCTCGTCTTGTCACGATTCTTTCATCAATGATTGGACGCTGAAACAGACGTACGCCTTTGCCTCCATCTTCGCCGATCAACCGATGGACATTCATCGTTGCGACAAACCGTTAGGAGAGAAAGCCGCACCAGCCTTTCTTTATCCTGAACTGGGCGCTGTGGATCCCGCCGCACCGAAAGCGGAACGTGTGAAGCGTTTGGCGGGGATCATCACCTCGCCTGAGAATGGCCGCTTTGCCCGCACAATGGTCAACCGGCTGTGGGCCATCTTCTTCGGCCATGGCATCGTCGAGCCCGTGGATGAAATGGATAACCCGCCATGGAATAAGGATCTGTTGGACTGGTTGGCCGTTGATCTCGTTCAGCATGACTACGACCTCAAGCACACCATGATGCTGATGCTTACCTCACAAGCCTACCAATGCACCGCTGTGCCGCTCGATCCTGACGGGGACAGCGACGCCTTTGTCTTTCGCGGGCCGGTGGTACGGCGTCTTTCGGCGGAACAGTTCCTCGATGGTATCGATCAAGTCATTGCCTGTGCCACCCGCGAGGAAGGCGCCGCTCGTGGCACCGGCAAGAAGCGCTGGGGATTACGCAAGATCGATCCGCTCATTCGCACCCTTGGCCGCACCAAACGCGACGTTATCGTAACCCAACGCGAGTCCGTTGCCACCACCGCACAGCTGATCGAGCTTTCCAACGGTAAGGCCCTCGCTGACAGCATCGCCAAAGGCGCTCAGTCCTGGTACGACTCGGGGAAGGATTTCGAGGCCATGATGGAGACCCTCTTCGTTCATGCGCTAGGCCGAACACCTGCCGTTCAAGAGAAGGAAACGCTTCGAGAAATCGTTGGAACACCCATCGAAACGGAGGGCATCGAAGACATGCTGTGGATGCTCGTCATGCATCCCGAATTTCAACTGGTTTACTAGCCCCATTCATCATGACATCCACACCAAACCGCCGCGACTTCCTTTCCTCCGCCTCAGCCGCAACCCTGGGTGCTCTCTCTGCGGGATACCCATCCGCCATGGCGCGCGCCGTGCAAGGTGGTGATCCGTTAAACGCTACCGCGGATACGGTCATTGTGTTGTGGTTAGCAGGTGGTGTAGCGAGCACGGATACCTTTGATCCCAAACGCTACACGCCTTATGAGAAAGGGCTCGATCCTAACAAGGTCCTGTCAACGTTTCCATCGATTGATACCGTTGTCGATGGTCTGAAGTTCACGGAGGGACTTGAGAAGATCGGTGGCGTCATGGATCGCGGCACCTTGATCAAGACCTATCGTGCGGCTGACCTGGGTTTCATTCTCCACAGTCGGCATCAGTATCATTGGCACACCGCCTACGAGCCACCGTTGACGGTCTCCGCTCCTCACATTGGCTCATGGATCTCTCGCACGCTTGGCCCGCTCAATCCTGATCTGCCTGCCTTTATCGATATCGGTCAAACCTTTGACGGCGGGGAGAAAGAAGCCTTGCAAGCCTTCCACACCTCCGGCTTTCTCGGCAGTGAGTTTGCACCCTTCTTTCTCGTCGAACCCGATCAAGCGGTGGAGGCGGTGAAACCGCCCGTCGGCATGAGTGATACGCGATTTGCCAAGCGCTATCAAGCCTACAAGAAATTGTTAGGTGAAAGCCCCATCATGCAGCATGGTTCAGAACACCAACGCGACTCGCTCATGCGCTCAGTCGACAACGCGCACCGTCTCCTCTCGAGCCCCAAGGCACGCAAGGCCTTCGATCTTAGCCTCGAGCCCAAAGAGAAAGTCGATCTCTACAAAGTCGGCGGCCGCTTTGGTTTGGGATGCTTGTTAGCTAAACGCCTTACCGAAGCCGGTGCCCGCTTCATTGAAGTCACCCACGGCTATTATCCTTTCAAATACTGGGACACGCATGACAATGGGCATTCCCGAATGAAGGATCTCAAGACCATGATCGATGCGCCCATTGCTCATCTCGTACTCGATTTGGAAGCAAGCAACTTGTTAGATCGAACCTTAATCGTCGTCGCGAGCGAGTTCAGCCGCGACATGATGACTGAGGGAAAGCCGGAAAAGAAAGTGAAGGACCAGGTCAAGGTGCCGCATCGCATCGAAGGCCCGCAGCACTATGGCATGCACCGTCATTTCACTAGCGCTGGCAGCGTCCTCCTCTTCGGTGGCGGCATCAAGAAAGGTTTCGTCTATGGCGAAACCGCTGACGAGCGCCCCTGCACCACGATCAAAGATCCCGTCACCACGGAACAACTCCACGCCACGATCTACCGCGCACTCGGCATCCCACACGATCATCATTACAACATCGAGCAGCGCCCCTTCTACGTCACTCCTGACGGAACGGCGAAACCCGTGATGGAGTTGTTCGGGTAAACAATGCCAATCAACACTAGAAATGCCAGCCTTTCGCCTTGTATTTGGTAGATGGTACCGTATTGCCTCAGCCTTGGCCGCGCTGTTGTCTGTCAGCCCTGCGGAAGACCGCTTGGCCCCGTTCTTGGGTGATCCGTTGTTCGAGAAGCAGCGCCTTTTCAACGATCAACGTTACCCGAACGTGGTGGTCACCAAGAATGGAACGGTCATGGCAGTCTGGGGAAATGACGGCGTCGTCGTTCGGCGATCCGAAGATGGCGGCAAGACCTGGGGCCCAGTCATTTCGGTAGCCAACCAAGGTTACCATGGCGGCGGTACCACGGTCGATGCGGACTTAGGCGACATTCTGATCTTCGTCGAAGAGAGGCAGCCACCCGCTCCCCTAACGGTATATCGCAGCCAAGACGATGGGAAGGTTTGGCTGCCTCAAGCCACGACCATCGAGAAGGACGCGCATGGTAACACACCGTCCATGCACATGAACGAGCACGGCGTGACCTTGCAGTATGGAGCGCATCAAGGACGCTTGATCCGGGCCTCACGTTATTACGGGCCCAACGGCGGCGATGCCGAATGGCCTTTGCAATACACCAATGCGATCTACAGCGATGATGGCGGTCGAACCTGGAAGACTAGCAAGCCCTTCCCAGAGAAAGGTACGGGCGAAGCTGCCTTGGTAGAGCTGACTGATGGACGCCTCTACTACAACTCGCGCGTGCATTGGTCAGAACGCCCACGCAACAAACGTCGCAGAGAAGCCTGGAGTCACGATAGCGGCGTCACATGGAAAGACTGGCGCATCGTCGAGGCCTTGCCAGACGGCGATCAAGGACGCACCTATGGCTGCATGGGTGGCTTGACGCGCCTCCCCTTGCCGGATCGCGACATCCTCATCTTCAGCAATCTCGATACCGAGGCCGCCCATCGTGAACGGGTCACCGTGTGGGCAAGCTTCGATGGCGGCAAGACCTGGCCGATCAAGCGCTTGGTCGATGCAGATCGTAGCGGCTATTCATCACTCGCCGTCGGAAAGCCAGCCACGCCTAGCGCCGGCTGGCTCTACCTCTTCTACGAGCACGATCCCTTCAAAGGTGCCCACCTCGCACGCTTCAATTTAGCGTGGCTGTTAGGGGGCGAACGGATGAACGATCGCACGGTCCCAAAGTGGCTGAAGCCATGAGGTACGCTCATGCTGCTATTGGGTTGCGGGCTGTCCCGGAGGGGGCCTTCCTTGCCTGGCAACGTGCCTAAGGAAACGTCACTTCTGCCAGATCAACCCGTCGCCCCAAGCGACCGGCCCGCCGCCAAATACCTGGGAGAAAGCTCATGGGCTCAACCTATCAAACGCCAAAGACCGCAACGAGGACCACGATAGTAATGGCTACACCAACCTAGAGGAATACCTTCATGCACCCGTAGTCCTTCTGTCGCAACGTTGGTCAAGACTTCTTCTTACGAGGATCATACTTGTCGAGATGCGTCAGAGCGTCGATGTCGACCACCCAGGTATTGCGAAACGCCACCGGATGCTGGTGTTCCTGCAAGCGTCACGGACCAGGCAACGCCGTCTCCTTGTCTCCAGATCCCGCCGCCCCGCTGATCTCGATGTTGCGATGAATCCACTGGCCGTTGAGCTTGGCACTGAAGCGCGCATCTTCTCGTCACCAATCGAATTCAACATTGTGAGAGAAGATCGCGCCAGCGCATTCTATCGGATCGGTCTTCCCGAGTGAATGTCGTGGAGTTCTGCAGCATCTCCCTCAAGATACCTGCGAGAAACACGCTCGACGGCACGTTCAGCCTTTCGTAAAACGGGCCATGTCTGCGCAACGGCTTAAAGAGAAACTGGCGCTAGGTGGGACCGTCTATGGAACCCTCATTCAGAACACCATCAGTCCCGCATTGGTCCACGCCATCCCGGCGGGAACGTTGGACTTTGTTATTGTGTCAGATGAACACACGGCCTTCGATATCGGTGACTTCCTCCCCATGCGCTATGCTTTCGCTTCCAAAGGGATCGCCTGTCTTGCGCGGACGCACAGCCGAAGCCCTGACGGTGTCGCCAAGGTTTGCGACACCTACGATGGTGTCGTTGTTCCTTACGTGGAAGATGTCGAGGAATGTCAGGAACTGGCTGCCGCCGCCGTTTACCGTCCTTTAAAAGGGGCCGCACTCGACAAGGTCTTGGCAGAGGGGCAATGGCCCACCAAGGCAACCCGGGACTATGTGGAGAACCGAAACAAGAACACGATCTTCGTTCCCATGATCGAATCGGTCCAAGCGGTCGAGAACCTCGACAAGATCTGTGCCATTCCAGGAGTCGCCGCCGTCTTTGTCGGGCCCAACGACATGACCGTCAACATGGGCATTCCCGACGCCTACGATCACCAAGACTTTATCGCCATCCTCCAACGCATCATCGACACCGCCAATGCCCAACACGTTGCTGCCGGTTGTTGGTTTGGCAACGTGGCTCAGGCGACCCGCACCATCGAACAAGGCGCCCGATTCGTCGTCTTCTCAAATGACGGTGTGCTCTTTCGAAATGCCATCTCAGAAGCGTTTGCCGAAGTGAAGCGAGACTAACAACGACGCATCCAATGAATCCCCGATCCGCTTTGAGCCGCCGTCTGTTCCTTCAAGGAACAGGCATCTCACTAACACTCCCCGCATTCGAAAGTTTCGCCGCCGACAAGGCACCACCACGACGTCTCGTCTGCGTGGGCAATCATCTCGGCTTTTATCCAGGCCACTTCTTTCCCAAAGACACCGGCAAAGCTTACACCGCTACCTCCACCTTGAAGCCACTTGAGGCCGATAGAGACGATCTCGCCATCTTCTCCAATTTGGATCACGGACTCAATGGCGGGCACAACGCTGTCCAGGGCTTCCTCAATAGCATCAAGAAAGAAGAAGCCGCCGGGTTTCCCGATAAGAACATCTCACTCGACCAGGCCGCCGCCGAGCATGTCGGTAGTGCCACCCGTTTCCCATCCATTCATACAGGGATCTCAAACGGCACCGACATGTGCTGGGATCGCGCCGGTGTGCATGTGCCACCCGTCAACAATCCCGCCACCCTGTTTCGCGCCCTCTTCGTCAACTCACCGCCAAATGCCCGCGCCGCAGAACGCACCCGTTTGAAACATCGCGGCAGCGTGCTCGATGCCTTGCGCGATTCCGCCAGCGCCTTGAACCGCACCCTAAACGCCCCCGACCGCGATAAGCTCGACCAATACCTCACTTCTGTCCGCGACGTGGAGAAGCGATTGCAGATGTCGAAAGAATGGCTCGATCGTCCCAAACCCATGCCGCCCATCGATGAAGTGTTAGACGAAGAGCGGCAACACATTGATGAAGTCGCGCTCCTATATGATCTCATGGCCCTGGCCTTGCAGACCGACTCTACCCGCATAACGACCTTAGAGACCGGCATGGGCTTCCGTACCGCCGAGCTCGACTTAGACAGTTACCACGGCATTTCCCATCACGGCAAAGCCCCAGGTAGAATCGAGCAACTCCAAGTGGTCGAATCCTTTCTAACCACCAAGCTTAGCCACTTCATGACCCGGCTCAAAGAGGCGCAGATCTTGGACAACACCCTCATCGTCTTCGGCAGCGGCATGAGTGACGGCTCGAGCCACAGCAACCGCAATCTTCCTGTGCTGCTCGCAGGCGGAGGAATCCAACATCGTGGCCATCTCGTCTGTCCTGAAGCAGCACATCAACGAGTGCCGCTTTCCAATCTCTGGCTTTCCGTGCTGAATTGGTTCGGCTCCGAGGTGGAACGCTTTGGCAGAAGCATCGGTACGTTCTCGCCGATGAAGATCGGCTAAGAACATTTGTCATTCGTTATTGGTCGTTAGTCATAGGTCATTGAGAAAGTCACGATGGGAGAAACGGACAAAGCCACGGAAATAGAGAACCGACTGATCGACTTCGCCGTGCGCATCATCAAGGTCGCCGATGCATTGCCAAAGTCACCTGCTGGGAAGCGCATTGGTGGGCAGTTGCTTCGATCCGGCACCTCGCCAGCGCCGAAGTATGCCGAAGCTTATGGTGGCGAAAGCAACGCCGACTTTGTGTACAAGTTGAAGATCGCCCTGAAAGAACTGAACGAAAGCAGCGACTCGCTACGAGTCATCTGCCAAGCCGAACTCATGAAGGCAGAACTACTGAACGATCTCATCGACGAGAACCAGCAGCTCTGCCGAATCCTCAACGCCTCCGTAAAGATAGCAAAGGGCCAACGCTCCCCCAATTGCAAATGAGAAATGACAAATAACGAATGACCAATCTCTCAACCATCCTGCTAGCGTGCCTAACGCTTGTCAACAGCGCCCAAGCCAACGACAACCACATCTCCCTCTTCCTCGAGAAACACTGTCTCCAATGCCACGGCACCGAGAAACAGAAAGACGATCGACGATTCGACAATCTCCCCACTGAGATCAGCACACTCAACGATTTGGAGCGCTATCAGGAAATCGTCGACCAGCTGAATCTCGGCAGCATGCCGCCGGAAGACGAGCCGCAGCCAACCAACGGCGCGCAAGCCAAGACGATCGCCCAGTTGACGGAGAAACTCGCCGTCGCCCGGGCAAATCTCCACGACACCGGGGGGCACAGCGTTCTACGACGGCTCAACGCTTGGGAATATCGCCATACCATAGGCGATTTGTTAGTGATCAACGTCGACATCTGGAATCCAGCGGAAACCTTTCCCGAAGAAGTCAAAGTCGACGGCTTCGATACGAATGGCGCCGGGCTAGTCACTTCCGGTAGGTTGATGGGCCACTACTTCACCGCCGCAGAAGAGGCCATTCGACGCGCCACTCAATTTGGCAGCCGACCTGTGTCCGAAATCTACTCGCAGAAATCGCCCTTCTACTTCGAAGGCAAGGATGCCAAGGAACTCCCGAAACTTTTCCAAACCGGCCGCTTCCGTTGGGTGCCCGAGACGCGTTACACCGATCTCTATGGCCGCCACTATCGTGGTGGTCATCTTGGCTTCCTGCCACTTTATCAACAGGGTGGGGGCCCGCACAGTGGGATCTACACCATCCGCGTGCGCGCCGCCGCCATCGGCCGCCCCCATGACTACGGCAAGGCCTTGGGTGATTTCCGCAATGGCGATCCACTAGTCATGGAAGTCGTCGCGGTCGATCGGCGAGGCAGCGTCACGAGCACGGGCAGCGTGTCCAAGATGAGTTCGCTCGCACGGATCGTATCGACGAGTGAAGAACCACAATGGTTTCAATGGGACGTCTACTTGGACGCTGGCTACGAGCCAGAAGTGCGCTTTCGAAATGGCCCACTTTCGGCCAAACGCATGGTCCGACTGCTCAGAACCAAGGCCGCAGACAAACCGGAATTCAAACCTTTCATCGATCGGGAAGACGATAAACTCGCACGAGCACGCGGCATTCTGAAAGCCTATCAAGGACCGCGGCTACGCGTCTGGGAGATCAACGTCGAGGGGCCTCACATCAACACATGGCCAACCACCGGTCATCGCACCTTATACGGCAATCTCAAGCCAGAGGAACTGAATCCCGCGTCCATCGCACAACGCCTCGCCGCCTTCGCAAAAGCGGCCTTTCGTCGCCCACCGGTCGATGGCGAAATGGAGCCCATCCAGCAACTCGTGACCCGCAAACTTGAGGAAGGCGTTCAGCCGTTGAAGGTCTTGCGACTGGGCTTCCAGGCCATTCTTTGTTCTCCCGGATTCCTCTACATCCATCTCGGCGAAGGCGAGTTGAGCGAGATCGCCCTAGCATCGCGCTTGTCATACTTCCTCTGGTCCTCGCCTCCTGACGAAACGCTTCTTGAATTGGCAGCCGCTAGGAATTTGCGCGCCAACTTATCGAGCCAAATCCCCCGCATGCTCGCTGATCCCAAGATCGACCGATTCGTCAGGCACTTCGTCTGGCGTTGGCTCGATCTAGACAACATCGGCACCATGCCACCTTCGGCCGAATTCCTTGCTTACTACCGAGACAACCTCGAAACCGCCATGCGCACCGAGACTGAAACCTTCTTTCGACACCTGCTAGACCACAATCGGCCACTGCAAGAATTCCTCAACGCCGACTATGCCTTTCTCAATCGCGAACTCGCCCTGCACTACGGTATCCAAGGTGTCCAGGGAAACGCCTTGCAACGAGTTTACCTCCAGAACAATCGGCGTGGTGGCTTGCTGGGCCAAGGCGCTTTCCTCACTGCCTCGGCCAATGGCGTCGACACCTCCCCCGTCGTCCGTAGCATCTATGTCCTTGAGAAACTGCTAGGCCATACCCCACCACCCCCGCCACCCGATGTTCCGATCGTAGAACCCGACATCCGCGGTGCCGTCAGCATCCGCGAACAGCTCGAAAAGCATCGGGAAATCGCCACCTGTGCCGAGTGCCATCGCAAGATCGACCCGCTCGGCTTCGCCCTGGAGAACTTCAATGCCATCGGCGGTTGGCGCGATCACTACGACCTACAAACGCCAATCGATCCCACCGGCAAACTCCCAGGCGGCGAGACTTTTCAGACCCTCCCCGAATTTCGGAGCCTCTTGGTAGCCCGAGAAGAGCAATTCAACCGTTGTCTCACAGAGAAACTACTCATCTACGCCCTGGGTCGCGAACTTGAAATCAGCGATCGCCCTATCATTGGCGCAATGCTCGCAGATCTCAAGAGCAAGAGCGGAGGCCTTCAAGACCTCATCCATCTGGTGGCGCTAAGCAAATCACTTCAGAGCAATTGAACCTTCAACACCCGATGGTCCCACCCACTGCTCTAACATGCGTGTTTCTGACACTGATCCTCCTCCCAGGAGTTCTCGCTGAGCCTAGCGATCGCGTGGTCGATACCCACCCTGCATGGGCACCGCTTTCCCCTGAGGAATCGATGAAGCGTCTTCGGCTTCCGCCGGGCTTTTGCGTTGAACTCGTTGCCAGCGAGCCGCTCATACGAGAACCAGTCGCGCTCACCTGGGACGGCAATGGGCGAATGTATGTGGTGGAAATGCGGGGCTACATGCAAGACCTCGAAGCGACCGGCGCCAAGGAGCCCGTCGGGAGAATCAGCCGACTCGAGGACACTAATGGCGACGGCAAGATGGACACCCATTCGGCCTACCTTGATGGTCTGATCGAACCACGCGCGATCCTTGCCATTGATGATGGTTTGCTAGTAGGTGAACCTCCGGATCTGTGGTTCTGTCAGGATGTCGGCGGCGATGGCGTGGCGGACATCAAGCGACACGTCACCGACAAGTTCTCGCTCCGTGACAGCAACGTCGAACACAAGGCCAACAGCCTCACTTGGGGAATGGACAATTGGATCCACGTCTCCCAGCATGGAAGGCGTTATCAGGTCATCGAGGAAACGATTCGCCATGAATCGGTCCCCTCCGTTGGCCAATGGGGATTGACGCGCAATGATGAGGGCCGTTTCATCTTCTCGACCAACTCCAATCCGGGCATGTGTCTTTTCGTCCCGCCCCGCTATCTCAGCGGCGCCGCACACAAGGACAGTCGCCGAACCATGACCGGGGCCATTCACCGCAATGGGGGCTATGATAGTGTCTGGCCAGCCATGGTCACGCCGGATCTGCAAAGCGGGCCTGGTGCGGCTCGCAAGAGTGATGGAACCCTGCGTCACTTTACCTCGGCATGTGGTCAGACGATCTTTAGAGGAGATCGGTTAGGCGAAGACATGCAGGGTGACTACTTCATCTGCGAACCCGTTGGCCGTCTGGTTCGCCGGTCAGAGGTTCGTCACACCGAGTCTGGACACATCGAACTAACGAATCGATTTGAGAAGGATCTGGGCGAGTTCATCACCTCCACGGACGGCAACTTCCGGCCGGTAAACGCTCACACTGGCCCCGACGGATGTCTCTACATCGTCGACATGTATCGCGGTGTCGTCCAAGAGAAGGCCTTTCTCACGCCGTATCTGCGGGAAGAGATCTTGAGAGCCGGATACGACAAGAACGTTGGACGGGGGCGCATCTACCGCGTCGTGCGGGATGGAATGAAGCGTGGCCCAAGGCCAAAGCTTCTCGAGGCAACGCCCAAGGAACTAGCTGAATATCTCGGCCATCCGAATGGGTGGTGGCGCGACACCGCACAGAGCCTTCTGGTCACCCGTCAGGTGCAATCCGTCACACCCACCTTGAAGAAGATGGCCTTGGAACATGAGGACCCGCTTGCCCAGCTCCACGCGCTCTGGACCCTGGATGGGATTGGGCAGTTAGACAGGGAAACGATTCTATCACTGACACGACATCATGATTCACGCATCCGCATCGCGGCCGTCCGGACGATGGATCCGCCTGGACTCTACTTCAAACGATTGGAGGAGATGCTTGCGGATTCGAGTCCGTTGGTGATTTCCCAGATCGTGCTGACGGCGGGTCAGAGCAAAGAGGGAACGAGCAGATACCTCATTGCCAAGTGCCTAGCGAAACACCCAAAACACGCCCAGGTAATCAAGGCCGTGGAGGCGGTGGCCCCAAGGGAACTCGTTAGTGAACCAGCCTCACACGTGCTCGCTCTCGACAAACAAGGACGAAGCCTATTTGACCGAGGCCGTACCATCTATGTGGAACTCTGTACCGCCTGTCATGGTTCAAATGGCCAGGGGATCCAAGCTCCGAACGGGGCGCTGGCACCGCCACTTCCCGGCTCGCCTCGACTCACACAAGCACCTGACGTCGCGGTTCGAATCCTGCTTCATGGGTTCACCGGGAGAATCGATGGGAAGGATTATGAAGGACTGATGGCACCCTTTGGTGCCACGCAAAGCGATGAGTGGGTCGCTTCCGTGCTCACCTACACGCGCCGCGAATGGGGAAACCAAGCTTCCACCATTCTACCTGCGGACGTGGCGAAAGTGAGAGAGCACTTCCACGACCGGCAGACCCCGTGGACACAGACCGACCTCGAAGAAGAACCCAGTGAGTAATCATCGTCGTGGATTTATCCGAAATCCCACGCAACCCGTTGACCTTTGTCGCTAAGATTTCTTCTTCTTACGCGGATCATACTGGTCGAGACGCGTCGGAGCGTCGATGTCGACCACCCAGGTATTGCGAAACGCCACCGGATGCTGGTGTTCCTGCAAGCGCAACGGACCAGGCAACGCCGTCTCCTTGTCTCCAGATCCCGTCGCCCTGCTGATCTCGATGTTGCGATGAATCCACTGGCCGTTGAGCTTGGCACTGAAGCGTGCGTTCGACACCTTCTCGTCATCTTCGATCCGTGCAGGTATGAAGACGATGTCATACGCTTGCCACGCACCTGGCTTCTTCGCCGCGTTCACGTCAGGCGCGCGCAAGCGATAGAGCCCACCCCAGAGATTGTCGGCCGCCGCCAGTCCAAAAGAATTACAGATCTGAAGTTCATACCGTCCTTGCAGATACACACCGCTGTTTCCACTTGCTTCCGGGCGTGGCTCGGCATCGGTCATAGGTGGCGTGCGGAACTCCACATGGATCCGCTGCGACCTATACGCTTTCTTGGAATCCATGCTTCCCGCTTTCGCTAACGGAATGGCGATCCCTTGCTCAGCATCCACCGTCCACTGTAAGTTTCCCGCTTCATACTTGCTCATCCAAGGGACCTTCTCCGGCCGCAACTGCCACCCGCTGAGGTCGGTTCCCGGTGCCAACAATACATCGGCACCTCGCGGAGCCCGTTGTCCCAATGTCTCGGCCTTTCCTTCTAGCAAAGCACTGGCATCGCCCGCTGGTAGCTCCATGATTCGCAGATTCCGCCATTTGATCTGCATTGGCGTCGGATTCTTGCCCACCCCATGCACCTGCAGACCGACGATCCCCTCACGTTCACCATCATCCACCAGCTCAGACACGCGCACGCCATTCAAAGTCGTTTGGATGTTAGGACCATGACAAACGATGCGCACCTGGTTCCACACCCCCGGCTTGAACGCCGCTTGAGCATTGGCTGATTCCACTGGATAGAGCCAGCCGCGGCCAGCTTCATGATAAATCCCAGCGCTCCACTTGCGATCCGAAGGATCGATCTCGCACTGATAGCCCCACACGCGATCATTCTTCTCACGGATCTGACTGCGAAACTGCACCCCACAATTCAGCGTGGGATGCGGGAAATACTCGTACTCGAGCACGAAATCACCATACGCACGCTCCGTGCAAAGAAAGGTGTTCGGGGTATTGGGAACGCTCGTCCCCACGATGACACCATCCTCCACCACATACGTTGCCTTCCCACCGTGACGTTCCCATCCCGTCAGCGTCTTCCCATCAAAGAGGGATTTCCAAGTGCCCACCTCGTTGGCGTGAAGCGGTGAGGTGGGGATGCAAAGAGCAATGAGAAAAAGAAGACGAATCATATCGGATGCCATTCTAGCACTCAAGGAGATCACCGTGAAGCAAGGAAACTTGGCATCGTGCACCGGAAAACCTAACCTCCACGCATGAGTGCTCCCACCCGCCGAACCTTCCTCAAGGCAAGCGCCGCCGTCGCGTTTCCCACTATCATACCCGCCACAGTGTTAGGGCTCAGCAAACGGCCCGCTCCATCCGAACGCATCACCATGGCCTTCATCGGCACCGGGAATCAGGGGATGAATGAAATGAAGACCTTCCTGAATGACGAACGCGTCCAGGTCATCGCGGTGTGCGACGTCAACAAAGAGTCGCCTGGTTACTGGGAGAACAAGATTGGCGGACGCGAACCCGCCAAGCGGCTCGCCGAGGAGCACTATTCCAAGGAAGAATACGCACCCAAAGACGGCTACAAGGGTTGCGCCACCTACGTCGACTATCGAGATTTGTTAGCGCGTGACGACCTCGATGCCGTGGAAATCGCTACGCCGGATCATTGGCATGTCTTGCAAGTGTTAGACGCCGCTAAGGCAGGGAAACACATTTACGGACAAAAGCCCCTGTCCCTCACCATCGCCCAAGGACGCTTGATGAGCGATGCCGTACAGAAAGCTGGCATCACCTGGCAAACCGGCAGCCAACGGCGTTCCGATCAGCACAACCGCCTCGCCTGTGAATACGTGCGCAATGGACGTATTGGAAACGTCCACACGGTGAAAGTCGGGCTCGTCCCGGGAAATCCTGACATCAACAAACAAGGCCATCGCACGCAGCCCGAACCCGTTCCCAAAGGCTTGAACTACGACATGTGGTTAGGCCCAGCGCCCGAAGCCTACTACTGTGGCGCCCGCCTGCCCGTGAACTGGCGATGGATCCTCGATTACTCAGGCGGCAACGTCACCGATATCGGCGCGCATAACATTGACATCGCGCAGTGGGGACTCGGCACCGATCACACCGGCCCGGTCGAGATCCTCAATGCCAAGGCTACTTTCCCGCCGAAAGGAGAACTCTGGAACACCGCCACCTCCTACTACTTCGAGGCCCTCTTCAAGAACGGCGTGAAGATGATCGTGGCTGACAGCCATCAAGTCCGTGCCGGCATCACCTTCGAAGGCGAGGATGGCAAATCCATCTGGTGCGACAGCGGCCAATTTGAAACCCATCCCAAAGAACTACGCCGCGAGAAGATCCAGGAAGGTGAAATCAAGCTCTACAATAGCCCGCATCACTTCCGAAACTTCATCGACTGCATCTATTCAGGCAAACCCACTGCCGCCCCGATCGAAGCTGCCCACCGCACCATCACCATCGCGCATTTAGGAAACATGGCCATGCGCCTGCAACGCCAACGCTTGCGTTGGGCCCCCGAGACCGAGCAGATCCTCGACGACCAAGAAGCTGCTAACATGCTAGACCGCCCCATGCGCGCATGGTCCACCCCGTAGGGGTGACTTCCACGTCGCCACCCTTACACCCCACTCAAAGCCTCACGACTCCCACCAAAGCTCTCCGTTTCTACCCCAAGCTTGTGCAGCATGGCCAGGTAGAGATTGGAAAGCGGCAACTCCGTCTCACGCATCTCCGCTTGCCAACCAGAGTCATTGGCAATACCAGACGTCGCTTGGTTCGAGCTGTTGTACTTGCGATACTGACCATGTTGAACCCCCATGTTCCGTCCACCGAAGAGCAGAAGCGGATAGTTGCGCGAGAGATGAAACGCGCTCGACGCCGAACCAAAGAAGACGGCCGTGTGGTCTAGCATGTTCCCAGCGCCACCCGGTTCCGGCGTCGCCTTGAGCCGACTTACAAAGCGGCCCAACTCCTCATTGATGAACCGGCAGTAGGTGCCGAAATTCTGATAACCCTCCGGCTTCTTCGTTTCATGAGAAAGCTGATGCGTCAGCTTGAAACCCACCGCGCGCCCAAGGTAGTCACTGATACCCACGCCATTCTCGCGGCCAAGCTGGTAAGTCGCCACCCGCGTTGAGTCCGTCTTGAACGCCAGGTAGATCAGTTCATACATCGTCCGCAGATAATTGCGTGGATCCTCCGGCGTCACATCGAGCTGCAAATGATCCACCTCCACTCGCGGAAGCGGGATATCCAGCCAACGCTTCGCTTTCTCCACCCGCACTTCTGTATCCCTAACGGACTGCAAATACTCTGCCAACGTCTCCTGATCATGTTGGGAAAGCGAGCGATTCAGTGAACGCGCATCCTCCATCAAATCATCAAGCGCACTCTTGCTCAAGGCCAGCTGACGCGCCGCAGCTCGCCCACTCTTCACAAAGAGCATGTCAAAGATACGCTTTGGCTTATGCTCCGCCGGAATGGGTTTGCCCGTCCTGTTGTAAGACAAGGTCTGTGCCCCACGCGGCGACCCTGTCCCGCCATCGGTCGACATCACCAGCGAAGCATGCCGCGTGTGCTGCCCCACATGCTCGGCGAACACTTGGTCGAGCGAAATGCTATTCTGATAGTCACCATCAGCACCCGTATCGGCTCCCGTGAGAAACTGATCCGCATTGGAATGCCCATGCACCCGCCGCACCGCCGGATGCGACAACCCCGAGAACACCGACAACTCATCGCGCAACGGCTCCAAGGTCTCCATGCACTTGGTAAACGTGTAACCCGTCCCGCTCCCATGCGGAAACCAGCTCCAATCCTGGAAACTCGGATCCTTCTCCAACGGCATCGGGACGCCATCCGGCATGTAGAAACAGGCCAACCGCTTGCGCTTCTCCTTGCGCGATCCCGCCACGGGCGAACCCGCAAATGACTCAAACCACGGTAAGGCAAGGGCCACACCAGCACCGCGGAGAAATCTCCTGCGATCCAAAGAAGAGAAACTCGTGTTTGTCGCCTTCATCTGGAAGTCATTCTAGCCCGCATCGATTAGGTTCCACAACTAAGAACTAGCGTCCTCTCAGGCCACAGAGACTGAATAAGTGAGAATCTGTAGCGGTGACTTTTAGTCGCCGTCATACGATTGTTGGTTCACGGCGACTGAAAGTCACCGCTACTGAAAGTCACCGCTACTAGAAGCAAGTCTGTGACAGGCCCTAAGGTGAGTCTTGTCGGGAGCGCTTTCGTTTCCTAGGAAAGAACATCCTATGAAGACGTCACCCTCGAATCTCATTGTCCGTCACGAAGATGACGCTGTCAAAGAACGCAGCGCCTGTGGGCACCGCTATCGATTGCTGAGCAAGGGCGATCAAGATGTCGCGGCGTGGGTGCATGCGGTGGATATCGATGGGGCGAAGTTGCACTATCACAAGATCAGCACGGAGCTCTACTACGTGCTGGAAGGCGAGGGCAAGGTCGTCCTCGATGGCGTAGAGCAAGAGGTTCGCAAGGGGACGATGGTGCACATCCCACCTGGTGTGGTCCATGGGGCGGTTGGCAAGATGCGCGTCTTGGTGGTTGGGATCCCCGATATCGATGACTCAGATGTTTACTACGTATAGCCTTATGAAAGCATTCTTTACTCTCACATTGTTTTTGTTTCTCTGTGGCTCTTCTCTAGCAGATGTCGATAAGAACGCCTTGCCTGTTGTCGAGAAAGGCTTCGAGATCAACTTCTTTGTGCGGGAGCCGCATATCATCAATCCTTCGTCCCTGTGCTTTGATGCGAAAGGGCGGCTCTATGTCGGAGCAGGTCCACAGTATCGCCATCCGAAGGAAGATTCGCCGACGGACTACATTAAGATTCTGATAGACGAGGATGGGGATGGCGAAGCGGAGACGATCAAGACCTTTGCGGAAGGCCTGAACTCGGTGCAGGCGATGGCTTGGAAAGGAGACGAGCTTTGGGTCGCCAATGCACCAGACGTCACGGTCTTGCGAGACACCGACGGTGACGATGAGGCCGATGAATACAAGATCGTGTTCACAGGCCTCAACAACTTGCGTCACGGTGTGCACGGCTTCAATTGGGGGCCGGATGGTTGGCTCTACTTCACCATGGGAAACACCTGGGTGAAGCCCAACGCGCCCAAGCCCATTCGCGATCTGATGGGGATCAAGTCCGATGATCAGACGGAGTATCCACTGACAAACACCTATACCAAGGAGACTTACCGGAAGAGCTATCATCCGACAAACAAGGCTGAGAAGGAAGGTGGGGTGTTCCGTTGCAAGCCGGGTGGTTATGATCTCGAACTTTACGCGCGAGGCATGCGCAACCCGTGGGACATGTGCATGGATAGCGGATTCAATTGGCTCGCGACGGACAATGATCCAGGCAGGCCAGGCGAGCGCATCTTCATGCCGATCCGTCATGGTCACTATTCGATGCGTCATCCATGGAAGTTTGATTGGATGGGGAAGCATCCGGCCGTGGCGCCGTCGTCTGACCTATTTCCGACGGTGAGTGGCTCTGGCACAGGCGTCGCCTATTACACGTCGACGCATTTCCCAGAGGCCTATCGCAATCACTATCTGATCGCTGATTGGACGAACAATTGCCTCTTTCTCTACAAACCTACATGGGATGGGGCCTTACAAGTGCCTGCTGAGAAGAAGCGGAAGATCGCCGATGGCGGCTTAACTCAAGGTGGCGATCTTGGCTACAAGGGAGGCAAGGGACGCGCGCTCTTCCGCCCGACGGACATTGAGGTGGGGCCAGACGGCGCACTTTACATCGCTGGGTGGGGATCTGTCTACGGCACAGAGTATGTGCCGAAGGATCAATGGACTGCCGAGGAGAATGCGAAGTATCAAGGGCGGGTGTTTCGCTTGCGTCACCATGACCCGCTCATCCCTAGAAGCCAATGGGACACGGCAAAGCGCAAGAAGGATTTCAAAGAGTGGGCTCATGATGAACTGTTAGAAGATGTCGGGCATCAGGTTCATGTGTGGCGGGTGCTGGCACAAGATGAATTGGTGCGGCGTGGTGCGTCCGTTAGAAAGAGATTGCTCAGAGGGATTGTGGCGTCGGAACTGAATGAGACGGGTGAGACTTGGGGTTTGTGGGCGCTGGGTCACATCGACAAGCGTGCCGGAAGTGACCATGCGGATCTGAAGAAACTCGCGCTCGGTTCCTATGGGAACTTTGTTTCCCTCAACGCGCAAATTCAGGCGACCCGAATTCTCGGTGAGAACAAGGTGACGGATTCGGCGTCTCTTCTGGTGGCTTTGCTAGATCATGCTGAACCCCGCCTCCGCCACGCCGCGATTCAAGCACTGGGAAACATGGGCTGGGGCGAGCATCGTGAAGCAATCTTGAGTGCTCTTGCCGACGAGACAGACCGTGTCACGGCTTACAGCGCCTGGCAGATCATGCGACGTCAACTTCCAGAGAATGAGCGGCGGCAACTACTGGAAGATCCACGTGCGGGCATTCGTCGCATGGCGGCGCTTGGTCTGATGGAAGAAGGGGATCGCGGGTTGCAAGCGCGCGCGGACGAATTCCTGCAAGGTGCGGCCTCTGGTAGCACGAGTGCGCTGCAGATGACGGCGAGCAAATCGCATTTCCGTGAGTCCACCGAGATTCGTTTCGCCGCCATCCCGAAAGGAAGTGAACTTCGCTACGCCTTAGATGGGACTGAGCCGGGTGCTGCGTCGCCCAAGACTGGTGGCACGCTTACGGTCGACCAGAGCGCTTTGGTTAGGGTGGCTGCGTTTGCCAAAGGAAAGCGTGTTTCCAGGATTTCAGAGTTGCGGGTGCACAAGATCACCGACTCCGAGTGGCAAGATAGGCTCTTTGTCGATGCCATTCGTGTGAAACGAGAGGGCGAGCCCTATCAGGCGGAGCTTGAGGGGTTGCAACGCGGTGTGCTGGTTTACGCCGATCGCTCTGCCACCTATACCGAGATTCCTGAAATGCTTGCGGGGGCGACTCACATCCGCACACGCAATGATGATAAGGTGAGCAAGGGATCAGACTTTCTGCGCTTTGAGATCAATCTGCCAGCGACCATCTTCATCGCGTATGATGGTCGGGTCGCGCCACCGGAAGCGTTGGTGAACGGGATGGAAGCGACCGAGATGGCGGTGAAGATCAGCAATGGCGAGACATTTCCTGTGTATCGTCGCGCGGTCGAGGCTGGTGAAATCGTCATTGGCGGCAACCGTGTCGGTGGTTCAGGCGGCGAGTCGATGTATCATGTCTTTCTCTCAAAAGCGGCGGGTTCGAAGACGACGAAGGCAGCCGCGAAAGCTGCTCTAGCCAAAGCCGATCTTAAACGGGGTGAGGAAATCTTCTTTGGACGTGGGACCTGCTTCGCCTGTCACCAGATCAAGGATCGTGGGGTTGTGGTAGGGCCGGAGTTGGTGGGTATCAGCAAACGCCGCGATGTGAACTATGTGATCGAATCCACCCTCAACCCCGATGCCTACATCGTGGAGGGATTTCAGCAGACGAGCCTCGAAATGAACGATGGTCGTAAGCTGTTTGGCATGATCCAGGAAGAGACCGCGCAGAAGATCACCCTCTTCCTGCCAACGGGCGAAGAGCTGGTTGCCGACGCGGACGAAGTGACGAAGCGAGAAGATGCGAAGCACTCCGGCATGCCCGCAAGCTTCGCTTACACACTCAGTGCGCAAGACGTTGCAGACGTGACCGCATGGATCATGTCGCTGAAGTGAGTGCGCTTACGTGAAAAGTTACTCGTAGGCGCTCCGAGATTTGCGTAGTCCTGGTCCATGAAATCCTTCCGGCCCGCAGGCGTACTAGGCGCAATCATCCTGTGGAGTTCGCTTGGTGTTACAACATGCGCTGCGGACGGGTTTATCCACCCAGGCCTCTTGCATACTAAAGAAGACCTTGCCCGCATCAAAGAAGGCGTGGCCTCAGAAACGGGCGTCATCCACGAAGGCTATCAAGTCCTCACCGAGAGCCCGCATGCCAAGAGTGACTACCGCATGCAAGGGCCGGTGATTGAGTGGGGGCGAGCGCCAAACATCAATGCCGGGCAGGCTCAAGAGGATGCCAAAGCGGTCTATCAGAATGCCTTGATGTGGGTCATCACAGGCAAGCAGGAACACGCAGAGAAAGCGAAACAGATTCTGAATGCCTGGGCAGAGCGTTTGGAGAAAGTGAGTGGCATTGATGGTGTGTTAGCATCAGGCTTGCAGGGCTTTCAGTTTGCCAATGCAGCAGAAATTATTCGCTATACGGATGCCGGGTGGTCCAAGGAGGAGGCCAAGCGCTGTGAACGATCGTTCATGGAAGCTTGGCTGCCGACGATTGAGCATTACGCCTACTTTGCGAACGGTAATTGGGAAACCGCCGCCTTGCAAACCAAGATGGCGATAGCGGTCTTCTGCAATGATCGGGAGTTGTTTGAAGAGACCGTTAGGTATGCCGTGAATGGTGCGGGAAACGGGAGCATTCCTCACATGGTGGTTTTTCCGACGGGACAATGTCAGGAGACGACGCGGGCTCAGCACTATGCGCAATTGGGTCTGGGCTTATTGGCGAACGCCGCTGAGGTGGCGTGGAACCAGGGAGTGGATCTGTACGGGTGGAACGATCAGCGCCTGCTCAAGGGTTTCGAGTATTCGGCGAAGTATGGCCTGGGTGAGGAGGTACCGTTTCAGCATTACTTGGATCGCACAGGGAAGTATGGGCTCGGAGGCCGCAACAACCATTACACGGAGATATCACCCAAGAGTCGCGGTCGCTTCTCGCCGATCTTTGAACGTGTATATCATCACTATGTCCATCGCCGGGGAATACCGGCACCTTATTCAAAGCAGGTCGCGGAGAAGAAACGCCCGGAGGGATTCAATCGCGACCACCTAGGACTCGGAACCCTCACAGCCACACGATCTCGTTTTCAAGTGGAGGAACCTCTACGGGTGCCAGGCATTCCTTCGGGGGTGGTTGCGCGATCGACAAATGAGGGGATTCGTTTGACCTGGGTGCGTTCGGTGGATCCAGTCGCGGCAGTTGATGCGACGCACTATAGCGTGAGCCGTTTCAGCGAAGCGGGAGGTCCTTACGAAGTGGTGGCGAGCGAGCTGCCCGATCCAGCCTTTCACGATGTGAATGTTATGCAGGGAGAACTTTATTATTACGTGATTCGTTCACACAATGCGAAAGGGGAGAGTGCACCGTCACAAGAGCTAGCCGCGTGCGCGGGTTTACCAGGTGGATGGAAGACGGCGGCGATCGGAGAGGTGAGTGCACCGAGTTATACGGAATACGATGGCAAGACGTTTACCATGGAGGGGGAAGGGGACGACATTGGAGGAACGGCGGATGAGTTTCATTTTACCTATGTGACGATGATAGGAGACGGGACCGTGACAGCCCGGATCATTCGTCCCATGAGTTCCCAGTGGACGAAGCCGGGGGTTATGATGCGAGAGACCTTGGAAGAGGGATCAAAGCAGGCATCGGTTCTACTTCTGCCGCATTGGAGTGGTGCCCTGGTTTCGCGCTCGGAGACGGGTGGCGAGACGGAGATGAGGGGGATGACGCACTTGGGGGAGAAGCATATCATCAAGAAGAATCGTCTGAGCACGCCCTACTGGGTCAGACTGATCCGGTTTCGTGGGCGTTTCACGGGATTCCTTTCGCCGAATGGAATAGAATGGAAGGAAATAGGGTCGGTTGAGCTTTCGATGAGCGGAACGATGCACGTAGGATTGCCCGCCTGTTCGCAGCTCAAGGATGTGGCGACGAGGGTGACTTACGACAGTGTCTTCACGCCGCTTTGGAGAATGACGAGAGGAGATCAGGAAATGTTAGCGAGGCCGGATCCTCGCTGGCACGAGGATGCCTGGGTGGAGCGGCATGAAGCAATGAACACTCGGGTGAAGCAAGGGAAGGTGGATTTGTTGTTCATCGGAGACTCGATCACGCACTGGTGGGACCGCGCTGGAAAGGAAGTCTGGGACAATTACTACGCACCGCGAAACGCCGTGAACCTGGCCATCAGTGGCGATCGGACGGAACATGTGTTATGGCGATTGGAGAACGGGAACATTGACGGCATATCACCGAAATTGGCCGTGTTGATGATCGGGACGAACAATCATATGAGCAGTCCGCCCGAGGTCACAGCACGGGATATCCGTTTGATTGTGGCGAAGCTGAGAAAGCGATTGCCGTCGACGAAGGTGTTAGTTTTAGGGGTCTTTCCTCGAGGTCGTGGCGATGAGGATGGTGCGCGTCAGACTAATATGAGGGTGAATGAACTGATCTCCGACATTGGAGACGGAGAAATAGTTCACTATCTGGATATGGAGGCGACGTTCTTGGATGGACGACGATTGAAACCGGGCTTGTTCCCCGATGGAACTCACCCGTCTGCCAAGGGCTACGCGGCATGGGCGGAAGCGTTAGAACCAACCATCGAGAGACTGATGAAATAAGACCTTAATTGACGATACACGCTTTCATTGTTTCCGTCGGTTCCCATCCTGCTGCTCCATCGTTCTGACTCTGCCTTTCTGCGGTCGGTTCCACCTTTCGTAGCTAGTTGGCTTAGCGCTGCCACCGCTTCCTGCGTGCGATCAACTGCATTAGATCACGGCTAGTGTGACTATCAAAGGGCCGCTACCGCTGCCTTCATCTTCTCTAATCCAACTTTGGCCACGTCGTTCGCATCCTGTTTCCAGTATTCTCGATTGAAGAGCTCCAATGAAAGAACTGGTGTGGCCCCAACCGAGAGAAAGATCTCCAGAATCTCCCTTATGGGGGCGATGCCGTCGCCGACGTGGACACGGTCAGCGTCGCCAATCTTCTCGCGAGGAGGGTTGGCCGGGTAGTCGTTGAAGTGATAGACCTGGAGCGCATTGCCTCCCAACATCCTTAAGCCGTCGAACGATGAGCCTCCTTTGTATGTGTGATAGACATCGCCTAGGAAACATGCCTTCGGGTGGCCAGCGCGAACCGCGATGTAGATGGCTTTGCTGACTGTTCCAATGGTGCGATTACCGCCCCACATTTCAATTTGGGGAGTCACTCCGATTTCATCGCCGATCTCTAGCAAAGCGCGATAGCGCTCTGCGGCGTCGTCCAAAGTCACCGTCTCGTCCGCTGAGACTCCGGCTGGAGGAGCAGCGATCCGCCTGCCTCCCAGCTGAGCGATGAGGTCCATGTCGCGCTTGGCCTGCTCAAGACCCTTCTTCCGCTTGGCCTCGTCATTGACAATCCAGCTAGCAAAGCCAATAGCGCTCTCAATAGTCAGGCCGTGATCCTCAATGCGTTTGCGCAAATCCTTGAGAGATCCACCTTCTTCGACGAAAGCATTCAATTTCCCCAACCAGGGCTCTAAACCGTCATAACCAGCCCGGCCGGCGACATCGACTTCTTGCTCCACGCTCAGATCCTGACCGCGGATGGTGCTCGTATTGAGTCCGAAGCGAAATCCTTTGTGCTCTGCTGAGCCGTCATCGTTGGCATGCGTGTTTGTAGAAAGGAAACCGGTTCCAATCACGGTGACGCCCACGGCAAGGGCGTGACGTCTCGTTAATTCGGGCAAATCATGCGTCATGGTCGGCATCTTATCAGCTCAAGAAGGCTTTGGCGGGTAAAAAATTCATTCAAAGAAAGCGACCCAAGCTTGTAGTGCTACCAACTTGTCATTGGCGTATTTCTATGAATGATGGACGGAGAACTCCGTGTTGTTCTCGAATATTACCTCGGCCACATTAAGGGCGGCGGGTCATTGGCTCATACTCACTAGTACCCAGCGGCGTAAGTTCGTTTAAATAGTAGGGATAAAGATTGCGGAAATTATATGGAAGTAAGGCTTGTACCTCGGAATT
>JAACDM010000379.1 GCA_009936795.1 Verrucomicrobiaceae bacterium | reverse complement strand
CCCACCTCCCGGGCGCGCCCGGGGAAGGAAATAGATGAAAATCAACGACTTACAGCAAGGATCGCTGGTCCAGTTTCATAAGAGTCACCAATCTTTGACCATTTGTGTGGTCTATTCTTCGACCGCTAACGTGCCGCCGCACTCGCTGTGGACAAACGCCCCTAGGTCTGCCTTCCCTCTCATGGTCGCCCCGCATCCATCGCAGACAAACTTCGCCTGATCTGCCCGTGGGCGCGTGGAGGCGCAGGAGGTCAAGCATGATAAGGTAATGGTTGACCAGTCGCAATTGTGGCGAACCGTTCAAGGCCCCTCGCCGCGATGCCAAGACCTGCTAACCCCGATGTCGGCAAGCTCTCCGCAGAAAGCTCAAGCAGAATGAGATAGTGCTAGTTATTGAGTGAGAGGAAATCGTGACGCGTGCTCGGCGGCGGGAAAACCTACCTAACTGGCACTTTCCCTAAAAGATTCCTTACACCCGGACCCTGCCACTATCACACAACGCCTAGCATTCCTGCCATCCGCCCTGCATCGCAACCATAACACTACACTATCATAAAAACGTGCTCGTGTGCTGGCTCCTATGCGCATTGCAGTAGTTGCCTTGAGTGGCTGGACCTTGGGGGGATACGCTATGCTTAGACAGCACGAGAGAGGCTCGACTGCTCTGGCCCTGTGGTTGAGGGCTTGGAGGAATCGGGCGTTTTCAAATTGATTTCGCCCTCTTTCTTGGCCTTCTGGAATCCAGCCTGAGAAACAAAGTTTCCAATGTCATCTTCGTTTTCCTGCGCGTGGTGCCTGATCCTCCTCCAGGTCGCCGCGTATCCCTCCGGCCTGATCCTGCCCCATGTCGCCACGTATGTTGTACAATCGACCGGCTACATGATGATTCGGTCATTGTATCCAGGCGGCCATTGAGGGGAGATGGGAGATAGCGGGAATCCCACTATCCGGTGGCGACGGCATCCTTGATCAGAAGATGGAACATTCCATTATATCCTTCCCGGCCCTGATTAGCGGGAATCCCCCACCCTAACGCCAAAACCTATCGCAGATTTGTCGCACATTTTCGCATAAAACGGCGATGTATTAGGCTATACGCGGTTAGTCTGCCTTCAATGCCCTGCCCTGCTTGGAGCTGGCGTAACCCCTTGATTTGCAGTGTTTCTCCTTATTTTTAAGGGGAAGGCTGGAGCAGGTGAGACAGGACTCGAACCTGCAACCCTCGGTTTTGGAAACCGATGCTCTACCAATTGAACTACTCACCTATTCATCAAGCGTCTAGATAGCGGCGTGGCGAAGGCTTGGCAACTAGAAAAGCTGGGAGGCCGCTACACACGAAAGCAGGCCAAAACCAAGCTCATCATGGAGCTCCCCGTAGCCACCAGCCACGGACACTTAGATGGCAGACACTCGCAATCCTGGCGGATCTGGGACCTCGAGAGCGAACTCACAGCTGCCCAGCCTCTACTCCCCATAGGATCCTCTTTTCACAAAGCCCTGACGCTTGCTCATCGGCCTGAGCTGCGGCAGGATCCGAAATGCAATATCCCCTGACGCTCTCGTTCAAACTGATTGCTCTCGCTCCTCAAGTAACGATCACCGATGCGGGCGGAGAGACCATCTTCTACGTGAAGCAAAAACTGTTCAAGCTCAAGGAGCACGTGCAGATCTTTACGGACGCGACCCGAGCCACTCCTCTCGCGGACATTAAAGCAAACAAGGTGATCGATTGGTCTGCCCGCTACAATTTCACGTCTCCAGACGGATCAGCTCTCGGCTCGGTCGGCCGCAAAGGCATGCGCTCCCTCTTCAAGGCTCACTACGAAACGTTCGTCGGCGCCGATGAAAGCCATGATTTCGATATCCAAGAAGAGAACGCCCTGGCAAAGATTGGCGATTCAGTATTCGGTTCCATCCCCGTGCTCGGCATGCTAACAGGTTATCTTTTTCATCCGAAATACCTGGCCACACGATCCAACCGGACACAAGCCATGCGACTCACTAAGCAACCCGCCATGTGGGAGGGCAGGTTCATTATGGAGAAGCTAGATGATAGCCTCACCAGTGAAGAAGAGCTCAGCCTGATGCTCTCTTACCTGATGCTCGTCATGCTAGAACGCTCGCGTGGCTAATGAGCGATACAGGTGATGTCCCGCAGTATCGTAACCACCAACGATTCAAACACTTCATGATGGCTTCCAGATACTGTTCTATTTAGACATCTCGAGTCGTCTGCTGTTTCTTTGTACTCTTCTTGGATTCAGCTCACGATGAAGTCCGAAGAATATACTCTTCTTAGTCTACCCATCACATACGGCTAGCAGAACCAGATGGATCGCAGTCCCGAATCGCCAACGAACCTCTGATAGAGGCAGTTCAAATGAGCCGCGCAGGGGGGGAAGTAAGACCGTCTGTGCGCCTCCGCCAATCGGTGAATGCTGTCGATGCCGGTTATCAATTGATGAAATCAACCGACTTGAAGACTTGGAATGCTGTGTCGCCGTTGCTTCATCAGACAACGAGCGATCCCATGGCTGAAACTGAAGAGATGGTGATTGGGTCAGACGACGATCTCAACGTCTTGGATCGAATCTTTCTTCGCGTTGACTTCGTTCGGGAGCTTTAGGCCAAGCTGCCGTTGGCCATCCATCGAAATCTGTCCTACCGCTCCGTCCTCCTAAAACTTGTTCTTCCACATCATCGACTCCATCGGTTTGGTCGAGCGGACATTGTACTTGGCGGAACCCTTGGCGCTGTAAAGCGTCTTCACGTCACCTTGCACTTCGAAGTAGATGAGCTGACCGATTGGCATGCCTTCATAGACTCGAACCGGTTGGTTGACCGAGATCTCCAAGGTCCAGTGATTGCAGAAACCGACATCACCTTTGCCAGCGGTAGCATGAATGTCGATACCGAGGCGACCGACGCTCGATTTGCCCTCGAGAAACGGCACGTGTTTGTGGGTCTCTGTGTATTCGTAGGTCACCCCGAGGTAGGTCTTTCCTGGCAGGAGCACATAGCCTTCTTCTGGAATCTCAAGCGGCGTGATCTTGTTGTGTTTCTTGGCGTCAAGGATCTCATCCTTGTATACCGCTAGCGCTTTACCCAAGCGGACATCGTAGCTATTCGTTCCAAGAGCCTCGTCCCGGTAAGGCTCGATGACGATGTCACCGGCATCGATGGATTCACGGATAGCTTGGTCGGAGAGAATCATGGGACGCTTCGCTAGCGCGGATGCCTGGGAAGTCAACCCCAAGGCCAATGAGCACACCATCGATAAAGGGCTTCCCAAACTCGACACAAGGCCCTTACTCTCCGCGACATGCAAACACACGCAGAGCCTCCGAGCGATTGGCGGGGCATCCTCAAACAACTAGGCCCTGGACTGATTATCTCCGCAAACATCGTCGGATCGGGTGAACTCATCGTCACCACCAAGCTCGGTGCCGATGTGGGATTCATG
>JAACDM010000378.1 GCA_009936795.1 Verrucomicrobiaceae bacterium | reverse complement strand
TTGTGTTGACGTTAGCGTTGCTCCACCCTGAGCGGACGCACGCAATACTTGCCGCTTCGTTTGATCACGTGTCACACTGATCGCATTACCTTCAAGATGCCAACCACTCATATCGACATAGTTGGCGCCTCTCTCCTCCGGAGGATCCCGCACGACCACATCATCAGCTTCGATGGAGTAGCCTGCGCTAAAACTGCTTTTGAATGAGGCACAGCTCGCCAAAGCCAACGAGAGCAACACGGTGATGAAGGAAAGAAGACGCATGACTGAAATTTGCTGGTTATCCACGAGAAGTAAGCGGCAGCCCACCTCGTCTTTGTTTAATTGCGAGCTCGAGGTTCGCGACTGATGGACCCGGCCGTGGATGGCTGGGTGACAAAGGGCCCCCCCTCGAGGGGTGCGACCCCAGTGAATGCGACGTCAGGCATCTCACTCGGCTTGCCCGCGAGCGGAAATTCCTTCCGGAGCGGATAGAACGGGTAGCCTTCCCACATGAGGATACGGCGCAAGTCCGGGTGATCGACGAATTTGATGCCCATCATGTCGTAGACTTCGCGCTCATGCCAATTGGCAGTCGCCCAGAGATCGGTGACGGTTGGCACCACAAGGTTGTCCTCGGATACAGAAGTTCGGACACGCAAATACACCTTGGCGCTGAGCGAGTAGAGTTCGTAGACCATCTCGAATCGAGGCTCTTCGCCCAGGTGATCAAGGCTGGAAACATCAGTCAGCGTATCGAAACCAAGCTTGCCTTGGCAATGCGCGAGGATGTCGTGGAGCTTCTCGAGACTTACCACGAGGGTGTGCTCGTCGCGGAATTCTACCGTGGACAGAATGGCTTTTCCAAACTGGGATTTCAGGGTCTGGGCTGCGTTGCTTGCCATCGTCATCTCTTTAAACCTTGGCGAGTTGCGAAAGGAGTTCCTTCTTCTGTTCTACGAAGGATGGCTCCTCGTCAATCTTCCGCTGTAAACGGAGCATGCCCTCAATCAGCGCCTCAGGACGCGGCGGGCAGCCGGAAATGTAGATGTCCACAGGGATCAGTTGATCGATTCCCTGAAGGACAGCGTAGCTCCGATACATGCCACCGCTGGAAGCACAGGCTCCCATCGCAATCACCCACTTAGGTTCAGGCATCTGGTCGTAGATTCGCTTCACCGCGAGCGCCATCTTGTAAGTCACCGTGCCAGAAACGATCATGACGTCAGCCTGGCGAGGCGAGAAACGCATGACCTCGGCTCCAAATCGGGAGATATCAAAGCGAGACGCTCCTGTGGCTATGAGCTCGATCGCGCAACAGGCGAGGCCCATAGGCATCGGCCAAAGCGAGTTCTTCCGCATCCAGTTGATCGCCGTATCAAGGCGGGTAAAAATGACATTTCCCTCGATCTTGGAATCGTAGGCGGCCTCAGCTGGAGCAAGTTCGGTATCCACAGGTAATAAAACGTTCATGAGCGAGGAATCGCTCATCAAAAGCCTAGATTCCGCCAGAAGCCTCGCAAGCCCTTTGTGAAACATTTCACAAGCCCTCAGCGGTCGCGACGATTCCTAGAGAATGGGTTCCATTACAGAAGAGAATCTAGTACATCAGCTTTCTTCTATGGCCTCCTACATCCGCATTGCTCTTGCACTCAGCCTCGCTCTCGCCGCCGCTTCAGGCGAGGAACTCCGGAGCCGGATCGGTCTGATGGCCCTGTATGATTTCAATGAGAGCCAGGGTACCGACATCAAAGACGTGGCTGGCGTCGGCGCTCCACTCGACCTTGAGATCGAGAAGATCACCCAGGTGACCCGCCAGAAGGGTGCTCTCAAGGTCACGGCCAGGGCCACGATCAAGTCAAAGAAACCAGCAGCTCGGTTCCAAGCGGCTGTGAAGCGCACCGGCGAACTCACTCTCGAAACCTGGGTAGAACCCGCCAATCTCAAGCAGAGCGGCCCTGCGCGTATTGTCACCCTGTCCAAAGATGGCAGCAACCGGAACCTGACCTTGGGCCAGGAGGGCAATCAATTCTCCGTTCGGATGCGGACGAAGAAGACCAGCGCTAACGGCATTCCATCCGTCGATTCTGACAAAGGCACCGTCAAGACAGCTCTGACACACGTCGTCTACACCCGCGACCGCAGTGGCCGAACCCACCTCTACCTTAACGGCGAGAAAGTAGAAGAGAAAACCATCGATGGCAGCACGAGCAATTGGGCACGGGATTACCATCTCGGCTTGGCCAATGAGATGAGCAATGATCGCCCCTGGCTAGGAACGTTTCACTTGGTCGCACTCTATAGCCGCGACCTCCTTCCCCACGAAGTGCGCAATCACTTTCAGTTAGGCCCCGATGCAGAAACAGCACCCGCTCCTGAGCTGGTCAAAGTCGATCCCAATGAGCAACTTTTCGACGAAGCCATCGCGCCGATCTTCGCCAAGCATTGTCTCGAGTGTCACGACGCCGCGACGAACAAAGGGAAGCTGGATTTGTCTAGCAAAGTGGCCGCTACAAAGGGGGGCTCTGAAGGCACGGCCATCGAAGCTGGTCACGCCGATCAAAGTCTCTTGTGGGACGTGGTCCAAGCAGACGAGATGCCTCATGATCGCGAGCCTCTTTCTCCCACCGAGAAGGCCTTGCTCAAAGAATGGATCGATGGCGGGGCAAAGTGGGCCTCGCCGACGATCGATCCCCTCGCCCACAAGCGTGACCGGCGGGCCACCGAGAACTGGGTACGCAGACTGACGCTTTCCGAATACATCGATACCGTGCGTAGCTCAGTCGGCGTCGATATCAGGAAGGAAGCGACCGAACTCCTTCCGAAAGATCTGCGGGCGGATGGCTTCAACAACACGGCCTACAACTTGGGCGTCGATTTCAAACACATCGAATCCTATGCCGAGCTAGCTAGCATCATCGTCAGTCGAATGGACATGAAGGCATTCACCAAGCGTTTTAATCGGCGCATTCAGTTCACAGATAAGGCCATGGCCACGCTTCTACAGCGGATGGGCACCTGGCTCTTGCGAGGCCCGTTGGAAGATCACGAGATCATCGCCTACCGTGGTATTTCCACCACTGTCGCCAGTGGAGGTGGCTCCTACGAGGAAGCCGCCGCTTACATCGTGGAAGCCATGCTGCAATCTCCCCGCTTCATTTACCAAGTGGAGAATCAACGCGGTGACGGCCAAGTATGGCCTGTCAGCGAGTATGAGTTAGCGTCGCGCTTGAGCTACATGCTTTGGGGCAGCTCACCTGACAAGACACTCATGGACGGGGCAGAGAAAGGGCGCCTCTATGACCGGGTCGAAGTCGAGAAAGAAGTCGACCGCATGCTCGACGATCCTCGCACCATCACCCGTTCGCTCGAGTTCGCCAGCCAGTGGTTGAATCTTGGACGACTACAAAACCTGCGACCCAACGCAGACAAGTTCCCCAGCTGGGATCCAGCCCTAGCAGAAGACATGAAAGCCGAGACCCTAGCCTTCTTTAAAGAAGTCGTCTGGGAAAACGGCCGTCCTCTCGGCGATCTTTTGAACGCTCCCTACACCTTCACCACACCACGACTTGCGAAGCACTACAATCTTGCCGTTACGATTGACAATACGCCGAACAGTCTCCAACGCGTTAACTTGGAAAAAGACAAAGCCCGCGGCGGACTTCTCACGCATGGCAGCATCCTCACGATCGGCGGCGATGAAGCCTCCACCGT
>JAACDM010000377.1 GCA_009936795.1 Verrucomicrobiaceae bacterium | reverse complement strand
CTAGAACGCGAAGCCAACAGCGGCCCTCGCCACCTTTGGTTCCACCCACACTGCGACGTCGCTTACAGTAGTGACGAACAAGGCTGCAGCATCACCTCTTATCATTTCGATCCTCGCAGAAGCACCCTCACGAAAGCCGAAACCCAGTCTTCTCTGCCACCCGAAGGCTATGCGGGCGAGAAGAAGTCCACCTCCGATATCGAAGTCCATCCATCTGGGAGATTCGTCTACATCGCCAACCGCGGCCACAACAGTCTCGCCGCCTTCGCCATCGACCCTAGCGATCGCACGAAACTCACGCTCATCAGCCACGCCTCGACAGAAGCTGTCCCACGTTCATTCAACATCGCTCCAAACGGCAAGTTTATCGTCGCTGCCGGACAACAGACCGGCAAACTCGCTGTCTACCGGATTCAGGAGAACGGATCCCTTGAACACACCAGCACCCTCGATGCTGGTAAATCACCCGCCTGGGTTCAAATCGTCAGCAAGCCTGCGGACAGCAATTAGAGGTCGCCAGGAATTGAGTTTGTTCTTAGGAATGTTGAGCCACTCAATCGCCTGGGCTGAGGCATTTGGTGGGCGAGGTTCACCAAATGTGTGGTCCCGCGAGAATTGATTACGAAAAAGAGCGTTAGTTTTTCCGATCGGCGGCAGTGATCTTCAGGGCTGAACTCATCAGCAACGTTCATACGTAGGCCTTGCGATTTAGCGGCTATTGGTAAGAAGCCCAAAGCAGCCGTGAAGGCCTGCAAGCTGACTGAAGACCAAGCCAAAGCAAAGTGGGTTGAGATCACGAAAGGCAACTAGACGGACGATCTTTGCCATGACATTCGGTGAAAGCACTTTCTCGCCTTCGCTGGGTGGGAAGTGCTTTTCCGATTCACTCGCCTCCGTAGGAGCCTTGGAGCTACCGAACTCTCTTGCAACCGGCATGGGAATCCGAGATTGTTAGTGCGCCACGGAAGATCCCGAGGCGCAGCTAGAAATTACCCTTATCAAGGTACTAACGTCTCGCTAGAAGCGATTCAATCCGTAGCGCTGGCTTAACGCCAATGGACTCCAACCGGCACGTCGAATGAGAGAATCTCGGAGAGGTTTCTATGAAAGTTTTCCAAATATCCCAGTAGGATGTGGAGAAGAGGTAGTGCCGGTGCTCACGGTAACAGCGAATCAATGGACACCACCTCTCATGAACAATTTTAAACTCCCATTTGTTGCACTCGCTGCGAGCCTGCTGCTGAACTTGGCTTCCCTGCAAAACGCAGTCGCACGACAAGAATTTACACTGCCCAAAGACGTTGCTGAGCGTAGCATCAATATCAATAGCGAAGGCACTCGTCTGGCAGCCCACGTATTCACGTTAAAATCAGCCTCATCCACCGCCAAGCTACCGGCCATTATCATGGCCCAGGGATGGGGGGGCACCCAATCGAGTCTGTTTAGAGATGCTGCCGAGTTCGCCCAAGCCGGATTCTTTGTAATGACTTTCGATTTCCGCGGCTGGGGCGAGAGCGATTCCCGGGTCGTATTAACCGGCGCCCCGCCCGATAATAGTGCGCTGAAATTCACCGCCGAGGTGCGAGCGATCCGGGAAGTCATGGATCCGCTTGATATGGGCATGGACTGGCTCAATGTGCTGCACTGGATTCAGGGCGAGGATCAAGTAGACACGGACAATATTGGAATTTGGGGATCAAGCATGGCCGGTGGATTTGCAATCTATGCGGCCGCAAACGACCTGCGCGTCAAGGCAATCCATAGCCAGGTAACTGGAACCCTGGACGGGCGAGAAATGGGTCGGACAAGGGAGGCATTGCAGGAAGCTACCAAGCGCGCTCGAGGCGAATTAGCCTACCCCGAACCGCGAACGGACTGGAATGGCTTAAGTGGTTATCCAATCTTTGCGCGATTTCCGGCCTATGTTCCTGCCGACATGCTTCGAGCAAACACTAAAGTCGCCTTGCAGATCGTACTCGCTGAAAAAGAGGAGTATGGAACCAATCCTGCAGCAATAGCCTTATATGAGGCACATCAGGGACCCAAGAACCTGGAGATCATCCAGGACATCAAACACTACGGCATTTATACAACGGGTAGAGCTCGCTCTCACGCGCTCGCAGAAGCCTGGTTCAAACAGCAACTGACTGCTCAATAGGAAAACAAAGGGCACGCCATTTTCTCAAAGTCATGTGCGTTTTGACCGTTTCTAAGATTGAATCTCTGACAACTGAAACGGAATCTTGTTGTTAGAACAGTTCCGGCTACTGGTCATCTAATTTCACGAGCCTCACGCTACCACGGTTTCGTTCGTGGTCGCTTCGTTGACTCAAGTTTGAGATGCAATGGATATCTGGACCAGACTCGCTTAGTTTAGTGATAGTGTTTGAGCTTCAAACTCAGCTGGTGTGAGGTAGCCAAGCGAAGAGTGTTTTCTCTTCGTGTTGTAGT
>JAACDM010000376.1 GCA_009936795.1 Verrucomicrobiaceae bacterium | reverse complement strand
TCCACAACGCCCAGGGAGATAGCCTAAGACCGCCCCAGATGGTCCTTCCCCGGCAATGCAGATATCAACTTCTCGTGGACCGCTCACCGTTAATATCCCGTCATCTAGCACCCTGAGATCGGTCTACCCATACCGTCATCGATGATCATTCATTCGGGGCGAACACTCGTTCCCAACGCCACACCTGCCCATCAACTCGATCGGTAACTTCACCAACAAATGGAAGCCACATTTATCCAAGAGAGCAGTAGACACAGTCTCGCTGGTTAACGTGTGCGCACGCACTCTTGATACCTCAGGTTGCTAAGCCACGAATTCGACCATTCCTTGCAAGACTTCCGTGGTAAAGTCCTGGTCTTGATGAGCCTCCTCAATCGCATAGGCAACTTCCACATCACCCTCGCTATCTGGTGGGTCCTTAAAACCAATGCTACCAATTTCGCAATCAGAAAGCGAAACCAGACGGATGAAGAAACCATGGAGCCAAGAACCAGACTCGGTCGTCGCTTCCACCCGTGCAAGCCACTCTGGCCCCAGTTCGCAAGCCAACTCGAGAGGCAACAAGCGCATAAGCTCCCGGGCTGGCTGAGCCGGTTCAAGAGGCAATGCCAAACGGGATGTTGACATCACCAGGCAGAAGATTCTCCACAATTTCGAGAAATGGAAACCGAGATCCTAGCCCATCCTACGACTGCGGTTCTTGACTTACCGACTCTTTTCCGGCACAGCGAGAGCATAGTGAACCAATTCTTTTTTCGAACTGTCACCTTTCTCCTCCTTTCTATCGCTACTGTTCTTGCAGCGCCGACCAATGTGCTGCTTATCACCGTCGATGACATGTCCTGCGACTCCGTCGGCGTCTACGGAAATCCGATTACCAATATCACTCCTAACATTGACCAGCTCGCGTCCGAAGGGCTCCGTTTCAAACACGGCCACGTGACCGTTGCCATTTGCCAACCCTGTCGCGCCGCTTGGATGACAGGGCGATACCCACACAATTCGGGTGCTCTTGGGTTTGATCAGATTCGGAATGGCATACCCACGTTGCCGGAAGCACTACAGAAAGCAGGCTACCGCACAGGGCTCATGGCAAAGCATGGTCACGTCATTCCTTCCCGGGCCGCCGCCTTTGATGAAATCGTGCCCGCTAGAGAGTTAAAGAACGGACGCTCTCCTGAGCTGTTCGGCCAGCTAGCTGCCGCCTCCTTCGAGGCAGCCAAGAAAGAGGACAAGCCCTTCTTTCTCATGGCCAACTCCCAGGATCCTCACCGCCCCTTTATTGGCAGCCAGCAAGAAGCGAACGCCAAGAAGCGCGACCATAGGAACAAGTCGCACCAATACGGCGGAGGGTTTCCCAACGATGAGATGATCTACGATCCCGCTAACGTTCCCGTTCCAGGGTTTCTACCCGATTTGCCAGATATTCGTTTAGAACTCGCTCAGTATTACTCATCGGTCCACCGAGCAGACGCCATCGTCGGCAGCCTTTTGAAAGCGCTAGACAAGGCCGGTTTGCGAGACAGCACGATCGTCATGTTCCTATCGGATCACGGCATGCCGCTGCCCTATGCGAAGACCAATTGCTGGCATCATAGCACACGTACTCCATGGATCGTACGATGGCCGGGCACTGTGAAGCCAGGCTCTCACGACACTGAGCATCTCGTAGGAGGCATCGACCTCTCCCCCACTCTCCTAGACGCTTTAGGCCTGCCAAATCTAGCAAGCGCAGACGGTCGTTCGTTCCTCCCTATCCTCAAAGGCGAACAGCAGACCAACCGAGACGTCCTCTTCACTCATATCAACACCATTGCTAGCAAACGTGCCTACACGATGCGGGCCGTGGTCACTCGTGAGCACCGTTACCTCTGGAATGGCTGGCACGATGGAGAAACCACTTTTAAAAACGAATCTCTAAGCGGGCTAAGTTGGAAGGCGATGACACAGGCTGCGAAGGACGATGCTAGTATCGCTGCCCGCGTCGAATTCTATGCCAAACGCGTTCCAGAAGAGTTTTATAAGACGGATTCAGATCCCGATTGCCTCAAGAACCTCATTGATGTGTCGACCCAGAAGGTTCAAATTGATTACTTCCGATCGAAACTTCGCAACCATCTGAAGAATACCAAGGATCCGCAGCTAGAGAGCTTCGAGGCGCTTGACGCTAGAGACTCACCCAAGCAAATAGGCCTCTAAGCAAATCGAGATAAGGCTCATTCGAGGATGGCTCATCCTGCTCACGGAGATAAGATTCGAAGAAATACCGGCTGCTTCGTAGCAATCCAGATTGAACGGGGCATTTCACTGTCGCTCGCCGTCAGTCCAAAGGGCTCAGGTGTCCATTTCACGAGATTAGAGGACAGCTCAATGAAATACTTCGTGTTAGGAACCGAGTTCCGAGAAAACTCTAGCTTTCCGTTAGTACGATCCCAGTAAAGACTCTTTATCGCAAGAAGTGGCCGGGGAATCAGAGGATAGAGGTCAAGATCTAGGGTGTCGAAATAGACGATTCGATTGGCAATGAATTCTCGGATTTCAATTGCCAACGATTCTGGAATTCGATCTGCCAAATGACAGACAGCAAGATAGCTGAGAAAAGACTCTGCGACGTCTTCACGGGTCGAGAAATCTCGTGCCCAGGAAAAGACGAACTCGTCGTCGGCCTCTTGGGCTGCTCGCCAACCAGCGGCGTTTGCATGGGCAGCATCCAAAGAGGTGTGGGACGCTTCATGGATGAGCGTTTCTTCGAGAATACCGTCTTTCACATAGAGGTCAGATTACCCTGTATGAATCAGCAAATTGCTATTTCCACCACCGAATGGATCGACCCCGCGATGAATCCATGAAATCTCGACGCTAAGACGTGGGCAATCGCCCGAAGATGATTGCATACTTCTCAGCTTGTTCCTGTGCGGCACTCTCAGAACCAAACTCTATATTGACCTGCATCTCGATTATCAGGCCATCATCTTAG
>JAACDM010000375.1 GCA_009936795.1 Verrucomicrobiaceae bacterium | reverse complement strand
CCGCTGATTGCGGATGTCGACTTGGGTTAGGGGCAAGGCAGTAGTGAGCTGGGGAGATCCCGAACCATGTGACGCGCGGAGAGATTCGGCTTCTTGTGAAATGACCCACGCTGTATTTGCCGTAGGCGCTGCTTGGTGAAAGTAGTAGGCAGCGGCACTTAGGAGTAGTCCGATGGCGACACCGGCGAAGCCAAAGCCCCGCAGAACTGGCTTCTCTGCGAGGATGACGAGGATGACGCTTGCCCAGAATAGGATCAGGGCGCTGAGGGCCAACGGGTTTCGCCAGGCTAAGGCTGCCGCTTGAGTTTCTGCTTGGCTCATCTGTGCTTTTGATAGTCTGGCCTCCTTGGCTTGGCTGAGAAATAGGCTTTTGGCAGTACTCGAAAAGGGCTTCAAAAGCCATGCCCGGTAGAGCTGAAGGAGGGCCGTTTGGGTATCGCCTTGCCGTTGGTAGGCGACACCGAGATTGTGATAGAGGTCGGGAGAATGCCAGTCTGCCTTAACGAGTTCTTCGTAGCGGTCAGCGGCGGCTTCGGAATCGCCATCCTTTAGAGTCTCAGTGGCCGAGGTAAAGACGCTAAGAGGATCCTCGATGTTTGCCGAGAGCGCTTGAGAGAGAAGCAGCATGAGGAATGCACTGACGCGAACGAACTTCATGATGGAGACTGTTCTCGTAGGGTGTTCACGGCGCTCATCCACGCATCGCGTCGGCTGGCATCAAGGCCAAGAAAGGCCCCCGACCAGCGACGCTGCGCCGACCAGTTTAGGAAGTCTTCCAAGGGGGCTTTCTCATCTCCAGCCGCGGGGAGTTGGGAGACAGTGAGACGGGCGGCTTCTTCGTCTGGGAGGAGATTTCTACTTGTGACCTCTCGGCAATGCCCCTGCAGAGCGAGCCATCGCAGGAGTTTCACATCGATGACTTCGGCGTCGTGTTCTCGTATCAATTCCCCGAAGAGCGTCTGGCGCTCTTGCTTAAGCTGGTGTTGGCGTTGCTTCGGATCGAAGGTTCTAGCGCCCTGTCGTCGCCATTGCCAGATGGCTAAACCGAGAGCAAGGGCTGCAGCGCTGCCATTTAGACTTACAAGCGTGGCGCTGCCAAACCAAGAATTCGCTCCGCTGCCCCGTTCGAAAGTTAGGCCGCCTACATCCCCAATGATCGCGAGAGTGGTAGCTCCGGGGGCCGTAGCTTGGTCTGCTAGAGCCGCTAAGTCTTGATTCGTGAGTGATGATGTTGCCGCGCCAGTCACAGAAATGGGCATCGGTTTGCCGCCTAGGCTAATATATTCCTTGGATTCGGGATCGAAGTAAGCGAAGCGAACGATGGGAGCTTGGTCGTTTGAATCGACCGCAATGTAAGTGTGTTCAAAGGTCTTCTCGCCACTGAGTTCAAGTTCGTCTGTGGAGTTGAAAGAGACTTTGGGAGGGTAGGATTTCCACTTGGACTCGTCAGAGCCGCTATCCAAATGGGTGATCCTCTCAAAGTTCCCGTGCCCCGTGATGGTGGCCGCAACTTTTAGTGCCTCGTCGACTTTTAGCGCTTTTTTGTCGGTGAGGACATCGAGAGAGAAGCGTCCGATTGCGCCACTGAAATGCTCAGGTCGTCCTTCGGTAGGTAGGGAAAGGACGGTGACTTCAAGGGCCTCTGATTGGAGGTGAAGCTCGCGCTGTCGCTTGCTGAAAATGTCGTCGAAGAAGGGGTCATCAAAAGGATCTCCACCGAAGAGGCCGCCGAATCCGCGGCGCTGCGGGCGGCGTTGGCGCTTTTTAGGTTGGGGGACCTGAATGACCGCATTGTAGGTAAGGGGAGAAAGGGTGAACTTGCCCGGCTTCACGGCGGTAATCGTCGTTCGATAGGTGAGGACATTGTAGACGCGACCATCAATGCGCTCTTGTTTAAATTGATAGCGAACCCCGCCACGAACGCGTTTTCTCTGAGCATTGGGTCCCACCGTTGGTTTCGTAATAAAATCTTCTCCTTCGAGATTGAGTTCGCGGGTGAAGTTTACTAACGGAATTCCGGCATCAAAGTATGCTTTGATGTCTACTCCGACCGTTTCTCCGACATAGATTTCTTCGCGAGTAGGGACGACTTTGAGGAAAGCTGCGGTCTTATCTAGCTTGGATGGAAAGGCCTGGCGGCCGTTGTTCGTTGCTGGCGGTTGGCCGCCGAGTCCAGGAGGCATGGTGGGCCCTCCTGGTCCAAGCCGAGGCTGTGGCTTTCCGGACCCTTTTTTGACGATGAGCTTCAGGGCGTTGGTCGAGAGCTTCTGCTGCCCGACTTGAATTTCAATGGGGGCGATGGTCAGCTCGCCTTCTTCGCTTGCTGAGACGACGTAGGATAAGTTGGTGCGGGCACTGACTTGGCCATTGATGATAGAGAAGCTAGACGAACGATTTGGGGAGTGTGACAGGATATCGATGCCGGGGATTTCCAGGATTCCAGGTACGCTCACACCCCGTGCATTGACTTCGAGCGCGAGCTCGAAGGGCTCACCTATTGTGGGCGTCGTGGTGGAGCTTTTCAGGGTGGCCTGCTGGGCAAGGAGCCCTACTTGAAGAAATAGGCTAAGACAAAGTGCTAGAGAGCGTAAAGTCATCGTGGGTCGAGTGTTGTCACCTAGCTAACAAAGCCGGATCTCCCAGGAATCAAGTCCGCCGTAGAGCAGTGACTCTCTACTTACGCTTGGGAATGCGAAATCGCTCAGGCAAGCCACGAACGACGCCGTCATAGACCACTAGGACATCGTAGTGCTCCTTCGTCTCTTCGAGCAGAGTCATACCCTCGGCCTTGGCGCCTCGAGGCGTAGGAAGTTGGCCTAAGAGCTTGAGCTTGCTCTTGGTCTTACCACGATCTGGCACGCCGTCGTCACCGTCCCAGTAGTAGATCAAGAATTCGCCCCGTTCGCCACCAGAAGGTCCTGCAATGATTAGGAAGCCACCCTTCACTTTGACCAATTCGCGGATTCCAAGCCCGTCTAGATCAAGGTAGCGCAGCTTATAGTCCTCTGGCTTGTTGAAATCGAGGATCATGATTGGAACAAGATTCTCCCGCAGTACAGGCCCGCGAAAGCCCAGGTGGAGCTTGTCACCCTCGTCGCCCTTCACTGCAATGGCTTCAATATCGACGCCATTCTCCTTGCTTGGGATTTGTGTAAAACGCTACAGCACTGGATTGAGAGAGAGCAGCCTGTAGAGGCCGATTCCCCGCTTCGAGATCGGTTTCAGCGTCCGTAGGTCCATTTCTAGTCGATAGATGTGGAATCGGCTCGGCTCGAAGACGATCTGTTCAAGGGCAGCTAGATTCTGTTCCTTGGTAGCGTTTGGTTCCAGCAATGTGCGCTTCAGAGAATGCGAGCCTGCCACGTAAAAGACATTGGTGTCCTTGAACCGGGCGATCCCTTCGATGTCGAGCTCAGTTTTGGAGACGAGCATGTTGATATCTAGATCTGGGCGGACCCGGTAAATCGAGGGATTTGTGGGATCAGGTTGCAGAATTTGAACCTTCGTCCCCTCATCGGAGCCCACCAGCAGGCTATCGCCTAGGATGGCAACGGCGCTAAGGTCTTCCTCTTCGTCGAGAGGGCCCTCAAAAGTCAGCTTTCCCAGCGAGGTGATTTGACCAGAAACAGACCCGGTTATGGCTGTGAGGGCGCAGAGAAACAGGGTTTGAGTGGGATGCATGAGGAGAAATCTCGTTTAAAAACATTAATGGCGTTGACGGAAAGATTCCAAATGAATTGAATCGGT
>JAACDM010000374.1 GCA_009936795.1 Verrucomicrobiaceae bacterium | reverse complement strand
GGGTGAGTGGGGTGAGTAGGGTGCGTAGGGCAGCACAGGCTTCCAGCTCATGGCACGGCCTAGACGGCCGTGCGATCATGGAAACGTGAACCGATCTCCTCGGATCGACATCACAACGTAGAACTAACGTTGCTCGTCACGTGGAAGCCATGTATCGTAATGCTTCGCACTTTGACTCGACCAGAACGGCGAAGAGCCCCACAATGGAACAGTGGGTAGCGTCGCTTCCCAGTCAGCGAGTTGACGAAAGAGACGCTTAAAAGTTTCGCTTTCTTGAGGAGCGAGATCATTGGCTTCGGCAAGATCGGTAGTGGGTTGAAAGAACTGTGCAGGGCGATGGGAAAGGCGAATCAGTTTATCATTACCGCTCAGAATGGCCGCCTGCCCTTGAATCCGCCAGAAGAGTGTGCGTTTGATAGGCACAGGTGCTCCTTTGAGCACGGGTAAGACATTCATGCCATCGTAGGCCCCAAATTGGTTTGTCGCTTTCGTGTAGTTGCGCTTGTCTTCATGTGATAGCGGGGATCGCAGAGGGAGGACGTTGCCTTCTGCCGCGGCCATGAATGTGGGGAGAAGATCGAGGCTCGAGACGGGTGTGTCGCAGTGCGTGGCTTTCGGTAGGTTGTCAGGCCACGACCAGATCATGGGCACGCGTACCCCGCCTTCGCGGAGGCAACCTTTGACACCAGAGAGAGGACCGTTCCAACTCGCATTTCCCGTGGCGCCACCGTTGTCCGAGAAAAAGACGATCAGTGTGTTCTCTAGTTGTCCGCTCTCCTTCAGTTTCGCCTGCACCTTGCCCACACCACGGTCTAACGCGAGCATCATAGCGGCGTAGGTGCGACGCTTCTTGTTTTCGATGTGGGCAAACTTCGCGAGATCTTCTTCTGTGGCTTGCAAAGGACCATGTGGCGCATTGTAAGAGAGAAAGAGAAACCATGGCTTGGTTCGAGAGCCTAACCATCCAAGGGCCTCGTCCGTGAAGAAGTCGGTCAGATAGGGATTTGAGAATTCGCGTAGTGGTTGGCCATTACGTTCTAGCTGATTCTTATCTAGCTTTGGAAAGTAACCGTGGCTGCCTCCGAGCATGCCACAGAAGTGATCAAAGCCACGTTGATTCGGGTGGAATGCATCTCCCTTGCCGAGGTGCCACTTGCCGATCAACGCGGTGTTATAACCGCTGGAGCGGAGATGATCGCCCAGCGTGTGTTCTCCTGGTGGTAGCCCCAACAATTCGGGACGCGTGGCGTAGTTTGCCGCGCTTTGATTGAGATTCCCTTCATAGCCGAACCGCCTGGGATCGCGGCCTGTGATCAGTCCGGCACGGGAAGGTGAACAGACCGGACTTGCCACATAGGCCTGGGAACAGAGAACTCCTGAGGCAGCCAGGGCATCGAGGTGCGGTGTTTTGAGTCGCTTGCTCCCCATGCACCCCATGTCGCCATAGCCCATGTCATCGGCAAGAATGATCAGGATATTAGGAGACGCTGCGCTTGCAGAGAAGACAGCGATCCCCGTGAGTAGGAGGACGATTCGACAAACCATTTGCTAGATGTAGCATCTCAGATCGTGGATTAGAAGCCGTCGTTTTATTTGTCTGCGGGAGCGCCGATTGAAATGGGGCCGATGTAATCGCGGGCGATGACAAGGTTGTCGAAGGGGACCGTGGTGATCGGATTCTTAGTCCAGCGGTTCGTGACATAGGCTTCCAGGGTGAGGGCATTTGCCCATACCGATGGTGACGTGCGCCAGGAAATACCTTTCCAATGGCCTAGCAGTTTGCCGTCGATCCAGAACGCTTGTTCACCATCGCGCTTGCTTGGTGTGTTGTGTTTGAGCATGAATTCGCAGCAAATCCAGGTGTCTTTGGAGATGTCGGGTAGGTCGTCTGGTCTGAAACCGTTGCCCCAGTATTTCCCATCAGGTGCGGGTTTCATTTCATGCCAGTAACTGTAGAAGTTCCACCGGCCCGGTGCGGGCCATTTGCCCCAGTTTCCCCACGGCTCCAGCGCGGTTGAGAAACGTGTATCTCCTTCAGGCTTGAGCCCTGCACCACCAAAGCCGGACCAGCGATCCTTGCCTTGTAGACTTTTGTTCGCGCGGAGCGTGGCGAAATGGTGAATGTAATCAGAGTCCTTATCGAACTTGGTATAGAAGCGAAGGAATAGTGTTGGTGCGGATTCAAACCACTTGATGAGGCCGCCGCCGGTGTTGTGGGCAAGGTCCGCTCGAACTTGTAGTGATTGTTTGCCAAAGCGCTTGTCATTCGGGTCCACTAGCGCGAGTACGCGTTTGTCCTTGTCACGCGCTTCATCCCAGCGGCTGGTGTAGTCCTCGACTTCAAAGTCCTCGGCAAAGATTACCGCGGGATGGCCCGCCGCCTTTGCGCTTTGGTAGAATCCAGCACCTCGGGGCAGGTTACTGGAAGCGGCATGATTCGTAGTCAGATCAGCTTCGGTAGCAACAAGCGAAGCGAACATACCGACGACGACGGAGGGCGTGAGGCCGAAGATGGTCATGCCGGAGCTAACCCCGAGTCAGACTTGGTGTCGTCGGTATGGAGCTTCCAAACAACCCAAGCGCAGGCGATTAGACAGGCGTCTTTGGCGGTGCCTCCATGCATGTCTCTGATCGATTCTGGACGGAAGCCGACGACGCGTACGTTGAGGATACCCATGCCCCGGCTGCGACGAGGACGGCAAGACGCCCTTGCCAGCTTGAGCAGAGTGTGATTCCAGCGACGACCATGGCGACGCCAAGATGTTGCAGAACGGTGTTAGGATTTGGCCAATACAAGCCGGAGTGGATGATGAGCTCTCGTTACATGTCGGTGGGCCAAAGGATTTTGGGAACAAGGCCTTCCCAGATACAGACGAGTTTCAGAGATCAGCGGCAGAGGAGACGAAGTTGGCGGTGAAAATGATATGTTTCTGTCATGGTGTTGGGGTGGTGGTAGTGTAGATCCGGCATCCTGTCGGTTTCTCGGCCTGGAAGGCCGAGCTACTCTAAAAAGCGCCAGGTTAATGATGGGGCTGTATTGATTAGGTTGCCGTGTGTGGGCGGCCCATCCAGACATTCTGGGCCCCGGGGGTATAGTGCCCGCTGATGAAGCGCGTCGGCAAGACGGTTT
>JAACDM010000373.1 GCA_009936795.1 Verrucomicrobiaceae bacterium | reverse complement strand
CTAGTTGCCAGGAAACGGGGCAGCTGTCACACGCAAGTGCGTCTCCAGAGGCTCATGCACCATCGTGGGTTCGGCCTGCATACCACCGTCGCTAGGCCACGCCAACTCGCGATGGGCAGGAGCCAACGTCGCCGTCGCCCAAGCAGCAGTCAAGCCGCAGCTGACCCAGAGCGCTCCCAAGAGAAGTGATAGCTTGCGAGAGCCCCGATAGGAAAGAATCGCGCGAACACGCTGCTCCAACGCACTCTGCCGAGTGTTTGGCGACGCCATGTAGAGATAAAGTCCGTTTGCCATGGCAAGACGTGGCGTGTCAGAACGCTGGCTAAAACTCTTCGCTAAGGCAAGGAGGTGCTTCGCATAATGCGAAGGATCAGTCCCGCTACTGAGCACTGCATGATCACAGGCAAACTCTCGAGTCTGGTGGAGAGAACGGTTGAGCATCCACACCAACGGATGAAACCAATACAACGCGCAGACCGATTGACTAAGCCATTGAGTCCAGAGGTCGCGGCGCTTTAGGTGGCCGATCTCGTGCAGCAACACGATGCGTAAGCGCTCCGCTTCCCACGCTGACGCTTCCTCTGGCAAAAACACACAAGGACGAAATAAGCCCGCAGCCGCCGGAGACTGGATCATCGGGCACCGAAAAAGCGACACTTGGCCACGATAATCAAGGGTCGTGGACACTTCAGTGACCAAGCCGCGCCAGTACCCGGAATCCAAAGTCACACTTCGATCACGCCACCGCTGCAGTTGCCAAATTCCCACGCTTTGTCCGAGCGCGAGAACTCCCATCCCAAGAAACCAAATCGCCATCAGACTACCAATCCAACCTTGGGTGACCACGGTCACAGACTCGCCAGCTGCCATGGCTAACGGAGAACTCATTGCCGGGAGAAACGGCACCTCCACACGAGGCAGGCACCAACTCAGCGGTAACAGTGCCAGTCCAACCATGCCTGTAGTCAAGAGCGCACATCGAAATGGCGCAGAACGGCGGGCACTCAATTTCAGCCCCAACCAAATCATGGCTACAAGAACCGTGCTTCGGATCGCGAGGCTAACGAATAGATTCTGACAAACTTCGAGATTCATAACGTAGACACGGATTCTTCCTCAACACGATCCTCCTCAATCAGACGGTGAATCTTCTCGATCTCGTCTTGCGTCAGTTTCTGATCCTTGGGATCCAACAAAGCGGCCACCAGATTCTCCGCAGAGTTATCAAAGAACGTCGCCAACAAATTCTTCAATGCAGACCGTTTGGCTCGCGAAGGCGCTACCGTTGGCGAATAAATGTACTTACGAGACCGCTTCTCGTGCTTCAGATAGCCCTTCTCCTCAAGAATGGTGAGCTGGGCGCGAACAGCGGAGTAACTCGGCGGATCAGGCATCGCAGCCTGTACTTCAGCGGCCGACGCAGCGTTCAGCCGGTAGACAACATCCATGATCTGGCGCTCGCGACGCGACAATTGATCGGTTTGCATGGCTGCTAATTTGTCTGCACTTCATGCAGGCGTCAAGGGGCTAAGGTGGAAGAAGAATCTGGATATAATCAAGATTCCGAAGATAAAACTAGTTGAACTCTGCCTTAATTGCTATTATTTTAGCATTAAATGAGTGCTTGGAAAGCTACAACTCACCTCCTTCTCTGCGCAAGCCTCTCCCTCAGCTTCATCGGCTGCGCAACCAATATACCCGTCGCTCCGAGTCCGGCGAAGCTCGCCCCAACTGCGGAGAACATGGGAATTGAATCGATCACCCATCCTGGTGCCAGGGACGCCAAGCGGGATCGCTACAGTGGCACTCCCAGGTCAATTCCAGCGGCCCACGACACCTCGCAGAATCGCAAGCGGGGTGGACTGGCCACCACCTTCGGGGAACAGATTGCTTCCGCCATCGATCATGAGGACTTCAAACGTGGCTTCCTTGCCAAGCCCTTCGCTGTCGGTGTGCTTCACTACAATGATGCGCAGGGAGCCTCGTCCATGGCGAACTACTTGGGGACTCCCATTCCGTTCGAAGGCGGTCTCGTCACCACCGCGAAAGGCGTTCTCGACTGGGGAGTGAAGTCTCCTCGCAGGAAGAAGCATCTTGGAGGTTACCTCGTAGATGGGAAACTCATTCTCAAAGGTGAAGAAAAAGACCGCTACGCCATCGTCTTACGTAACAATACGAGGCAACCGCTAGAGTTTGTCGTTTCTGTCGATGGTCTCGACGTCATGGACGGTGAACCCGCTTCCTACTCAAAACGCGGCTACATCGTCGGGCCAAAACGCACCATGGAGGTGAAAGGCTTCCGTACCAGCACCAGCCAGGTCGCGGCCTTTCGCTTTGGCCGAGTAATCGATTCTTACACCGCACTTCGCCACGACGACACACGAAATGTCGGTGTCGTCGGCGTTGCTCTGTTTACCGATAACAGCAAAAACCCCTGGGTCCTACCTGACGAATTTCCTAAGCGGGAAGAAGCGAATCCCTTTCCCGGAAGACGCTTTGCGGTCCCGCCCTACTAAGAGGGTATAGGCGGGTCGCGTCAGATCGCGGGTGTGTGCTTTTTAGAGGGGGCGCACACCCGCGCTAGCGTACAGCTAGCTAGGGAATAATCTCGCATCATGACACCGGCTGCCTAGGCTTTAGCCATGATCGTCGGAACCGTCAAAGAGATCAAGATTCATGAATACCGTGTCGGCCTGACGCCAGCCGGGGTACGAGCTTACGTGGCGCAGGGACACCGCGTCTTGGTGGAAACGAGTGCAGGTGAAAGTATCGGGTTTTCGGATGAAGACTATGCAGCCTGCGGCGGAGAGATCGTGCCCACCGTAGAGGAGGTCTTTGGCGAGGCCGAAATGATCGTGAAAGTGAAAGAGCCACAGGCCGAGGAGATCGCGATGCTACGCAAGGATCAGATTCTCTACACCTACCTCCACTTGGCGGCGGACAAAAGACAAACGGTGGGTTTGTTAGAAAAAGAAGTGAAGGCCATCGCCTACGAAACGATCGAAGATGAACGCGGTGGCCTTCCCTGTCTTCGCCCCATGAGCGAGATCGCTGGGCGATTGGCCATCCAACAAGGTGCCAAATATTTGGAGAAAGCCTATGGCGGACGAGGTGTCTTGTTAGGCGGCGTCCCGGGGGTTGGGCGCGGTCAGGTGGGCATCATCGGCGGCGGCATTGTAGGCCTGAACGCTTGCAAGATGGCCGTGGGTCTCAGTGCCGATGTCACGGTACTAGATCTTTCGTTGGATCGCATGGCCTACCTGGATGACATCTTTTCCTCACAGATTACCACGCTGCACAGCACACCTCATCATATCGAGGAAGTGCTCCGGCAATCGGACGTGTTGGTGGGCGCGGTGCTGATACCAGGGGCCAAGGCACCGAAACTCGTAAAGCGGGAAGATCTGGCCATGATGAAGCCGGGTGCCGTCATTGTGGATGTGGCCATTGATCAAGGAGGCTGCTTTGAGACCTCAAAACCAACGAGCCATGATGACCCGACCTACATGGTCGATGGCATTGTTCACTACTGTGTGGCGAACATGCCAGGGGCAGTGGCACGCACATCAACAATCGCGCTGACTAGCGTGACTCTAAACTACGGTTTGCGGATTGCCGCAGAAGGAGTGGAAGGCTTCTGCCAGGGTGGCAAAGGATTAGCTTCAGGGCTCAATGTCTTCAAAGGCGAGTGCACCTACGAAGCCGTGGCCAAAGCCCACGACCTGGCATTCTCCCCGTGGTACGAAGCGATCAAGGTCCCCATGCCACAGTGATTCCGAAGAATCGGGATTGAGAAGAAGGGATGAAAGCGCCGTCATTCCGCTGAAGGTTTGATTTACCAACATCGGCCCTGTAAGGGTTTCCCACCTAG
>JAACDM010000372.1 GCA_009936795.1 Verrucomicrobiaceae bacterium | reverse complement strand
CCCAAGTATTCTGACAGCCAATCGCGTTGGTGATGACGTGCCGAGCGCTCTTCCTCGCGCGGGTAGATCATCTGTAGGTTCTCGCCGCCGCCGCTGAAGTTCCACGTGTTAGGATCGGTCTTTTCTTTGCGGAAGACATAACCACCGGTGATGGCGAGTTTGTCGGTGTCATCGATCTCCACGTCGCCCCGGCCTTTCCCTCGTCGGATGTTTTCCATGAAAGTGTAGATGCCGTTGTAATTCGTCTCGCTGATGGGCTCCTCGATTTCGCTGAGGTAAAGTTCGACAAAACGGGTTCGTGGTGCCCATTGGCCTAACTCATAGATCCACGCATTGTGCAAGAGCGTGCGGTCAAAATCATAGCGTGCGTTCAGCACCCAATCCGCCTCGCCTGGCATGCCGAGAGGTGAGAGCGGGCGATCGTCGCCATTGACGTCCCAGAACTCCACGCGCAGTGGCTTTTTGGGAAAGCTGTTCGACGTCTCTCCGCGGGTGCGAATGCCGCCACGGGTGCTGATCTGAAATGCACTGACAAGATGGGCACGACCATCTGTGCCTGGTTCGATCACGGCAAAGGTCATCTCTCGCTGATTGGTTTGGCTCAGTCGCCCATCTGCGATTGCGATGACGAGAGGAATGTCAGAGATGCGATTTTCCAGCTCAGGGGCTATTTGAATGAAGGCCTCCGTCGTGAAGGGACCACCTGTAGCACTTGCGGTTAGGAGGGCGGTCTTAGTGAGGGTGATTGGTCCGCTATAGTTTGTTCGATTGAATAAAGAAGGACGTTTGCCATCTGTGGTGTAACGGATACTCCCGCTGCCCGGGGATGACATTTCGACCACGATCTTATCAGTAAACGCTTGGCCTTTGATTGAGAAGGTGACCACGTTGGTTGCATTGGTTTCGCCGGGAGTCGGATCGTTAGAGACGGCGTAGGCACCGTCCGCTAAGACATAATGATGATCTGTCTCTAGAGGAGGAAACGTCACGCTGGTGATGATGTCGGCGCCATCGGGAGCGACAAGAGCCACGGCTTCCCCACCAGAGGTGAGTTTAAAGTTCGTGTGAAGATTGGCTGTGGGATCGCGTCGATTCTTTCCTGATGCGTAAACAACTAGGTAGCCACCGGGCTAAAGACTGATGGCAGGAAAGGTCCAACGGTCTGGTTTGCCTGTGGGATCGTCTGTCAGGAAATGGTCTTTCAAGTCGAATGGAGCATCGTTTGGATTGTGCAGTTCTACCCAATCGACAAAGGAATCGTCCTCATCTTGGAGGCCTGTATCATTGTCAGCCACGATCTCCGAGACGATGGGGGCGACAGTGCTACTGAGAAGCATTGCGATGAGAAAAGCTAGGATTCGATTCATCGGGCTGGAGTTGGTGCGAGGGTTTGTTCTTCAAGGGAAAAGGATTGGTCGTAGAGATACAAGCCGAAGAAGCGCTGAAGCAGGGTGTCGAGTTCGGGGCTATTGAACCCGCCATGGCCTCTGTCTCTCATGGTGATGAGCAGGGATGGAACGCCTGCCTTATCCAAGGCGGCATCAAGGACTTGAGATTGATTGAATGGAACGAGCTTGTCCTGATCTCCGTGAACGTGGAGGAACGGAGCGTCGTCCTTGGTCACGTGTGTGATAGGCGAGGCGTTTTGGCTCTTCTCCTTGTGCTCTTGAATCGGACCCCCGATGAGCTGAGATTCTGGAGAGTCAGACGAGTTGTGGGTGATGCTGCTAGGAAAGTCGTCCATAGTTAGCAATGCAGAAGGCCCGAAGTAATTGGCCACACAGGTTACACGGCTGCTTTCATTGGTGTGTTTGCCTAACGCACCTTCCAGGTCTTCAATGTTTCCGGAGACACCTAACATAGAGACGAGGTGGCCGCCGGCCGAGGTTCCCCATACGGCAATCTTTTTTGGGTCGATGCCATAAGCTTTTGCGTTTGCTCGAATCCAACGGATGGCTGCTTTGCAATCGTGGATCTGGGCAGGCCAACGAGCTTCCTGGCTCAGGCGATAGCCGACACTGACACCCACATACCTCCCGGACTCGACGAAAGGCGTGAGCAATCTGCGACCAGTGCGCTTGTTGCCTTGCCGCCAGGCACCGCCGTGGATGAAGACGATGGCGGGTATGGCTTTTGATGCGGGTTTGCTAGGGAGAATGAGATCGAGCCGCTGACGAGGGTTTTGGGTGTCGGCATAGGGCTTATCGAGGACCTCACGCACGGTCTTGGCGATCCGAGGCGGCAAGGATTTGGTTAGGGGCTGCTGCCCAGAGGCTGTGAAAAGCAGCCAGAAGAAGAGGAACAAAGCGAGTCTCATGAAGACACGCTATGAAAGTGGACCCTCTAGTTCAAGAGCCTTGATGGCATCGACGGTGAAGGCACAGGGCATATAGGGCAGCGCTCTAGGATTGAACGCAGCCAACAATGGATCCCAACGGGCTCAATCAACAGTTCCAAGGGCAACGTCCAGGGACTGGTGAAATATTTCGGGCAGCTTGAAGGCATAAGCCATATCGCCCAACTTCGGTTTTAGATTCCGACAGGTGACCATCAGTTTATGGCGCAGTTTCTGAGTCGAATCATCTTGCATTTAGTTTTCATCAAGAAGGATTGGCAACTCTATTTGGATCGTTCTACTCGAGCCTTGATGCATGCCTGCCTCGCGAGGGTTTGTCGAGGCCTCACCGCCGAAGCCTATCGTTTCGGCGGTGTAAACTTTCCGTGAGCAAACTCATTGAAGAGTTCATCGAAATGGATCAAGGAGCAGGACGAGCGCTATCAGCCCTTCTATTGGCAGAATGGTTATGGAGCCTTCTCTGTAGTGCCCTCACAGTTGGAATGATTGATCGCCTACATCGAGAAAGAAGGAGAGCACCACAAGGATGAGTCTTTTCAGGATGAATATCGCAAGATCCTTGCAAAGTGCCAGATAGAGTTCGACGGACGGTAGGTGTGGGATTTAAGGGCTTGGGACTTGGTCTTTTATGAGTCAGTCTTTCAGACTGAAAT
>JAACDM010000371.1 GCA_009936795.1 Verrucomicrobiaceae bacterium | reverse complement strand
CGGTCTGTTTGGCCGACCTTGCGATGAGTCACGCGCTCGCGTCCATAGCTCGACGCCGAAACGTCGCTGTTTTCGACGGGCTGCCAATTCACCAAATCAGCACTTGTTTCATGTGTGAATCGAATATCTCCCAAACGGGCAGGGCGCTCTTAAGAGATATCCATCTGTTCTCCAGGTGTAAGGGTCAGCACGCCAACGGGACTCGCTGTATGGGGGGCGGTTCCGAGTGCATACTCGGTGCTAAGATCGTAGGCGTCGCCATCGACATTGGCAGCGGCGATGACTTGCCGATTCTCAATGATGAGACCGGTCGCGGCGACGGTGACTTGTTGGCCTGTTTGGAAGACTTCTCCCGGACTAAAGATCTCGACTTCCGCAATTGCCAGGTAGTTGGTTCCGGACAATTGCACGCGGACATCGCGTGCCGTGCGATTCACCTCCCCCCTTTGGGTGGAGGTGGGAGCCCTGTTGAAGGCAAAGTCGCTGACACCAGATTGCGCTATGGTTAAGGCGAGATCTGCCGATGCGAAGGGGGTATCACTGACCAAGACATGGTAGCTACTCAACCACTCATCGCCGCAGCCAGTTGATCATTCCCCCTCGCGTCACGATGGGAAAGATGAATCAGCTAGAGGCAACTCAACTGATGGATGGGCTGCTAGCATCTGACCCCGGGCGGTCGCGGTAACTTCTGGGACGAGAGGTAGCGGGCATCGGCCGTAGCTGCGATTGGCAATCGAAGTCTTTTGTCGTGCCTTCTGCCTCTTCGACTACCAGTCGACACAACAGCAACCGCGAGCTCTGAGACTTTCCTCGAATGTGAATTACCTGCCGGTTTTAATCACACCCTGCCGATCGCGCCGCTTGCTCTTGAGACTGAGAATGGCCTACGATTTGAAATGCGATTCTCTCTCGCCGCCTCCATCATGTTCGCTGTCGCTGGCTCGCTGCGAGCGGAGTGGACTGCTGCTCTTGTGCCGTCGCCATTGTTGGATGAGAGCGCCGTTGGCGAATCTTGGTATCGTTGTCGCCTTCAGGTGCCAGATCGTCTCGTGGTTCCAGAAGGTTCCAATCCTAGAGATCTCTGGCGAAGTTCCACCATGCTTGTTGTTAGAGATTGCCCAAGCGAGTTCGTCGTTGTCCTCAATGGTAAGGAGATCATTCATTCTGAAGGGGTTTCGCTCGGCACTAGCAGACGCTTCAAGGTTCCGAAGGACATCCTTGTGTCTAAGAGTTTCAATACACTCGTGATTCATATCCAGGGTGGTGCCCTCACTCGCGCTCCGCTCTTGATTGATTACTTCAATGAGCTGAAACTTGGTCCGGCTTGGGAGCGTGCCCGGTCGAAACCAGATGCTGCCGAGTTGTTGCCGGTGGATGCCCAGCCTGTGAAGGCATTCTATTCCTCCTCCGATTTCGAACTTTCTGCGACGCCTCTGGATTCCACGGTGCAGCCTATCCCAGGCAAACGTCTCTCTCCGGCCGACGCCTTCGCCTTGCTGGAGACGGATGACGATGTTGTGGTTGAGCAGTTGCTGCACGAGCCACAAGTCGCCCAGCCTACCCACCTTAGTTTTGATGCGCGCGGCCGAATGTGGGTCTCACAGTATCGTCAATATCCGTATCCCGAGGGCGTTAAGATGCTGAGCCGGGATCAATACTATCGCTCGAAATATGATCGCGTCCCTCCAGCACCGCCTCACCACGATCATGGGAAAGATATTGTCAGTGTTCACGAGGACTCTGACGGCGACGGGCATTATGATAGGCATACGAACGTGTTGGAGGGGCTAAACATGGCCAATGCAGCACTGCGTGGCTGGGGAGGGATCTGGGTCATGCACACACCGTATCTCTTATTCTATCCAGATGCGGATGGCGATGATGTTCCCGACAGGTCTCCAGAGGTTCGACTGCAGGGCTTTGGTTTGGAAGACACGCATAGTGTCGCCAATGGACTCGTTTGGGGGCCGGATGGTTGGCTCTATGGAGGTCAAGGGAGCACGACGATTAGCCGTATCACTCGTCCTGACGTTGATCCTAAAGATGCGACGGGGG
>JAACDM010000370.1 GCA_009936795.1 Verrucomicrobiaceae bacterium | reverse complement strand
GTCGAGGTCGTACGTTTTCCAATGGCGCCGTCAGTGCCTAACACGGCAATCACCGGACAAGTGACTTCGTCAATGCGCCCAGTGAACATCCGAAGATCCTTCTTGGCTCTAGGCCTCCGAACATCAAGGATATCGACCTGCATTCTGGCACTTGCTGCTGCGAATTAAGGGTCATCATTCAAGAATTCATGGAGGCCATTCACAATGTTCATCCCGAGACCAATCGCCTCAAGGACCAGGCTGCGTTCCTTCTTCGATAGGATGCCGCTCGACGGAGCCATCCCGAAGATGAAGTAGTCCGGCGTGTCGCTTCCTGCGAGTTTCAGAGCTTCTGCTAGATCACGACAAACTGGAATTCCGTTCGGGACGTCATCGAGCACCACTCCCGCATCAAGACCAGCTTTCTCGCTGTCGATGACGGGAAGAATCTCATACTTTTCGGAGTGGCGGACCAGTCCATTGGCAGTCTTGCCGTCCATCTTGGCGAAATTTGCTTCGCAATAGACGATTGCGGTGGTGCCTGGGTCATTTGTGCTTGAACGTTCTTTGAATTACTGGCGCCACGTAGGGCCGACGATGCAGGGAAAAGGGATCCTTTAGAAATATTGGCTCCTTGAGTAAACTCAGAGGAGGCGACGGAATCGTGCGGGACCAGGATTGGCTCAGAATTCAACTAGCCGTCCCCACTAAGGTATGCTTGGGAAGACAACATAGCATGGGCCCAGCCCGAATATCGAATTAACTTCAACTATTTCGCCAACGGTGTCATTTCACATTCGAGAGAGTCTGCGAGATGCTTTGAACGCCTAAAGGAACAGTCCACCAAGACTGGTTATGTGGAGTATCATAAGAAGCTGCTCTCTCGATAGTTCGATGTCCCCACAATCCAACCGCTCCCCAACTTCCAAATAGGCTAACCCAGCGAAGGCCGACGTTGATGCCACTCCGTCGACTGCTCAAAGTTATGTCCTAACTTGAGAACCTTACCTTCATCAAAGGGCGCCCCGAGGATCTGGAGGCCAATCGGCAACTCGCGTTGGCCATCGCTCGGCGTCATGTAACCGCATGGCAAGCTCAAGCCACAGATCCCTGCAAGGTTGGCACTGATCGTGTAAATGTCAGCCAAGTACATGGCCAAGGGATCCGAGGCGTTCTCGCCGATCTTAAAGGGGGCGATTGGGCTTACGGGTCCAATAATAGCATCCACGGTCTCAAAGGCTGACGTGAAATCTTGCCGGATGAGCGTCCGTAACTTCTGCGCACGAAGGTAGTAGGCATCATAATAGCCCGAACTGAGCACGTAGGTTCCTAGCAAGATCCGAAGTTTCACCTCGTTCCCAAATCCTTGAGCCCGACTCTTGGCATACTGTTCGCCCAGATTCTCAGCATCTGGAGCGCGATAGCCATAACGCACGCCGTCAAAGCGAGCCAGATTGGCCGAAGCTTCTGCCGTAGCGATGATATAATAGACAGCCACGGCTTGCTCCGTGTGAGGCAAAGACACTTCCACGATCTCAGCGCCTAGGCTCTCAAATTGCTTGGCTGCTTCTTCCACCGAAGCCCGAATCGCCGGATCGATCCCTTCTCCAAAGAACTCCTTCGGCATCCCCAACTTCATGCCTTTGATATCACCTTGGAGATCGGCAACATAGTCTGGAACAGATTCATCAAGACAGGTGCTATCATTCTTATCGCCGCCAGAAATGGCCCCTAACAGGATCGCCGCGTCTTCTACCGTCTTTGTCAACGGTCCAATCTGATCAAGCGACGACGCGAATGCTGTCAGACCAAAGCGAGACACTCGGCCATAGGTTGGCTTGAGCCCCACACAGCCACAGAAAGCCGCAGGCTGTCGAATGGAACCACCCGTATCTGATCCCAAAGCCGCGATGGCTTCATCAGCGGCCACGATGGCTGCCGAACCGCCACTTGACCCTCCTGGAATCCTCTCCAGGTCCCACGGATTGTGTACTGGCTTGATAGATGAGTTTTCGTTCGACGACCCCATGGCAAACTCGTCCATGTTCGCCCGGCCAAAGGGTATACCGCCCGAGGCCCTGAGCTTAGCGATGCTCGTCGCATCGTAAGGCGCGATGTAATTCGAAAGAATCTTGGAAGCGCAACCGCAAGGCTGGCCTTTAACGTTGAGCAGGTCTTTGATCCCGATAGGAATTCCCGCTAACACACCACCGGAAATTTCCTCCGCATCTCGATGCGCGAGTTCCTGATCGAGCCCTAGATACCCCCCGATAGCGCCATCACGAACCGCCGCGGCTTCGGCGACACTATCAATAATTTCTTTCGGCTGAATCTCTTTCTTCTCCAGGAGCGTTTGGAGCCCCTTGATCGTTTGGCTAGCTAAACTCATGATTCCATTCCTCTATTCAACAACCTTAGGCACCACGAACTGATCATTAGCCGACTTGGGAGCATTGCGCAGCGCCTCCTCAACGGGCAAACTCGGACAAACTTCGTCAGGCCTCGTGACATTGAGCACAGGGTTTGCATGAGCCGTTGGTTCGATGCCACTGACATCAATCGCATCCAGCTTTTCCATGTAACTCAAGATGCCCTGAAGCTGCGGCTCAAACATGGCCACGTCCTCCTCAGACAACTCTAGCCGGGCCAAATTGGCCACATAACTCAGGTCAAATGCAGGTCCTTGCTCACTCATCGCGGCCTGTTTAACACGCCTTCAAGGGTCTCGCCATCGGGAATTCGTAGGAATCGAACCCTACTCCGGCATCGGCACGGTCACCGCTCCCGCGCTCTGGGCCAGCTTGTAGCGAATCGCCTTGCCATCCGGCCAGACGACGTCCAAGGCCACCGCCTTGGCCTTCTGCCCGCAGCCGAAGAAGACGGCCGCCGTGGATTGCGAAAGATAGCCTCCCCCAGCTTGCATTTCTGCTAGTTGAGCTGGATTGGCCGCCTCATCGGCGAAGCGTAACCTCACCCTCGCACCAACACAGGTCGGATTGCCTGGCGGCCCTTTCAGTTGAACCTTGATGAAGCGGTTCTTGGTCATCTGACGCGCCCGATTGTCATAAGCTTCCATGATGCCGTTATTCACCGACACGAGCAGATCCGGGCAATTGTCCTGATTGAAATCAACCAAGCTCGCTCCGGCAGCATCTCCTCTCACACTGATTCCAGACTCTCGCGGTCCTGTAGCAGCGAATTGCCCATTGGCCTCACCGCGCAACCACATGCTCAGTCCACCATCCATGCGTCCCGTCTCCACTTGAGGTCCGTAGAAATTCTGGGCCATGAAGGCATCGTTCACACCGTCACCATCGAAATCTACAACGACAGCACCAAATCCAGGCGCGACTTGAGACGCCCTAGGCAGAGGCTGAAAAATGAATCTAGGCACACCTGTCTTCTTGTCCACGCCTTGATTGATGAACCAACCAGACTCTAGCGTATTTGCCTCCATGCGCAGCGCGGAATCTAGCTTTGGCGTAGAATAGAGTTCTTGGAGAGAGGCCATTCCAAAGTTGTGAAAGGTGCCCATCTTCTCCCGCACGAAAGGCATGGCATGACTTGAACAACTCAACCCTCGGCGTGGCACCCAAAGACCCTTCTCGTTCTTGGCCTCGACTAAATGGGGGTTCCCCGTGTTATCGAAGTCACCATAGTAAAGTCGCTCTGGTTTCTCCTTGGAAGCTTTGTACTTCGTGTTCAGCCCAAAGTTTGTCGCCAGATAATCAAGGTCGCCGTCTCCATCCACATCGCCCGAGGCGATCCCGTTCCACCAGCCTAACCGATCCGCCAAGCCTGATTCTTTCGTCTTCTCGACAAGCTGCCCCTGCTGGTTCTGATAATATTTTACCGGCCCCCATTCGTGCGTCACAAGGAGATCGAGCCACCCATCCGCATTCGCGTCGGACCAAACCGCCCCTGTCACAAGGCCGGTGCTAGATAAATTCGGGGCACGCGAAGTCGTCTCGTCGACGAATTTGGGCTGCCCTTCCACACTCTGATTCACTAGCAAACGGCTCGCTGGTGTCTCCGGGTACTTTCCAGGAATCACGCGCCCTCCAACAAAGAGGTCCAGATCACCATCGCGATCGATATCGCCAGCCACAACCACTCCACCACTATCCGCGAGCTTGGGAAGCGCCCCAATCGACTTGGCAAAATTCCCCTTCCCGCCGTTCACATAAAGTCGATCCTGAAAACAGGCGTCTCCGGGCTCACCCTCCACGCCACCACTCACCACGTAGAGATCCTGGTCTCCATCGCGATCGGCATCGAAGAAGAGTGCTCCCAGATCCTCATAAATCTCTTCTCCTTGAAACGGAGCCATCGATTGCACCGTCATCCTCCCACCACCGGCGTTTGTGTAGATTGCCCGCCTGCCACCCCGACTGCGACCGAGGTAGAAATCATCATCGCCATCACCGTCGATATCGCCTATCGCCATGCCAGGCCCCAACTGAGAATGCTTGTTTGGCAAGAGTGGTTGTCTTGCAAAGTCGTCGTAGTCTTTCTCCAGGTGTTTCAACGCCGGCATTGAACTCATCGTGGCAAAGAGTGGATTGGGAGGCTCCGGCGCTTCCGGTTTGGCATTTGAGTCTTGTACCACGTGATGGATCTTGCCCGCCGCGAGATCCTTCAACACTTGCCGCCCACCACCAGGCCAGTGAATGGCAATTTCGTCTGCGACGCTAGCCTCGCCGAGCCCAAGGTGGAGATACGAATCGTTGTTCGAGAGAAAGCCAGTTGTGGGCATCAATGCCAGCGCCTGCTTTCGCGGGCCGACGCGAGCCTCCACACGCGCGCCCAATCCATGGCGATTCTTATTGGCTCCTTGCAAGCGTAGTTGAAGAGAATTACCCCTGCTGTGGTTCTGATAGATCGCAATTGGCTGATTCAGATCGGCCACCCGCAAATCGAGATCACCATCGTTGTCTAGATCCCCATGGGCACAGGCGTAGCTCATCGTTGGACTGCTGAACCCCCAGTTCGCACTCACGTTCTTAAACTTCAGATCACCCTGATTTTGAAACGCCAGGTTTTCCTCATGCCGTTCGTCAAAACTCTCCCAGAGATCCCACTCGGTCTTCCCAACCCGATCTCCCGTCTTCGTACTGAAGTCAGAATGATTAAACATACGTGCCGATCCATTAGTGAAGAAGGCATCGACCCGCCCATCATTGTCATAGTCCGCGAGCTTCACAGCCCAAGTCCAGTCCGTGTTCGCCAGCCCCGTGAGATAAGCCGCTTCCATGAATCGAGGCGTCCCTGTATTCACATACACCGCATTCCGCATGTACTGTTGAGGATCGGCGAGTCGCAGAAAGTCGGCGTTGTTCGACATCTCTCCCATAGACACCTTCGAGCGATAATGGGTCGTGCCAGCCATATCCGTGACGATCAAATCTAACAAACCATCGTTATTGAGGTCGCCAACATCGCTTCCCATCGAGAACCAAGCCGTATGAGGCACCACATCTTTCACCACATCCTTAAACGTCCCGTCCCCGTTGTTGCGAAAGAACTGATCGGCCACTTTAAAATCGTTCGCGATGTAAAGATCCAAATCACCATCCGCATCCGAGTCGAACCATGTCGCTGAGTTTCCAACACCGATGCCAGTAATTCCCGCCTTCGCACTCACATTGGTAAACTTGCCGCCATCATTCCGCATGAGATAGTCAGGGCGTCCCGCACTACCAAACTTTGGCTTTCCAAACTCATCCTTCGTCATGGCATAGTATTTCTCTGAGCCCGGTCTCACCTCATACTTGCCATTCCGTTTCTGAACCAGGAACCCTTGATCGTCGGCGACTAGCACTTCCCCCGAGGCGTCTGCCACCCGTTTCGGCCGTCCCTTGGGATCGCGATACTGGTACCCCAAGACAAAGAGATCCAGGTCGCCGTCGTTGTCATAATCACAGAAAGACGGCATGAAGCTGGCATCCTTGATGGCCAAGCCAAGTGGCCCTGCAGATTCTGTAAAGATCGGCTCACCTGGAACTTGAGTATCATTTAGATAGAGTTGATTTGGCGCATCAAAGTGGCAGATGTAAAGATCGAGATCACCATCGGCATCGATGTCTGCGAGAGCCGCACCTGCAGCCCAAAGATCACCTCCATCTAGTCCGGGCACCTTTGAGGTGGCATCGGCAAAGCGTAGTGAAGTCCCTTTCTTCTGCAAATAGAGCGTGTTTTTACCAGAACCTCCGGCAGCAAAAATGTCTTGTAAACCATCGCCGTCGACATCGCCAATTGCCAATCCACCACATGCGTATCCTCCCACATACACATACTTGTAAGGATGCTTCGTATCGATCCCGTTCACATGTTTCAGGCCGGTCTGATCGGCTGTTAGCTTCTCGAAAAGCGTCGTTCCGTTGGATTGAGACCGAGGGGCCAGTGGAAAAGAGGTCACTTTCGCATCAAGACGTAGCGAAAGAAGAAGCAGAACGAGAAGAAGATGATTCAAAGATGATCGGGGAGTAAACATCGGCATCTAACCATGCGTAGGAGAACTGATCGATTCAAGGAAAAGCCTTGCCACAAACAGTCCACTTGGAGGACCCTCGGCGCCGCTGTGTCTTCTGTCCCCTTTTCATGAAAGCCCCTCTCTCGATCAAATGGGTCTACCTCTTGCTCGCCACCCTGCCCTTCGCAGCACAAGCCCAACTGACACCCGATAACATTCTCGTGGTCTACAACGATCCCGGAAGTTTGCAGACCAGTGACGGCTATCAGGTATTCGCACACTACCAGACAAAGCGACCGGGCGTGCACCAACTCAATCTTGACGATGCGACTGTACCCACAGGGCGAGTCAACTACGTGGAATACGAGACAAAGATCCGCGACAAGATACGAACATTTCTTACCAACGGTAGCCTCGAGACAACCATCCGAGTAATCGTCTTGACCAAGGGCATCCCACATCAGATTCTCGATATCAACGATGGAACTGTGGGCAATAGTGCTTCCGGATCGATCACACTTCTTAAGGAGAACAACATCACTTTTGCTTCCGTAGATAGCGAACTATGCCTGCTTTGGCACGACCTCGACGATGGCGAAGCAGATGGTGATTTAGACTGTTATGCAGACAACTTCATCGTCAATCCGTATTACCAAAGCGCAAGTAACTTGCCGGTCTCCGTCGACATCGATGTCTCGACAAATCTATCATTCACCGAGAAGATCGTTCTCGATGATGGCGTAGAAAAATTCCGACACTGGGAAATCAGTGCGCCCGAACCGGCCGAAAGCTATCTTTACCTCACAGCGCGGCTAGATGGTGACACCGTGGATGACGCCAAGGCACTTGTTGATCGCGCTGAGAACATCCTCTTGGACCGCGCCTCACATGCCATCATTCTGGACGAGACCTTCAGCGCAAGCGACTCCAACTTTGATGGCGCTGATTACTCACAAACGGCATTGGCCCTCTCCACCACGTGGACCCACATCATTCACGATGAAACAAGCGACTTCCTCGCAGGCGAGCTCCCCAGCGCCATCGCTTCGTATCCCAGCACACACCTCAAATTGACCTCAGGCCCTATCGCTTTTCTCTCTGGCTTTGGTGCTAATCATCCAGGTGGAAGCCACACGAATTGGATCTCCTCCTACATGAATCAGTTACCAAACGGGGCCATCTACAATACTTACGAAAGCTTTAACGGTCAGCAATTCGGATCCCAAACGCCGGCGAGCGCGGAGCACGGGCAGGTTGCCAAATGGGTCGCAATCGGTGGCACATTTGGGCTAGGCCATGTCTGGGAGCCATTCACCTTCGCCGTCGCTAAAAACGAAACACTAACGGAGAATTTCTACAACAACGGCCTGACTTGGGTCGAAGCCGCATGGTCTAGCATTCAGGTTATTTCCTGGCAGAACACCGTCGTCGGCGACCCCTTGGCCAAGCTAGATTCCACAGCCTTCATCAACGTTCCCCAACGAAGTATAAGCGTCACCGGACCAAACTACAACACAACCGTCCTAGAGGAAGATCTTAGTAATCATACGATTACGATAACCTTAGAGAATCCCGCTGCCGGAAACGTGGACATTTCTCTCAACTTCCAAGGGGCGACCATAGGCACGGATTTCACGACGACACTTCCAGGCTACTCAAGCGGCAGTTCTGCTAGCGTCAGCATAGCTGATGGAGCAACTCAGGAATCCTTCAACGTAACTATTCTCAGCGACACCCAAGATGAAGGCCTTGAAATACTTACAATTTCCTTGGCAGAGTCAAGCCTCGACACCAACGGTGACAGCATTGGCGAAGGCTATGGATCTATCCACGGAGGTGTCGTCATTCCCATTGCTGACGCCCCTTACGATTGGTGGCGGTTCCACCACTTCGGCGCCTACCAACCATTAGAGGATTCGGACGAGGACGGTCTGGAGAATCTCTGGGAGTATTTTATTCAATCCGCCCCTGACACCCCTATGTCGAGTTTCACAGAACCCCTAACGGAACTAAAGGCAACTAACACAGAGCAGCTTATCACATTTGACCTTCCAAAAACCGTTCCCAGCGATTCCAAGCTAATTGTCGAAGCTTCTCCCATCCTAACAGCGCCCACTTGGCCAGAAATCGCAAGCCGCATTGGCAACGGGAGCTGGTCAATAATCGAAGGCTACGAAATCAGCACCGACACCACACCTAACAGCTACAATACCGTCACGATTACGACAACTACTGGTAGCCGAGCGTTCCGAAGGTTTCGAGTCGAAGTCATCCCCTCACCTTAACGGAGGAACTGCACTCGCAATTGCATGAATCTCTGACCACTGCTCACCAGAGTAATGGATTCACGAGAGCGAACTCTTTGCCGACTTTCTGACAAATCGCAACGTCAGGCAACGACGCTCCATTGCTCATAATCCAGCCATTGAGATGACCATGATGGCAAGCCATGATAGAAGGCTCCGCCACACCATCGCCCATAGGGGTCTCATAACAAATTTCGTGCCGTAGTGCGACTGGAAGAATTATCTCAATTCTCGAGACTCTCCTTTCCGTCAGGCCCCTCTCCGGACACGCTCAAACTGGGGTAAACTTGATGTCAGATCGATCTCGTTGCCGAGGTTCAGAACCCAGCGAGCATCCTAAGAAATCGCTCAAACTATC
>JAACDM010000009.1 GCA_009936795.1 Verrucomicrobiaceae bacterium | reverse complement strand
CTGACCTTCTCGAAGTCATCCAGGCCAGGCTCGACTAAAAAGGAGCCTTTCAACCCGAGACCCTCTGCCAATTCTGGGAACGCAGCTAAGACAACGCCAATCGCTCGTCACCAGGCCCTCCCAGCTGGCGGAGCACCCATGCGGAATCGTAGGAAGTGCGCTATTCTCTTTCACGGTGCTAGCCTGAGGCTCGCCCAACTTCAGAGAAGACTTTTCACGTGCAGCCCGGTAAAGTTGCGCGAAGGTCGCGCCATGTTACAAGCAGGTATCGTAGGACTTCCGAACGTCGGCAAATCGACTCTCTTCAACGCGGTCACCCGGACACAGAAAGCAGAGGCCGCAAACTACCCTTTCTGCACGATCGAGCCGAACCAAGGCGTCGTCACCGTCCCCGACCCCAGGCTAGCCGTCCTCTCAGAAATCTCCAAATCGCAGAAACTCGTCCCGGCTGCGATTGAATTCGTCGACATCGCTGGTCTCGTCAAAGGTGCGAGCCAAGGAGAAGGCCTCGGCAATCAGTTCCTCGCCAACATTCGTGAAGTCGATGCCAACGTCCAGGTCGTCCGCTGCTTCGAAAACTCTGACATTCACCACGTCGATGGCTCGATCAATCCTCTGCGCGACATTGAAGTCATCAACACCGAACTCCTCCTCGCCGACATGGCCGCCATGGAACGCCGCCAAGAACGCAATGTGAAGAAAGCCAAAGGCGGCGACAAAGAAGCCAAGGCCGAATTGCTCATTCTAGAAAAGCTCCTCCCCCATCTTAACGACGGCAAACCCGCCAGCACCTTGGAGCTGACCGACGATGAGCAGAAGATCCAGCACGGCTTCCAACTCCTCACTGGCAAGCCCACCATCTTCGCCTGCAACGTCTCCGAAGACGACCTCGCGGACGCGCGTGCAAATCCTGACAATCACCCGCATGTCTCCGCGGTCAAAGCCTATGCTTCCGAAACTCACGGGGCCGAAGCCATCGTTATCAGTGCCAGCATCGAGGCCGAACTTGTCTCCCTCGATGAAGATGAAGCCCAGGAATTCCTCACCAGCCTCGGCGTCGAAAGCAGCGGTGTTTCCGATCTCATCCGCACCGTGTATCACTTGTTAGGCCTACGCACCTACCTCACCACGGGCGAGCAAGAAACCCGTGCCTGGACCATCCGCGAAGGTACGAAAGCACCGCAAGCTGCCGGCGTCATTCATGGAGACTTTGAGCGCGGCTTTATCGCAGCCGAAGTCGTCCACTACGACGACCTCGTCGAACTGGGATCCCAAGTGAAAGCCAAAGAAGCCGGCAAGCTCCGCATCGAAGGCAAAGAATACGTCGTCAAAGACGGCGACGTCGTTGAGTTCCGCTTCAACGTCTAGCATTACGGTCGCTTCTGTTTCAGCAGCCCCCTCCTTGATCGTCGAGAACCAGGTTTCTCGATTGGCAAGATTGGCTTCCCGCTATAAACCAAAAGAGCATGTATCGGTTCCTTCTACTTTTTGTTCTCAGCGCCCATGCGACCATCAGCGCGGAAAGACTCTCCGCCGACCGCCTCTTCCAGCGGGATCACATCGTCCAGGTTCGCATCGAATTGCCAGAGGAGAAATGGGCCGCGCTTTGTCTCCAGACACGAACGATGGGCGAAGCGTTAAGCAAGACCCTGCCAGAGAAACCTTTCACCTACATGAAAGGGCACATCACGATCGATGGCGTCCGTATCGAGAACGTTGGCATTCGAAAGAAGGGATTCATTGGTTCTCTCGATAGCACCCGACCTTCGCTCAAGGTCAAGTTCAACGAGTACCGGAAGAAGCAACATCCCATTGACGGCCTGGATCGACTCACGCTCAACAACAACAAACAGGACACTGCGCATCTCAGCCAGTATCTCGGCTACCAGCTATTTCAGGAATCCAAAACGCCCGCTCCACGATGCAATCACGCGCACGTCACCGTGAACGGACAGAACCTTGGGATCTATTCTAACGTTGAGTCTATTCGCAAGCCTTTCCTTATGCGCACCTTCGGAAGTGATGAAGGCGATCTTTTCGAAGGCACCATCGCCGACTTCATGGACGGTTGGATGCACAAATTTGAGTCCAAGAGGAAACGAACGAAAGTCGCCGCCTTGAAACCGCTTCACGACGTTTTGAAGAACCCTGAATCCACGCTCAAAGAGATCGGAGAAATCCTCGACATCGATGCCTTCATTCGATTCTGGGCCATGGAAAGTCTGATTAGCTTCTGGGATGGCTATACGAACAACCAGAATAACTACTTTCTCTATCAGAACCCTAGCACCTCGAAATGGCAGTTCATTCCCTGGGGCTTAGACAGCGCATTCACCTCGATGATGCCCTTCCCCCCGTTCTTCATCCCCAATCACGCAGCCCAAAGTCAATCCGTGATATCGAATCGCCTCTATCACTTCCCCGAGATCCAGGACAAGTATCTGACCACCATGAAAGCGATCTTGGATGCGCATTGGAAAGAGAGCGTGTTGAACGCAGAAATCGATGCCGTGACCGAACGCCTCAAAGACTTGCATACGCGGGGTAGGTCCCAAGAGAAAGGCCTAAAGAAGCTGCGAACGTTTATCAACATGCGCCGAACGGCGATCGAGAATGCTTTCAAGATCTGGCCTCTCAAGATTCCTGACTCTCCAAAGGAACCCGTCTATTTTTCTAAGATTGGCAGCGCCAAGGTTACCTTTGACACACATTGGTACGATAAGTCGCCACGGAATACTCAGAAGATCGGTGAGATTGATCTTAGCATGACATTGCACGATAAGCCGATCGAGTTCGAAGCCGTCGGGGTAATTGCCGAACGCGGAAAGATGCCTGGATCAGACGGAGAATATCCAGCGAGTGTGGTCATTCACGCCAAGCGGAAGTCTGACGGGGCCAAGATCGTCCTGGGAATCGGCTTAGAAGACGTGCTGTTTCGACCTAGCACAAGCACCATAGCGGCTCAAGGTATCATCATGGGTGGCGTCAAAGGATTCGGCGTTCTATCCAGTGAGATCAAGTTCAGCCAAGCTGCCACCAAGGATGAAGCTCAGGTATCCGGAGAAGCTACCATTTCAATCCTCCAGATGCGTGGAGGTAAGCCGATCGGAAAGAAAGAAGGCTAACAAGCACTCTTCAGCCTTCGTGCTGCGACAACGAAGCTTCGCCGTAGGCCATTGTGTGATACGCCGCCACCCAAGCGAGATAAACTGTGGGAATCGCCCAGATGAGCCCCACGAGAAGTGCGAGAGTGCCTCCTAGAACGATGAGGAGGCCCATCAGCCCCAGGCCGATCAGGCTCAACACATTTCCCTGAGTGATCGACCAACTCGCTTTGAGGGCTTCGATAGGGCCCATCCTCCGATCGACCACCAAGATCTGGTGAGGCGCCAACCGGATCATGATGTAGATCCCAGGGATAATTAGAAGAACGAGCCCAATAACAACCGCAAGGGCGAAGAGGATATAAGCGATGACCGCGTTTAAAAAATGTGGCCCGCCAGTGAAGAGATCTGAAATAGCCGGGGTTGAGCGCCGAAGGTGGTTAAGCTGAAACCGGATTGCTCCAAGCCCCAAGAAGACGCCCACGAGCTGTTGGACAAGCCCCGAGACAACCGTTAGGATGGCTGCAGGCCCGTCTTGCACTAATGGCTCTTGGGAAGTGAACTCACCACCCAGGACAGCGATGGCGATCTCAAAAGGAAGCGCCACAAAGATCGAGATACCGATCATGACCACTAGAAAGAGTAGGAGTTGCCCAAGGTTAGCCTTCGTAATTGCCCATCCAACGGACAAGCACTTCATGACTTCGAAACGATGGTTCCCCAGTTCAGCTAGAGGTTCTTCAAGAGCCGCAACCGTCTGAGGAGGAGCGTAAGGATTGAACTCTGAGGATTCCACCCCATCAGAAGAAGGGATTGGCAGTGGAGAATCTGAAGAAAGGAGCCCATCCACCGAGGCAGGGTGAACCCATTCCGGCATCGACGGCAGCCACACTTTCACATCCGAGCCGTCCAGATTTATTGATTGCAGAATGGTTTTCAACTCTTCCCGCGAATGGGGACCACTCTGCTTCCGATTGATCGCCAGATGCCATTGCTCATTCATGATTCCAAATAGATACAGATTAGATAGAAGAAGATCTTCCTGAAGAATCGTAAAAGATTCCATCCATAACCACCTCCCTATCAGATTTCCCCTAATGTGTCATCCTGGGCGATCTGACACAAGACAAATCAGCGGGTGCACCATGGCCCATTTTTCGCAAAACCCGATCATTGGTCGATAGATTGGATTTGCCTTCGCTGGGCGGTAGAAGATGTTTTCCGTGCGCACCCCTTCCCATTTGGCTCTCATGATACGTCATCTCTTCGCTGCCCTTCTTCTCTTAGGTTCGATTCACGCTCAGGATATTCCTAGACTGTTACCGCCACCAGGCACGCACATTCCTGGTCTGGAGGTTCTCCAGACTCAGGAAACACGGTTGGCGAAGCTTGAGGCCAGAGAATTGGAACATCCACGTTACGCCGATGTGGCCATCTACTCGAAAGCTGTCCGTCTCGCGCATCGACACGGTGAGTTCTATGGTGAGAAAGCATCTGGCTATGTCGATGAGGCTCTCGATAGAGCTGAGGAACGTCTATCTGCATTGGCTAAGAATCAGACCCCCTGGTTAAAGGCAGGCGGCCTCATCACCTGCGGATTTCGCTCCAAGCTCGACGACTCGATTCAACCTTACGGGCTAGAAATTCCGGATGGCCTAAATCTGTCGAAAAAGGTGCCACTTTACGTTTGGCTCCATGGGCGCGGCGACAAAAATACCGATCTCTACTTCCTTCGTGATCGCGAGAAGAAACGCAGTCCGTTCAAGTTCGAAGACGGGATCACCCTACATCCCTTTGGCAGACAGTGCATCGGTTTCAAAGCAGCGGGCGAAATTGATGTATTAGAAGCAATTACCGATGTGAAGGCACGCTATCGAATCGAAGAGAAGCAAATCGTCTTGTTAGGCTTCTCCATGGGAGGTGCGGGCGCGTGGCATCTTGGAGCGCACTACGCTGATCAATGGGCTGCCGTTCATGCCGGAGCTGGCTTTGCGGAAACCGCGCAGTACATCAAGCTCAAGCCCGTCAACTACCCTCCCAGCTATGAACAAACGCTCTGGTCGGTCTATGATGTGCCTAACTACGCCCGCAACTTACTCAACCAGCCCCTCGTTGCTTACAGCGGCGAGAAGGACAAGCAAATCCAAGCGGCCCTTGTCATGGAAGACGCCCTTCGTGAGCACGATCACAAACTCTATCACGTCATTGGTCCAAATATGGGGCACAAGTACCACGAAGACTCTATCAAAGAAATTGGGGCTTGGTTAAAAGATCGGCTGGCCCAAGCAGACGAGCCGAAGGAGACGTGGCAGTGGCAAACACGCACCCTCCGATACCCAGGCGATGGCCCGTTTCGTATCACCGGACTCCATGAACACTATCAAGACAGCCGACTTGATGCTAAACTCGTATCCTCCGGCCTCTACGACATAACGACTGTTAACGTGACTTCGTTCACACTAAGAGAGAAGGCAAGTATACGGATCGATGGCCAAGTCATGACTCCCGCCGGTCCTGGCAATTTTCAGAAACGTGAGGACGGTATCTGGACTCCAGGAATACCCAGTGGCCTACAAAAGCGCCCTGGGCTGCAAGGCCCAATCGACGACGCCTTCCTCAATCCTTTCCTTGAAGTCACTGAAGCGATGCCAAGCAACTGGCACACCTTCGAGCGGACCCATTTCCACGACCGCTGGTCCGCCCTCTTCCGCGGCGAAGTGCAAAGCAGATCTAGCAGAACCCTTTCTAAACAAGACCAACAAGATCATCACTTGCTCTACTGGGGCACACCCCACTCCAGCCCGGCCATTCGCAAACTCATCGACACCGCACCGATTGACTGGGATACCCAGGACATCAGAATCGGAGACCAATCGTGGCCAAGCGCCAACCACATGCTACTTCTGATCTACCCAAACCCCGACAATCCAGAGAAATACATCGTCCTAAACAGTGGGCCAACCTTCCGAGAAGCTCATGACAGGACAAATTCCTTACAAAACCCGAAGCTAGGTGATTGGGCGGTGATTGATACGCGAACACCTCCAAATGCCGAAGCCGCCGGCAAGGTCGTTGCTTCGGGATTCTTCGACGAGCGGTGGCAAGTGAAGTAGCTCAGGCTTTGGGCAGTTCCAGCGCTCGGATGGCGGAAAGGGTCCGCTCGCTAAAGCTCTGATAGAGCTCTTTCCGATTTGCACTGTCGGCCTTCTCATTGCTGAAATCGATTGGGTGGCCGACAACGATGGTGAGCTTGCCCATCACTTTGGGCACTTTGGCTCCATGGGGGAAGATGTCGTAGGCTCCGAAGATGCGTACCGGCAAGACCGGAGCTTGGCTTTTGGCAATGACCAAGCCAACCCCGGGTTCGGCTTTGCCAAACTGACCATCATTGGTGCGCTCGCCTTCGGGAAAGATGAGGACGCGTTCGCCGCTCTTGAGCAAGCCGATGATCCTACGTAGCCCTATCATATCGGGCTTCTCCTGATCGACGGGTAAGGCATTGAGCCGCGAGATCAGACCACCGAAGAGCGGGTTGTTAAAGAGAGTCTTGCGTGCCAGAAAGTGAATCGGATTCTTGAAAGCGACTGAAACACAGGGCGGATCCAAGAAGCTCTCGTGATTGCAGGCAATGAGAGCTGAGCCGTTCTCGACAAGTCGCTCGGGATTCACAACCTCGAAACGATAGAAGACCTTGGTGACGATCTTCGTAGCCGTGTAGAAAAACCAGTAGAGCGGCTTCATGGGCAGAAGACTATCCTAAGTAGAGGAAGGAGTCACTCCTTGTTCACTAAGTTGGCCAAGCAGAGCCTCCACGACCTGAGGCAATGTCAGGTCAGACGTATCAATCTTGGTCGCCCCATCGGCAACTTTCAATGGAGAAACTTTGCGCGTGGAATCGAGACGATCGCGCTCGGCAATTTCATCTCCCAAGCCTTGAGCAGCGCGGCGTCGGGCCCGCACTACCTCGCTTGCATCGAGGTAGAATTTGTAGGGTGTGTCCGGGAAGACGACGGACCCAATATCGCGACCTTCCATGACAATGTCCGTCGCTTCCGCACAAGCGCGCTGTTGTTTCACAAGCGCTTTGCGCACGTCGGGAATCTTCGCCACTTTGGAAACATTGCCATTCACGTAATCCGAAGTGAGGGCGTCGCCTGGATCAGAGCCATTGACGAGTAAGAACAATTCATTGTCACGGCGAGAGGCTTCTATCTTGGTCTTGTCCAAGAGGGCAACGACTGCGTCAGGGTCCGCTTCAGGATCGAGCCCAACCTCACAGACCACCCAAGTGAACGCCCGGTACATTAGGCCCGAACTCACGAAGGCATAACCCAACTTTTCTGCTACTTTGCGAGAAACACTACTCTTGCCGGAAGCGGCAGGACCATCAATGGCGACAACGTGATGGGTAGACATGTATAGGAACTTAGGTGCTGTTAGATAAAACGTTTTAATGTGGATTCGAAACTTGGATAGGAGGTGTTCACGCAAGCGGTGTCTTCAACAATCGTCTCACCCTCCGCAAAGAGTCCTGCAATAGCAAAGGCCATGGCGATACGATGATCCCCATAACTGGGAACGGTCGCCCCGCGCAGCTGTTTGCCACCGTGAATGATCATGCCATCCTCAGCTTCCTCTACGTCCCCGCCCATTGCCCGGAGATTCTTGACCACTGCATCAATGCGATCCGATTCTTTGACTCGCAGTTCCTTCGCGTCGCGGATGACCGTAGTGCCAGGAGCAAGTGCAGCCCCTACGGCAAGAACGGGAATTTCATCGATGATATTGGGAATCTCCTCGCCGCCAATTTCAGTCGGCTTCAAGCCTGCACCATTCACCTCAAGTCGACCGATGGGCTCGCCATGATCTTCATCAATGATCTCCGTGATCTGCGCCCCCATGCGCTTGAGCACGGCGAGGATACCCGTGCGCGAGGGATTGAGACCGATATTAGGAATCGTTACCTTGGAACCCGGTTGAGCTGCGGCAGCGACGAGCCAGAAGGCCGCACTCGAAATGTCACCAGGAACATGGAAATCACGCGCCTTGATGGGCTGACCGCCTTCAATGGAGATATGGGTTCCCTCTGTCACCACCTCCACACCAAAAGACTGCAACATCCGCTCGGTGTGATCACGCGTCATGATCGGTTGAATCACCGTAGTCTTACCATCGGCAAAGAGACCCGCTAACAAGACCGCGCTTTTCACCTGAGCGCTCGCCATGGGCAAAGTGTATGTAGTTGGAACTAACGTTCCACCTCGAATACGCAACGGCGGACAACCACCATCACCGCCCAAGGTCTCGATACGTGCCTGCATCTGGGCAAGAGGTGTGACGATGCGATTCATAGGCCGCGACGACAACGAGGCGTCCCCCCTCAATTCCGAGACGAATGGTTGCCCAGCGAGCAACCCCGCGAGTAAGCGCATGCCCGTGCCGGCATTTCCACAATCGATGGGCTCAGTGGGGGCAGTCAGCTGGCACCCTTTTCCTTCAACCACATATCGAGTAGGACCGAAGCCTTTATCGGACGCCGAATCGGCCTCGATACCTACCCCACAGGCACGCATGGCATTCAGCGTGGCGACGCAATCTTCACTTGGAAGAAAGCCATCGATCGTGCAGGTCCCCTCACTCAATCCGGCAAACATCATGGCCCGATGAGACATGCTTTTGTCTCCAGGCACGGTAATCTCCCCTGTGAGGGAGTGGCCTTTGCGAACGAGATAGGTCGACATGAGAGAGGGCAAGGGTGCGCGTGATCGCAGCACTCCTAGCACCGCGGTACGATATGGGTATCGCGAAGTGCCTTCGCCTCCAGAAGAAATCGCTGAAGAGGCTCAATTTGTCCCGATTCCATGCACTGAATAAGATCCTCGAGACGCTCTTGAGAATCTCGCAGCGCCGCGAGCACCGCTTGACGGTTCTCTAGCAGTATCTCTGCCCACATGGCGGGATCTCCCGATGCAACTCGGGTCGTATCCCGGAGTCCGCCAGCGGAAAACTCTGCCCATGAAGGCTCTTTCTCCAAAGCCGCCCCGACAACGAGCGAGGCGAGAGCATGTGGCAAATGACTGATACGGGCCACGATTTCATCATGCTTCGCGGGAGGGGTCTCATGCACACGCATGCCTAGCGAGATCCAGAAATCACGCACATTCGCCAACGCGTCCTCGTCGGTCTCAGGGATGGGCGTGATCAAGCACAGAGCTCCTTTGTAAAGCTCCTTTCGAGCGGCCTCGATTCCAGAAGCTTCTGATCCTGCCATTGGATGACTGCCGACAAAGTGGGCGCCCGTTCCCTTCAGGATGCCCATGGCATGCTCCACGATCGGCCGTTTCACGCTGCCCACATCTGTAATGACGACACCGGGAGCAAGCACATTCGCAGCCACGAGCCGCTCGAGAAGATCTGGCATGACGCCAATCGGCGTGGCCAAGACAATCAAGCCCGCACCCCGCGCCGCCTTCGCGAGATCGCTCTCGGTTTCGAGTTCCGAGGATTCGATCTTGGAGAGAAACTCTAAGGGCTCAAGACGCCGCCCCCAGACAACTACCGGATGTCCCTGATCCGCCACCGCAAGGCCAAGTGAGCCCCCTAGAAGGCCAGGCCCCAAGACAACCGTGCGTCCAAGCATACAGATCAGTAGCAGGCGATCTGCCTACTTAAGGAACGAGAACCGTCTTCCCGGTCTTAGGACATTCGATCTGAGTCCCACTAGAAAGGCCAGATACATCAATATAGGGACCCTCCTTTGCATAGGGACTCACGACAAGGTTTGAAGCGCCTTGCACGGGGATGGCATAATCAAACTTCGGTTTCGTCGACTCCTCGATGGGATCGATATCCACTAAAGGCTCAGCTTCAGGAGGCTTTGGAGCAGGCTTTGGCTTTGGAGCAGGCCTAGGGGTCGGAGCAGGCCTTGTGTTCTGTTGGTCGAAGAGCGGCTCATCGCGAGGGTAAGTGCCTGGTGTTGTGCGATTCCAACGATCGGTTGGATACTGATTTCCACCATAACTTTGCCCGCGGTCGCTATTCACGCGTGGCGCACCCGGCTGGGATCCCTGAGGATATCTAAGGCTCCCATTCCTGCTTTGAGGGTAGTTGGGATTATCAAAAGGAATCGGCTCCAAACAGCCTCCCAACAGTAGAAGTAGGAGGAGCGGACAAGCAGATAGAATTTGGGAAGCCTTCATAAATCTCGGGGAAACGGGGGGGGCGCCCCTTTGTCTAGCACCACACCGCTTTTATTCAATGATGTCAAGTCAGCGGCAGGTCAATGGGGGGCTCGGCCCGCGCTATTCCTGCAATTCCTTGGCCGCCACACGGAGCCGCCCTGCAGCTTGGACAGCTAGTCTCAGCGTGCCGCGCCGATGCTGAGTGAGACCCGTCCAGCTCGTAGGGGAATTCACCTTCAACAGTTCCTGAAACTGCAGCGCTGACGACGCCTTACGATACAGTACCATAGCAGCCTGGTCCGACAAATCCTCCGCCTTTGGCTCTAAAAGCGGCGGCGGCGTCCGATGAGCAATCTGCAAATAGTCCGCGCCTCGAGGAGGGTCAGTCACTGTCCAGCGCCACTGATCTCCTTCCCGCTCAAAGGTCGCTTTCAGCGGGAGGGGCTGTTTCAGTCGAGTCGCCGGATCGCCAAGCAGCGCATATAGCAGCACATGGTCTTTCCGAATGCGCGGCGTATCGAGCTTCCCTTCCAACTTCCCTTCGATGTTGGCCAAGACCAACTCGACCAAAGCATCTCGTTTCTTGTAACCCGCTTTCTGCGCCGCCACCCAAATATCGCCCAGCCTATCCGAAGGGCGACGCTTGAGTTCCTGCAACCAACATATCGATGAGTAGTAGTTTGGGAGCGGGTGCGATTGCGTCGTCGCGGCGATCACCGCCGAGGGCCCTCCGGGGACCTTCAGCAAAGACTCTGCTAGGCTCTCGTCTGAATGCGCAAAGTTCCCGCAGTCACAAGAGAAGATGATCGCTGGAGAAGCGGGAACCGTTCCCACGGCCTGCTCTACTTGTGAAGAGTGATAGGCGATCCATGTTCTCCCTACCGGCATGGAGTAAAACGCGTCATTTCCACCATGGCCCATGAGTCCCGTGAAGAGCCCACCGCCTTTGGCTAGAGACTCATGAAAGAGATCTACATGCTTTTCCGGCACCGCCGAGAGTGGATCAGTGGCGTTGCCCATGATCAAATCGAGATCTGCCCAAACGGGCGCTTGCATGAGCAGTGTTTGGCGAAGGAGATTCGAAGCCATGTTTGCTTGGAAATGATCGCCATAAGCAGGATTGCCCGCCCACACCGGAAAGCGCAGCACGTCTTGGGTGGCAGGGAGATTCTCATAATGAACAATCTTTCTCGCGATCTGGGACACCGCTTCCGGAGTTCGTCCCGGCAGTCGACCAACAGGAATATCCGGGATCTCATCGCCATCAGTATCTCCAAAGACGGCATCCGAAACGAACCCTTCTGGCTGAGTCTTCTGCCAACGGTAAAGCGTTCTTCGTTCGCCTTTCAAATAGGCTCCCTGCTCAGGCTCGCTGGAAAGCACATCATCACCTAGCAGAACAATATAGTTCGGTTGCTTAACCAAGTGTTCCAAGGCCTTCTTCACCGACAGCGTCGACGTACGCACATCAAAGCCTTCCGAGCGTCGGTATTCCAGAAGAGGTGCCGCTGCTTCTTGCAATTTCTCGTCACCAATCACCAACCAAATCGGCAAGTCATTCCCAGACACTCGAATCGGTAGGATCGCTAAAAGTGCTAGTAGAAAGCTGGGATGAGGAAAGCGCATAGATTACAGTTTGCTAAGCGGAACCTAAACACTTCTCTTGGATTCGGCAAACTAGTCCCTATATGGGCCCAGTCGCAAGAGGCATAAAGGACGGAAGCAAATCTCACTGGTTGGCATCGAAGTTTGCCAAGGCCGGATAGAGTTCGATCATCTCGGCCATTCAGGAATAGCTTGGCGCTGGGGACAAGATACTAAGCCAACTCGCAGGACATCGCCCTTAGTGGTTCCAAGACGACCTCAGCACCTAACTCACGCATCTTGAAAGCCATCAGAACATCATGTGATGGATATCGCTAGTCACCTCGTCGCCACTGATTCCAAAGGCGAAATCGATGAATCCGTGCTCGATGTTCTCATCGCAGCCGTGGCAGACGATTCCATGGTCACTGCCGCACACGGGATCGATAACCTGGCCCGCCTTCGCAATGCTCGCCCCGCTTGGCACTCAAAGATTCTCGCCGAACTCTTTCGCGTCGAGACTACCCACCGTGCAGCCAACTGCCGGGTGGTCCTCTTGAGTAAAGTCGCTGATGCACTTGGTAGCCTTCTGCCCAAACTCTCGGAGGTGAATCGTGCCGCTGTCATCACCTTCCTGAACCGCCTCGCCATGTGCGATGGCCGAGATGGCAAGAAAGCGACAAAGATTCTCAGGCGCCAACACTACCGCTCCGTCAGCAACGTCTGAGACAAAGATTCTTCAAAGCCTAAAAACGGCGTCTCCGCAAAGAGCGGCACACTAAGGCTATCACCTGGAACTCCTCCCCAGGACGGCATCTTCAGGGTAGCTGGTGTCATCATCGCCTCCCCAACAGGAAACGGCGTCGCCGCCGGAGGCAAATGCTGTACACCTCGGCACCAAGCCGCTTTCCAGGCTGCCTTATCAGCCTTAGTGTGCTCAACAGAGTTCATAGCCCATATCGGTATCGCGCAGGCTGACACCGCCAACATCATCCCCAATCTTGTGATATTCATCATTGTAAACATCATGGCGAGGCCAAACCCTTTCGCGATTGTAATTCCGGACGGGGATTATCATGCATCTGCCAACACCGCCTCATGAACACGACACTCCCTAGCGCTCTGGTTAGCCTTGTACTATTAGCATCAGGCAGCGCAGCCTCCGACATAGCCAGCAAACACTATCACTTACACTCAGAAGGAAGCGCTAGTGAAACCGAAGAAATGAGCAAGGTCCTGGAGGCAGCTTGGCCACAATTTGTGAACTTCTTTCAAGGCGCCCCCAAGCTTCGACAAGAGAAACTTGTCATCTACTTCTTCAACACAAGAGAAAGCTGGATAAGAAAACTGACACAAGACGGCCACAAGGTTCCAAATGACGGAGTGGGTGGTAGGTGCTTTCACTCCAACAAGACAGCTTACCTTTACCGTCAGCCTACTCGCTACTACACACGCTTCCTGCTTCTTCACGAAGCCGCCCACCAATTTCACGACCTCACCCGCCGGGTCGATAAAGAGATCAGCGCCAATTGGTATGTTGAAGGCGTCACTGAAAACCTCTCCTCGCATCACTGAGATGGCCAGACCCTTCAGCTAGGAGCACTTCCCGTTTCCCTTGAGAACTATCCGGGCAAAGCCTTCCGCACGATGACCACGACCCCACGTCCTCTCGTCGCCATGATTCAGAATGGTCAAACGAATCGGCCATTAGGCGCCTTGGTCATCTGCTACCTCGCCACGAAAGAGCCCAAGAAGTTCTCCCGATTCGCCAAAGCAATCGAGAAACGAGACGCCTCTGAGCGCCTTTTCCAACGCTCCTTTGCCGACTACCCAACATTCACCAAACCGTTCCTAACTTGGCTCGAGTCTCACCAACAGCCTCTCCATATCCGTTTCGACGAGTGGGAGCGCACTGGTTCAGAGTCGATGCTCGGCCACTCTAAAGATCGTATTTCTATCACAACTTTCAAAGACACTGTTTCTCTCGTGCAATGTCACACCCGAAATCGCCAAGATGAAGCTGGACGTGTCGGTCTCGTTCTGAGCTACCGCGCTCAAGAGGACTTCACGGTAGCGCTCTTCAATCAGAAGGGGCATTTGGAAATCCTCACACGTGCACAAAACCAATGGAAGCGCGTGGAGCGCAAAGCCCTCGCAGCTTTTCACGATACGAATGTCCGCCTCGCGACCAAACGCGATGACGCTGGCGTCAGCCTACTCATCAATGATGAACGTCTCGGCCCATACCTCTTGCCTAACGGATCTCTTGGGCTCGCGCTCTATAGCTGTGAAGTGCGATTCACCGACCTATCTTGGAGGTAACCAAGCCACATTTCCGCTCTCGACAGGCAGCGCGGTGCCATCCTAGGCTTCGACCATGTCTCAGAACTTTCTTAAACCCATCACCGCGTGCTTTGGCCAACCTGTGGCCGAGAACCCGACTCAGGTCATGATTGAAGCTGCCTATCAACAGCTCGGCTTGGATTGGCGTTACATCACGCTTGAGGTAAGCCCGGACGATCTCGCTGCCGCCGTCGCAGGCGCGCGGGCCATGGGGTTCCGCGGCTTCAATTGCACGATTCCCCACAAAGTTGCTGTCATCGAGCACCTCGATGGCTTGGGCGAATCCGCTGCCGTGATGCAAGCCGTGAACTGCGTGGTCAGAAGAGGCGATCAACTCATCGGCGAGAACACCGACGGCAAGGGCTTCGTCGAAGGGGTGAAGAAGCTGCGCGATCCAAAGGGAAAGAACGTCGTCTTGTTAGGCGCAGGGGGCGCTGCCCGCGCCATCGCCGTGGAACTCGCCCTCTCGGGTGCGGCCAAGATCATCCTCGTAAACCGGACTCCACAGCGTGGCCTCGAAACGAAAGCCTTGTTAGATGATCAGCTTGATGTCGCCACCGAACTGATCACTTGGGACAAGCCCTACGCCATTCCTGAAGGCACTGATTTTCTCATCAACGCCACATCCATCGGGCTCTATCCCGACGTCGGCGCTCAGTTAGACCTCCAGTACGATACACTCCAGGCAGAAACTTTCGTTTCTGATGTTGTCTTCAACCCACCGGCCACCCACCTCATCCGCGAAGCCAAAAGACGCGGCTGCGAAACCTTGGACGGCCTCGAAATGCTCGTGGGGCAGGGGGTCATCGGGGTCGACTATTGGGCCGGAACCTCTCCTGAGCCGAAAGTCATGCGCGAAGCCTTGGAACAGGTCTTCGCTTCATGAAGCAGGTATCGTAAACGGCAAGTTGACCCAATGAGTCTTGGGCTTCCCCTGATCATTAATCTCCTCAAAGAGATCGACTTCAAACGGTTTGCCAATCTGGTTCCCAGCTAAATCTTCCAACGTGCTCAGAACACGAAAGCGATAGTCACCTGCTTTCCACGCAATTTCAGGCTTCAACTCCCAAACCTGTTCCGCCGCAGCCATCGAGACGGCACCCTCCACCGTTACACCCTTCGCATTCTCCAATCGAATCCATCGAACACTGAGGGCATGATCCATCGGCTCCGGGAAACGTAACTGTAATTTACCCATCGATCCAACATCAGGTAAGACCGGAGTCCACGATTTAGGATCAGGAACCGAACGATCCCCAGCCCCCACACGAAACGCTTTCTCATAGCCTTCAGCCAACGGAAGCCCGTCTGCATCTTCCCATGCCGCATCAATCACCAATTTGAAAGTCTTCCCTTCAACGAGCGAAGGGCCTATCTCCTCAAGCGGTTTCACCCCACGTTTGATTCTGCCAGGATCAATGAAGAGTGTCACCCGTTTCATTTCGCGATCCCAAAGCTCTTCATCGAGTTCCAGAAACGGCAGTTCCACCTCCTGACCTGTGTCATCCATAAGATGGATGTAATTATAGATGTGTCCCCGGCTCATCGGCGCGGAGAAGTGGAGGTAGAACTTCAAAAGATTCTCCGGAACGTTGTCAGCAGTCGGATAAACCGTATCGACGGTCGTGGTCGAAACCGTCTTCTCGCGCGACACTTCATGCAGCGCTACCAGAGGTTCCTCGTCGCCTACCCGAAGGCTCGCTCGATAGCGCTGACCCGCTTGCAGCGGAAACCGAGGCTGAAACGTTAGTATCCCATCCAGTAAGGTATAACTTCCAGCCATCGGCGGCATGATCAACGCCTGCTCTAGCTCGACTGAATCAAGGTGTACGGTGAATACCGTTTCCCAGTCCAATGTCGAGCTGGACAGCGATACTCCGCGGGCCTCTACGGACTCACCTACCCAATGAACCGAGACTTCTGCTGCAGCGCGTGCCTGAGAAATCAGCCACAGTAGGCTAATGGCAAGAGCTGGTCCCCTCACGGCAAGGCCAACGACTCCAAAGCCAGCACATCTTCACCATCACTGCGTAGAACGAGCGCCTGGGAACGGCCAAACAAGTCGAGCTGGTTGATTCCCTTCCAGTCCTCGATGGTGTCATAGGTGACACCTTCCTTGTCACTGACTTTCGCCTCAATACTCGGCGCATCGTCAATTTGGGCCGCATCCATCTTCATGATGCCACGGCTACTATTAGCTAACAAGAGATACTCTTTCCCATCTTTCTCATAAACCACCATATCGATCGGGCGATTGCGATTTCCTAACTCAGCAATGGTCTTTCCTTTGACCTTCGCACCTGACTTCAACTGCTTCACAGGAAACTGCACGAGAGGCGTGCATGTGTATGCTGCGATTAAATGCGGCTCATTCCCGATATTGAATGGCACAAACGTGCGCACTGGAGAGCGTGTCTCGAACTTGCCGTGGGCACCATGATAGATCTCCACCGAAGTGCCGCTCTCCACTGTCTTAAAAGGAAACGGAATCGCCCGAAACTTGGAGGCAAACTCCTCGTTTGAAAGTCCTGCGATCAACAAGCGGTCTTGGAAGAAGGCAATGTCTGTGATCGCTTCCATCCGCTGATTACGAGCCCGGCGCCCCTGCCCTGAAATTTTGTCCTCTGGTGCGTTGGGTAACTTCGCCACAGAATGCTTCACTTTATCTAGATTCACCAACTCGGGCGTTCCACTTCCAGTCACTTTCACCAGTACTGGATTCGTCTCGGGCCCACGCCCACGCGACACGGCCAAATACGCATTCCGTGAAATTGGATTCACCGCCAAATCATCGATCAACACCTGATCTGCCGTCACCCCTAACAATCCCGCGATCTTCTCATTGATCGCCCTCACTTTCAACGGCTTGTCCGCAGATGCAGCCTTAATATCACCCGTCACTACCGCAATCACTTGGGCTGATTTGGAATCTCCTACAAAGAGAATGCCATCAGGCCCGAAAGCCAACGGCCCCATCGTCTTGAATGCAGGTTTGCCTTCCTGCATGCCTGCCAGCCAGTCGGCAGCCACCAACGTGTTTGTTAGAATCGAGGCTGCAAATACGGCAACCAAAGAGAGAGAGATAGAATTGGTTTTCTCATGATCATCGATGATTTCACCGGCCAGTCTCGCATGGCCAACACCTTAGTGACAAGTCCCCTCTTTAAAGAATAGAGAGCGCGAGCCTACTTCGGGCTCTGATAATTCACGGGCTCCTCCGTAATCGTAATATCGTGCGGGTGGCTCTCCCGAAGGCCGCCAGCAGTGATTCGCACAAACTGAGCCTTAGCACGCAGCTTATCCAACGTGCGCGCCCCGACATATCCCATGCCAGATCGGAGACCACCGAGAAGCTGGTAGACCGAATCCGCCAACGGTCCCTTGTAAGGCACGCGGGCTTCAACGCCTTCCGCAACAAGCTTCCCACTAGCATTCTGCCCATAACGATCCCCCGAGCCTTTGCGCATGGCTTTGACTGAACCCATTCCTCGGTACTCCTTAAAGGTTCTTCCCTGCCAGTTGACCATTGCTCCTGGGCTCTCTTTGGTTCCTGCTAACAGTGAACCTAACATCACACAATCAGCCCCTGCGGCGAGAGCTTTGACGATGTCCCCAGAATAGCGGATACCACCGTCAGCGATGCTGATCACACCATGCTCTCGGCAATGCTCTGCGACTTCCCTCACAGCTGTAAACTGGGGCATGCCCACTCCGGAAATAACTCGCGTTGTACAAATTGATCCTGGACCCACCCCGATCTTCACCGCATCCGTACCGGCACTGACAAGATCCTTGGCTCCTTGCTTGGTAACCACATTTCCAGCAACGACGGCAACCTTATCTCCATAGGACGATTTGAGCTGCTGAATCAGATCCATCACGCGAGTAGTGTGCCCCGTAGCTGCATCGATGAAAAGCCCATCGGCGCCCACTTGAATCAAAGCTTCTGCTCGATCCTTCCAATCTGGCCCCACACCGATGGCTCCTCCCACCCGCAGTCGCCCTTGCGGATCCTTACAAGCGCCGCCAAACATGTTGCGCTTCTCGATGTCTTGACGCGTAATCAACCCTGTCAATTTTCCACTACTATCCACCAGCGGGAGTTTTTCAATGCGCCCCTTGGCAAGGACACGCAACGCTTCATTGAGCTCCGTGTCTGACTTGCCAGTGATCAATCGCTCTTGGGGCGTCATAATCTCTGCAACCGTCGTGCTGTCGTCAGAAACGTTCCACATGTCACGGCTTGTCACCATGCCTTCGAGCTTGCCTTCGCCATCAACAACCGGAAATCCGGAGACGCCATGCCTCGCCATGACCGTGCGAAGCTCGTGCATTGGAAGATCTGCTGTCACCGTCTGCGGATCATGAATCACTGCATTCTCTGACCGTTTTACCCGACTCACGTGCTCAGCTTGCTCATCCACGGGACAATTCCGATGCACGACTCCGAGCCCACCTTCTCGAGCTAACGCAATGGCTAAGCCTGCTTCAGTCACGGTGTCCATGGCCGAGGAAATGATCGGTATATTCAGCGAAATCTTACTCGTGAGCTTCGTGGTGACGTCAGCCTCGCCTGGGAGGATCTCACTGAGCCCCGGTTGCATCAGCACATCATCGAAACTTAGTCCTAAGGGAATGTCATGATTCATAAGCGAGAAGTCTAACTAAGCGTTTAAAGCAGCGTTGATTTGGTCTCTGTAGTCTTGGGCTCGCTGGGCGAAACTACGGTCATCTTGGGCGAAGAGAAGTCCACGGCTGACATTGACCAAGATCGGCGCCTTTCGCCCTTGCCCCGCGAGTGCTTGGAGATCGCCACCTTGGGCTCCAAGCCCAGGCAGAAGCAGTGGAAGGTCCGCAATCTTGTCGAGCACTTCTGGCTCGGCGTTGGTCAATCCTACCACCATGCCTGTCGACCCCTCTGGAGCTCGCAAAGCCATGTCTTGAATCTTTTGAAATACTCGTCCTTCGCCACACGGCTGCATCTGAACATCTTGCGACCCCGCATTGGACGTGATCGTTAGGATAAACAGGCCGCGTCCTTCGTAGGCCAAGAATGGCTCGAGAGAATCATAGCCCAAGAATGGATTCAGTGTGACCGCTTCCACGTCGAGATGTTCGAAACACGCCTTGGCATAATATTTCTGCGTCTCGCCGATATCACTACGCTTGGCGTCCAAGATGATCGGGATCTCACGAGGGCGATCAGCAAGCACGCGCTCAAGAATGGCCAATCCTTTGGATCCCAGGGCTTCGAAATAAGCCATGTTCGGCTTAAAGGCCGCTGCATAAGGCGCGGTTTCCTCCATGACTTTACGAACAAAGCTTTCGATATCTCCACCCGCGATCAGATCGGGGCGAGGATCGAGCCCGACACAAAGGTTCGACTGAACTGCGGCAATTCGTTTGAGTTGGAGATCGGCGTAAGTCATAAACTATTTTTGTAAGCGGTCTAACAAGACATTTTCACCAAGGATGACCATTTCCACATGGCCTTGAACCGTCTGATCGAGGAAAGGCGTGTTGCGGCGCTTTGAGCGCATGAATTCTTTGGTGAACACAGTCTCACGCTCTGGATTGAAGACCGTCAGATCCACCTTAGCCCCCTCTTTGAACTCCACAGGCTCCATGCGAAGCAGGCGTCTCGGCTCGGCCGAGTAACGTTTGACCAAGAGGTCCCACCCAAACGTTCCCGTCCTTATGAAATTTTGATAAAGCGTCGGCAAGGCGGTTTCTAGCCCCGTGATCCCAAAGGGTGCGCTCCCGAAATCGAGCTGCTTCTCAAAGTCCGTGTGGGGAGCATGATCGGTGGCAATGATATCAAAGATGCCACGCTTCAATCCATCCAACAAGATCGCGTTATCTTCAGCAAGGCGCAACGGAGGGTTCATCTTGTAGTGGGTATCGTAATCTCCAATATGCGTTTCATTGAAAAAGAGGTGATGAGGTGAAACCTCACAGGTCACGTCCACACCATCGTCCTTGAAGCGCTCGATAGTCCGCATCCCTTCTCCAGACGTTACGTGCTGGATGTGCACATGCGCTCCTGTCAGGTTAGCCAATCGAATATCGCGGCTGATGCAGATCTCTTCGCTCGCCGCTGGAATACCCGACACCCCAAGCCGGTAGGAAACTTCACCTTCGTTCATCGCGCCGACACCCGAGAGCTCTTTCACTTCGCAGTGACTCGCGACAATGAGATCGAACTCGCGCGCATATTCCATCGCACGTCGTAACACTTGGTGATTGCCCACTGGATCACCATCATCAGTGATCATGACGGCACCACGTGCATGCATGCCGCCAATATCAGCCAGCTCTTTCCCGACCCGACCTTTGGTAATACAGCCCGTGGTATAGACAGGAATGCGGGCCTCACGAGAGGCGATATCGAGCACCGATTGTACCATACCCGCACTATCAATCGCCGGCGTACAGTTCGGCATCGCCACAATGCCAGTCACACCGCCATTGATGGCCGCCTCGGATCCCGTAGAAATGCTCTCTTTGTCTTCGCGACCAGGCTCGCGGAGATGCACATGGGCATCGAAGAGACCAGGCAAGATCACACGACCAGCACAATCAACTTCAGCCACCCCATCCACGGCGGGCAATGCAGATCCTACCGCTGTGACATGGCCTTTCTCGATGAAGAGATCGGCCTCAACCAAGTCAGGCGTGTTCTCTTGAGCTAGCTGCCCGTTGCGAAGAATGTAAGCGTCGTTGCTCATGAAGAAGATTAGTCAGTTTGTTTCTGGTTGAAGCCAATAAAGAACAGCCATGCGCACAGCGATGCCGTTCTCCACCTGCTGATTGATCAAGGTGCGTTCGTAGGTCATGACATCATCGCCAAGCTCGACTCCACGATTGACGGGGCCAGGATGAAGGACCCAGGTGCCCTCGCCTTCTACCTGTCGAAAGCGTTCCTCGGTAAGACCGTAGATCTTGTGATACTCATTGAGACTGGGAAAGAACTGGTCATTCTGTCGCTCGAGCTGCACTCGCAGAAGGTAGATCGCATCCGGTTTCCACCCCAACGCCTCATCATAAGTGTAGAACTTCCGCATGAATTTCGGACGGGCCTGCGGAATAAGCGACCCAGGTCCAAGCACGCCAATTTCCATTCCGAGCTTCTCACAGATTTGTCCGACTGACCGCGCTACCCGCGAATGGAGGATATCTCCCACGATCAGGATCTTCTTTCCGGCGAGGTCTCCAAACGTTTCACGCAGCGTGAACGCATCAAGCAGGGCCTGCGTAGGATGGGCGTGAAACCCGTCACCGGCATTAACCACGGAGGCCTTCGTGTGCTTCGAAATCATGTTCGGAACCCCAGCAGCCGCATGACGTACCACCACGTAGTCACATTTCATAGCCTGCAGGGTGTCAATCGTATCCAGGACCGACTCTCCTTTGACCACGGACGAACTGCCCACCGTAAAGTTGGTCACGTCTGCCGAGACGCGTTTGGCCGCAATTTCAAACGAGGAGCGAGTGCGGGTTGATGGTTCATAGAACAGTGTAAGAACAGTCTTGCCACGCAGTGGCGGGACTTTTTTAATAGACTTCGTAAACAGCTCCTTGAAAGGCCCCGCGGTCTTCAAGACAAACTCAATCTCTTCCAAGGATAAGGAGGCGATATCGAGAAGATCTTTGCGTGGTTCCATGGCACTAATTACGGGTTCTTTGTCAGGTAGATGCCGTCCTCGTCGTCATGTTCTCGGAGACGGACGCGGACGTAGTCTTGTTTGGAGGTGGTAACATCAAGACCGACATAGTCAGGCGCAATCGGGAGTTCGCGGTTGCCTCGGTCAATGAGAACCGCGAGTTCGACCGATCTGGGACGTCCGTAGTCGGTCAGGGCATCGATCGCCGCCTTGATCGTGCGTCCGGTGAAGAGGACATCATCAAACAGGATGATATGAGCATCGTCGATGGAGAATGGGATGTCCGAGCTCTTCAGCGTTGGCATGTTCCCCATATCATCGAGGTCATCCCTGTAGAGAGAGATATCGAGCGTGCCATAGGGGATGTCCCCAAGGTCATCCTTGAGAAGCTCGCGCACCCTTTCCCCGACGATTACACCGCGGCTGTGAATCCCCACGAACTGGAGGTCCCCCTTGGGATGCTGCTCCAAGATTTGGAGGGCCAGGCGTCGCATCTTGTTTGCGATATCACCAGCCTGCAGGAGCACCTGAGAATCGGGCTCAGAACCCATGAAATCGAGGGGGCTCGCTGTTCGTCTTGTCCGACATTGACGAGAGATAGCCACGAAGTCGCCTCTGTCGAGCAGGAATTCGCCAAAGTCTCGATTCACCTCGTCACCACGAAACAGTGATCATGGCTTTTCTCAAATGTATGCAATCTAACAAACAAGTTAAGTGTCATTATCAGACTCATTGACTCGGCTCTCCTCTCTGGGAATGCTCTCATGTTGAAGACCATCCAACAGCACCCAGACACAATGACCGCGCACATCGCACGCGCCATTCTTGAGAGTGAGGGCATCAACAGCTTTATCGCCGACGAGAATCTGGCCAACGGCCGACCCACCGGTAACCTTTGCCAACGGAGGCATTTACCTGATGGTCAGTAATGACGATCACGAGCGCACCCATGAGATTCTCAACCGCGCCACAAAGGGATCCGCCCTACCCGATGATTTCGTCCCCGGTCCTCCGATCCAGGAAGATAATATACCACCCTCACAGCCATCCAGTAGCTCGACGCTTGGCAAGTTGATCTCAGCTTGCCTCTTTATGGTTTTGGGTGCCGTGCTCTACCATTTCTAGCAGAGATCTCAGCTCCCGCTGCTGACAGAAACCATCAAAGTCGAGGAAGACATGGACGAAGACGGCAAGATAGATCGAGAAATAAGCTGGTTAAAAAACAGGCCTGTTTACAAAGCACTAGATCTAAATAGAGACGGCAATCTCGATACTACGATCGATAATCATGAGCGCGGCAAAGCCACCCAGACGACTGATTTTGACCTTGATGGTGAAGTTGACCTCATCGCCTTTTACGAAGGCGTACGCTACATGCGTCAGGATTGACTTGCGAGTGGACGCGTCTCCGAACGTGTCTGCTTTGATGGAATCCGTAGACTACGCGAAGAGTTGGCTTTCGATGGCGACGGCAATTTCTACTTCATCCGAAAAAACGACCCGAAAGGCGAACGGATACCCTAGCGGAATTCAAAGTTTTTGAATCTTGATATTCCGGAATTTCACCCATCCCGCATGCCCCTCCGCACCGTAGGTCTGAAAGGCAAGCGTCCCGTCCTGGAGCAGTTCGAGGGTTGGCTTGGGATCGGTGTAGTCCACGATCTTCTCTCCATTCAGCCAGGCCTCAATATGCGGCCCGCGGGCTCTAATACGAAGAGCGTTCCACTCTCTCGGCTTCCGGATCTTGTCCTCCGCATCGCCTTTGTCTAACCAATCATTGAGGTAGAGGCCGACCGGCTCATCTGCAGCACCTCGCCCCAGATTGATCTGGTAGCCCGTCCTTCTCCTCTCTCCAGGGGTGTTTCGCAAATAGACGCCACTGTTATACTTCCCGTGCTCATCGATCATGAACTCGAGATGAAGATCGAAGTCTTTAAACGTGTCTTTGGTGTGAATAAGACCACTCCGCTTGGGATCTCCATCTTGACCGCCGACAAGAACGCCATCCTCGGCACGCCACTCGGCCGAGCCTACAGAAGTCCAACCTTCCAAGGTCGTGCCATCACATAAGGACTCAACCTTCGTCTCTCCTGCGACAAGCATTTTAGCAGCAGCGACCAAGGTGGTTAGAAAAATCAAGCAGCAGGGAATATTCATGGAAAAGCCAAGCTAGCGAATCAAAGCATCGCTGCCAAGTCCCGAGCTACCACCTAATACGCTAACGCCCATTCTTTCCGCAAGGTTCACCCTTAGGAAAAGAACCTCTCTTCTCGAGCTCAGCTGCCCCATCCCATTCTTAGTCCCCCAGGTGGATACCTCAGGCGTTATATTCACAAACCTCTGACGCCACAAGTATGGACTGGTATAGGCCTGACAAGCCCATAGCTTTATGGTCATAGAAAACTTGTCGGCTCAGGCCATCATTGATAAGCTCGACCTTGGAAATCATCGCCTTTTGTCGTTCCACGCATGGCGTTCATCGCCGAGATCTTCTTCCAGTTCCTTTTTGAAGGGCTGGCAAACTTAGGCTTCCACAAACTTTCGGGAAAGAGGAGGCCTCATCCGTTCGTCTCAGCGATTGGCTATGCCCTCCTAGGGGTAGCGTTTGGCGCCATTAGCCTATCACTACTCGATAAACCGTTCCTCAATGAACAAGCCTGGCGTATCGCCAACGTGGTCATCACACCAGTCATCCTGGGCTTCGCGATGGCCCACATGGAGAAACATCGAACCAAGAAGAGAAAGAAGACGGTCCGTCTGGAGACATTCTTCAACGCCTACCTCTTTGCCCTTGGCTTCGCACTGATCCGATTCTTCTTTGCGAAGTGATCGAGCATCAGCCACGGAATTATCGCAGTGGGCCCTCACCACAATCCGGAACCACCACTCTTGCGCTTCAGCACTGAACGCTTAGGAAACGTGGCGTTGAAAAGAAATCCTCTCGCAGCTGATTTCTTCGAAGGATAGAGTAAGGGATGAATCGGAGAGTCTGCCTCGTCACCGTTGTGGTAGCCTTGGTTCTACCAATCGGCGTGGGGCTTTTCCTACAGGGAGGGCCTCTTGTGAGTAGGCCGGATACCATTCGGCAGACTTACTATGATACACCGCCGTTCAACGATTGGGAGGCTACGTTTTACCCAACTGCGGGGAAACCATGGGTGGGAAGGGTGATCAAGCCGTCCGATTTGAAAATCGATTCAACAGATCGTCACGTGAGAGTCACCGCATTGTCAGCATTATTCGTCACCAACTATGCCTATGCGACTTTCGAGGACTCCTGGAAACCTAGGCCGCCAGTAGTGATTCATGCTTTCAAGGGAACGCAGCAGGTGACTCTACCAGGTGGTGAAACTCTTGGGATCGACGAGGTGTTCACAGCCTACCCAACAGGTCCAGGCGCGACTGAATGGGTGAGCGACTCCTTCGATCCCCTGACATTGAAGCCCTTACAACCGATGCCTGGCAAAGAAAGCCCAGCGATCAAGCCAGACCGAGGAGGATGTCACTTCTTCCCTCAGCAGGAATACCCAGAAATGGCGTTCGCTGTAAGCGGAGATCTCACACATGAACTGGCCTTCAGGCTGTTCGACACCAAAACACACCATCCGATGAAAGAACTGATGGGCGCAGGTGGAAATCTATTCACGATGCCACTGCAACAATGGCACTCATCAACGTTCCGCTGTGTGATTGATCTTGTGACTGGTCCG
>JAACDM010000369.1 GCA_009936795.1 Verrucomicrobiaceae bacterium | reverse complement strand
TTGAGTCCGACGAGTTCGTCATGAGCAAACTCACCTGGAACTGCTGGCTTGGCATGAGCAGGTCGCTGGCGATACATGATCTCATTGATCACGATTGGCCCCAGTTGCCCGTTCTCAGGAATAGAAGGCACCGTTCCTGGCGGAAAGTTTGCACGGCCGGGAGTGCCCCCCACATTATGACTGGCTAACCAATTCCATAACGGTTCAGTTCCCCCATCCGGATCGATTTTTGCCAGAGTAAAACCAGTCCCATCCGTCTTCATGGTCTCATCGTAACTGAGACGATCCATCACCCGATACCGAGGCTCGCCTCCCACCACCGTCCCTAACGTCGATCGATCCTCCAAGCGCAGCGTATCACCACCGTTGTTTAATTTGCCTTCGAATGGACCCAACACATCAATGAAAGGCACCTTCACGCCTGCCGGATCGGCTGCGATGATCAGGTAATCCCCGCCCCCAATGACCGTATCGGCTGGGAAGTCATACTTGATCCCGCCACGCAGGCGCCAACCGGAGATGTCGACGTCAACCGCCATCTGATTGTGCAGCTCAATCCATTCGGTTTCTTCTGCAGGCGGATGATAGTGGATTTCGTTGAAGACAACCACACTATCCTGAGCCTGAACCCAGGAAAGGCAGACCAACCAGATGGCGCACAAGCACCGGATCATGACATTCATCGTCCTTAGTCTACGACGATATCATCGATAAACCAACCGGCACGGTTAATTGGATCGTCGTCTACTGCTGAAAGGATCTCGAACTCCAGGATGATTGGGCGATCGAAATCAGCTAAGCGAATCGACTCCTGTGCCCAATCTCCGGTATTTCCTTCAGGTCCAATGTAGAGCTTTAGCCCAGCCCCCTCCGGAGTAGGTGCTCCGTCGGCCTCCAGGATATTTAGACGCCCACCTTCCCCATCAGAGGCCGCGAGGAAATGTTGGAAGGTGAGTTTCGCGCGCCCAGCGCCCGTAAGATCGATGACCGGGGAGCGCAAATAGATGCCTGTGGCGTCTTCATAATTGGCATCCAAATCGGTTCCATACACATTCTTACCGGCGAAGGCTGCCGCTGGTCCGTTGTTGTTAGGCGCCCCAAGTTCCCAGGCAGTACCTGTGGCACTGAAACCTGCAACAACGCCGACGGTCCACCCTTTAGCTCCCTCTTCGAAACCTTCCTCAAACAACTTTAGAGGCGCTTGCTCCCGCACGCGATAGTAACGCTGAAGGTCGGTGGCGATTTCAACTAACATATCCACATAGCTCGTCTCTTCGCCCGTGGGCTGAAGAAGTTCTACGAGAGTGTCCCATGTAGTAAGGTCATTCGAGGCGTCTACGGCGTATAGCTTATTGGTATTTGAGTTCCAAGTGAGGGTGACACTCGAGACGTCATCTCGAGTAATCGATGAGATCAGGAACCGGGGTGCCGCGCTGGACATCATCCCATTGCCATCGTCATCGAGAACCACGGTGAATCCTTGTCCGGCCTCCACCACAGCACCAGGAGGAGTTGCCGCCAAACCAGCTACTGGCGTCCAGGTGAACAGACCGACCGTTCCGCTCTCTCCAGAGCCGAACAACTCGAACAACTGCACAGCCTCGACGGGCGAGTGGTCAATCGCACTTAGCCGAAGGTTCCGAATGGCATTCACTTGATGGTCACTCAGCTCACCTCGATAAACAAAAATATCATCCACGACGCCATTGAGATCCTGATTGTCATAGCGACCAATTTCGATTTCCACTTCACCCGGTGTATCACCGGCATCGGGTGTCTCTCCGGTCTCGGTCGTCCGAACAGCTGGGTCCGCATTCCCAACATAAAGGATGCCGCGATCCTCGCTGTCGTTGAATGTCGCCACCACGTACTGCCACTCATCAGGAGTGATTTCTCCGACGATTACAGGAGCAGCACCACTCGCGATGCCAAATCCAGCACCGCCTTGGTTGTCAGTCACCGTGATACCTCGATCCCAACCGCCATTGTCAATGGACATGAAGCCATCAAACTCGAACTCTTCGGCCACATTGACCCAGCCACCGAAGGAAATATCCGGTTCTTCACCGGGGTTGGCGTCCACGGGGATGTTTACAGAGCCACCAGAATTCGCTTCCGCATCAGGATCATTGATTTCTGCGCCTTGGCCGCGAAAACCATCAATGAAAGACACTTGGTCGGGATTCATTTCTGGTCTCGCCGTGTTATCGTTGCCCGACGTGTCATCAAAGGTCCCCTCAAAATCATAATACGCTAGGATACCGGGAGGTGGTGGCGGTGGTACACTCTCCGAATCGGTAGGGTCGGAGCCCGCTGCCAGCTCGACCCCATCAGAATAACCATCGCTATCCGTATCAATGCTCAACGGATTAGTCATGTGCTCGCTGAGCTCAGCGCCATCGGCCAGCCCGTCGCGGTCGGTGTCACTGCTAGTTGGCCGCGTCCCCGCCTCAAATTCCTTGAGGTTCGTTAGACCATCTTCATCTGGATCTCCATCGGCCGTCTGATCGAGGTTGCCAAACTGCAGCGTCTCCCAAAGGTCCTCCAACCCGTCATTATCAGAATCAGGATCGGCCTCACCCTCGCCAATTCTCATGCCGTTTCCAGCATCATCGAGCACCACAACAAGCTGGCCATCGCCAAGATCAGCAACAGAACCGGGAGGATCGGCGACCAGCCCACTTGCTGGTTCCCAACTCGCCTCACCGATCACGCCG
>JAACDM010000368.1 GCA_009936795.1 Verrucomicrobiaceae bacterium | reverse complement strand
TCTCGTGCCGTTGCTGAGGTCACCCGCAGTTCCAAACCCAAGATCGCCATCATGACCGATGAACCGATCAATGGCGGTCCTCCTGCAGGTGGCAATCCCATGAATCCCATGGGTGGTGGCGGCGGAACTCCAGCTTGGTTCTTCCCACAAATGCTTGAGCGCGACTACGAGGTCGAGACGATCCCCGTTTCAACTGAAGACATTCCTGAGGATGTCGACCTTCTGTTGGTCATGCATCCGAAAGCCATTACTGAGCGCTCTGAGTATGGCATCGATCAGTTTGTTTTACGCGGTGGCAAGCTCATCGCCTTCCTCGATCCGAAGTTCAACTTTGGTCAGAGTGCTCAGCCCGACCCAATGATGGGAATGGGTGGCGCTATGGGTGGCTCCGAGCCTTCGACCTTCAACAAATTGCTTGGCAGTTGGGGACTCACCTTTACCGACTCCAAAGTGTTAGCGGACATCGCCTACAAGACGCGTCTGCAAAACAACCGCGGCGGCGTTATTGAAGAGCCTCGCGTCCTCTCGATGAATGCCGATGCCTTTAGCGATGATGTGCCTGCTACAGGTTCTCTACAAAATATGCTCATGTGGGAGGCCGGAGTCTTCAAAGGCACACCAGCCGATGGCCTTACCAAGGTTTCCCTCGTCAATAGCTCTAAGAAGAGCCAACTCGTGGCTCCCTCACAGATGTTTGACGACAAGGACGCAGAGAAGATTATGGCAGCCTTTAGTGCAGAAGGTGAAACCTACGATCTCGCTGTCATGGTTAGCGGCAAATTCAAAACTGCCTTCCCAGACGGCGCTCCTGCCGCAACTCCGGCAGAAGGTGAGGAGGAGGAAGAAGACACGGAAGACGAGGAGCAAGAAGATAAAGCGCCACTCAAAGAAAGTGAGAGTGACAACACCGTCGTCCTCATTGGTGACGTCGATATGCTCCACGATCAGACCTATGTGCGCCAGATGCGGAACCCCTTCACTGGGCAACCCATGCAGCAGATCAGCAATACCAACCCGGTGCTAGTGCAGAACTTGCTCGAGCAAATGGCCGGCAACGAGAACCTCATCAAGATTCGTAGTCGGACTGCCGCGCAACGCTCTTTCACCAAGTTGCGTGAGATGGACGAGGAAAGTGATAAGAAATTCCGCGAAGCAGCCAAGAATGGCCAAGCTGAAGTTGATGCAGCTCAGCAAAAGCTGACTGAACTTCTTCAAAGCAAAGGTGAGAATGTCAGTGTCCACAACCTGGACCCCGAAACACAAAAAGCCCTCGATGAAACACGCGAGACTTTCGCCGGCGCCAAGAAGAAACTCCGTAGGATCAACTTGGACCGCAGGAAGGACAAAGAGGCCCTTCTCAGCAGGGTAAAGAAAGCAAACATTCTTGTGATGCCAGTTTTGGTTATCTTGTTAGGAATCGGTCTGGCGTTTATCCGCAAATCACGGACGGCAGCCAAGTAATCCCAGAAATAAAGATCAACTTCGTTAGACAAAGCCCATGAAACCGAAACAGCTCCTTATCTTAGTAGCCGTCCTCGCCGTCCTCGGCCTGGTCGCTTTCATCGCAGGCCGCACGGGTGGCAGCGATAAGCCTGATACTGCGAAACTCCGCGGTCAAGACGTCCTAGAAGGCTGGGACATCAATGCCGTCGCTGGTATCGAAGTGAAGAGTGCTTCCGGCACTGTCAGCCTAAGCAAACCCGATAACATTTGGTTAGTAGAAGAGAGGAATAGCTTCCCCGCTGACCGCGCCAAGGTCGAGAACACGCTTCGCCGCATCTGGAAGACTCCAGTCATGCAAGCTTTCGCTGCTGGGGCATCCCAGGATGAGCGTATGGAGCTACTTGCTCCAGATGCCGAGGGAGACGATGAGAAGAAAGCGACAAAACTTACGTTCAAAGGGAAAGACAACTCTGAAATCGGTCATGTTCTCATTGGCAAAAGCAAGACACCGTCGGCTGTCGCCGGAGCCACTGCTGGTGGAGCGAGTGGCGTCAAAGAAACTCGCTACCTACGCACGACCAAGGACGCCACACTCGTCTTAGAGGTTCCCAACGGCTTCAACGAGGAACTTTCTGGCTCTGGTTGGCCTTACGGCTATGGCGGCATCGAGGCAGATCCTGGCATTTGGTTGAACAAAGAAGACTTCATCAAAGTTCAAAAGATCGCCTCGATCGCTGTGAACTACAAAGAGGAAGGCAACGAGAGCTATTCTCTCTCACGCGAAGACGACACGGGCGATTTCACGATCGCTGGCGACATCCCTATCGGCAAAGAACTCGATGCCAGTAAGGTCAGCGGCCTAAAGACCATTCTCTCCAACGCAAGTTTTGAAGATCTTCTTACGGAAGAAGAGGCTACAAAGATCGATGAAGCTAAAGTTACTGAAGCGACACTCACCACCTTCGAGGGCTTTACTTACAAGATCCTGATCGGAGAGAAAGACGCCGATAAGAATCGGATCCCTGTTAAATTCGCGATTACCGGCGAACTTCCCACAGAGCGAGTCGCCGAGGCAGGCAAGGAAGAGACCGAGGAAGACAAAGCCAAGGCAGACGCCGACTTCCAAACGAAGCTCAAAGAGAATCAGGACAAGCTGGCTCAAGAGAAAGCCCTCGAAAGCCACTGGTTCACCCTGAGCAGTTTCCGCGTCGACCCCCTTCTCAAGTCTCGTCCCGATCTGCTGAAAGATGAGGAGAAGGAGGAAGGCGAGGTTCCCTCGGCATTAGCCAAACCACCAGGTGACGCTCCTGCTGAGTTACCTCCTGGCCTCGATCTAAACAACGCTATTCGACCAACGATCGAAGCCGTCTCTGAGCCTGTCGCCGTCCCACCTCTAACGAAGGGTGCCACAGCGACGACACCTCCTATCGAGATTCCTCGCCCTCCGAAGCCTCCTGTGAAAGAGGAAGTGAAGGAAGAAGCCGAAGCTGCTACAGAGGCGGTCGAGGATGAAGTCGAAGCGCCTGTCGAAAACGTCACAAAAGCGACGACGGCCGCCGGAGAGGCTGTGGCGGAAAAGGCTGCTACAACTGTCAAAGCCGCGGTCGAAAGTGCTACAGAAACGGCGACGGACGCCGATGGTGGCGAGGGTCAGGGCGGAGAGTAATAAGAAAACTCCGCTAGCGAATCGGCGTGATCCTAATCGCAACGCCACCTTGTCCGCTCATCCCTGCGCTGAGTGAATCATTCGAGGTGACCTCGCGTTTCTCGATACTTACTTTAGCAACCGTATCCATTTCGGGATCGTCGCGATAAATCTCTGCGGCGAACACTCCTGTAGACGGGAGAAAGTCCAACGAAACGTCTAACGTTCGTGCCTGGCCAGCATTGAGACAACCGACAAACCAGTCGTTACCATGCCGACGCGCGACAACGGCAAACTTTCCTATCTCACCGCGCAACACCCGCGTTTCATTCCACGTCGTTGGAAGGTCCTTTATGAATCCTAATTCAGGGCCTCGCTCCATCCGCTGAGGGCGATCATACCAGAAGACAAACTGCCAAGGACTGACGAAGCAAACCATCTTCGCAAGTTGCGCTGCATGGGATGTCGTTTCGTCGACATAACGATTGTAGTAGCAGAACGTGTGGTCTGCGGGTGCGGCGATCATCCTGGTGAAGAGATTGGCCAGGGCCTGCACATTCGACGGTCGCGTTTCGTCTCCACCAATGCCTTCAGCTGTCATGAAGTTCGGATAGGTTCGTTGCCAACCGGTCATACGATACTCATCGTGGACATCGACCATCAGCTCATACTCCGCCGCTTTCACGATCGCTTCATGCATCCACCGCGTCCATTTCTGCGAGCCATGCTGGACAAAGCCAAACTTAAGGCCCGCAATGCCCCAGCTCTTGTAGAGCGGAAGCAACGCATCGAGGTCGCGTTCCAAGTGCCGCCGATTCACATAGAGAAGCACTCCGATGCCTCTCTCTTTCGCATGAGCGATCACCTTAGGAAGGTCTAGCCCACGCTTCGAAACCGTCGTCGCGTCAGAATCCTCGTCGCGCTCATTACCATACCAGCCCGCATCAAACTCGACGTACTGCAATCCGTAATCCACGGCGAAATCCACACACGCCATCCCACCTTCGGTCGACAATGAGACATCACGAATAACCTTCCCAGGTTTGATCCAGTCCGTCTTCTCCAGCTTACTAGGCTCATTCAGATTGAGAAGCAGGTGATTGTTCTCTAACAACTCCCCAGCCTGGCCGGCTATCATGATCACCCGCCATGGTGTCTTCAATGGCAGCTCAACCTCCACCGGACCGTGCAATTTAGAGACCAGCGCATGCTGTGCATCCGCTAACGGGCCCAGCCGCATTCGCGAATAATCCACTAACGCAGCCTCTGCAATCGCGATGAGCGGACCACCGCCCGCCTCCAAAACGCACGGACGTTCTACCGTCGAGGGCATCGCGCTCATCTTGACCTTGCTGTACTTTCCTTGGGCAGAAGTCACCGCCCACACGTCATGGTCAGCCACCATGCGAAACTCGGTCTGCTCACGCTCTATCTTTAACCGAGTCCTCGATCCTACTGAATCAAGCACATAGCGAAACGCCACGCCTTCATTGTAGGCCCGCATTTCAACAGCCAATTCGCCCGCACCGACTCGTTTCCCAAATCTAACGGTCACACCGTGATAAGTATCCAAAATTCTCTCACGCTCTCCCCAAACGGGCTTCCACGAACCAATCGTCTGAGTGATCGACCGTTCGACCTCAGCATCAAAGCCTGCCGACCAATCCTCACCATCAGCTAGCATAAACCCCATTCCGCTCGGAACAATGACTGGTTTCCCCTTCCAGTCTACATGATAGACAAGGGCCCCAGCGTCATTGACGGACACATCCAGACGAAGATCGCCATTGGGCGACACCACTTCCACCGCAGGACAACTCCCCACGAAGAAGCCCAAGCAACAAAACAATCGACCAATCATGGCCAGCGGCTAGATCTCCACTGGTTTGTAACCGCCACGGGAACGGAAATAGAAGAACAAGATCAGAAAGACGAGAAGCATGAAGCCAGGCAACACAGCAATCTTGGCAAAACTGCCTTTCTTCTTACCATCTTGAATGCTCTTCAAGGTCGCCGCCTCGGCCTCACTCAGCGTTTCAATCGCCGCCCCATCAAGACTAGGGATATCGCCGAAGATCGACGGTCTGGCAGGGGCAGATACTTGCTGATGAATGGCCGGCATATCAGCAGCTAGCTGCTTGTCCACTTCCCGATCCTGGAGAACCCCCATAAACGGTGTTCCAATGATACCCATACCAAGGACGCCAACCGCAGACACGCCATTCAACGTAAGCGCGCCTCCCTTAGGGAACTGCTCCGACACCAATCCCAGTGTAGTTGACCAGAGAAAGGTTTTCCCCAAGGCGTAGACTGTCGCAGCCACCACTATGAGACCAATCGAAGCTTTCGAAAGAAAGATCAGCCCGACGATGGCAACGGCGGCAGAGGCAACCAGCAACCCGATCGGAGAGAAGCGATGAACAATCGGGCCTGCATAAAACCTCAGAATAGTCATCAGCGTAGACACGTAGATGAAGACCCAGCCAGCCCCAGAAGCCGAAAGGCCAACGCCCTGAAGAAGATCAGGCATCCAAGAATCTGTGCCCAACTCGGTCGTGGCAAGCGGCCCCATGATAAGAAGGATCATCAAGAACATCCAATGGCCTGGTGAACCTGTGTAGACCCATCCAGCAATACCAAACACCAATCCAGCAACGACTCCATAAACAATTGTCTTGCTAGGGTGAATATCAAGATTCATCGACGCCACCACGAGCTGGATCACGCCCATGACGAGAAGACTACCAATGATAAAAAAGCCGATCCCACCAACTTGCCGGAGCATTTCTCGGTAAGTCACTCCAGCCGCCACCCGCTCTTGAACGGGAAACCTCCGAGGAATAATCAGAACCGCATAAATGGCCACCGGGATGAAGCACATCCCGTACTTGAGCTGCCAAGAAGCACCTCCCAAGACGATGGTGAATAGCGCCCCTAACGCCATGCCAGCGGGCCAGCCTGCGTGCAGGATATTCAACCACTTCGACTTCTCCGTTTTGAAGGCAGTCGCCACGACCGGGTTGATAAAAGCTTCCACAATCCCATTGGCAATGGCCACCAGGAACGTCGCCCAGAACAAGGTCACATACCCCGTGGCGAACATCGTGAGCAAGAGCGACCCGACATGGCAGACAATCGCGATCATCGCAGCGACTTTGTAGCCAATCTTATCGATGATGAGACTAAAGATAATGATAGAGATCGCAAACGGCCACAAGCCCACACCCAAGATCGTCCCTTTCTGAGTCTCGCTCAGCTCAAAGATGGTCGCCAATTCGCCAATCACATTGGCTCGGACGCCAAAGACAAAAGAAGTCGCCACGAGAGCGACAAAGCAGGCCCAGAAGAGCTTCATATCGCCAGCAGAAGGTGGCGCCGTTTCACGAGGAGAGGAATCAGTCATATCGGGGTATCGTTAGAGCAACGTTATACCCACAACTTCAAGAAGAAGGCAATACTCGAATCTGAAAACGCAACGAGGCTACCCGAAGGTAGCCTCGTCTTGAAACAAATACTAACTGAAATACAGTCTCTCTAGGAAACGTTGTATTCCTCCTCTTCAGTGCCGTCGATCTTCACGGCTTTGTAGCCGCCGATGGCCTTGAAGTAGATTAGCAGAAGGATGTAGATAATCGCCATGATGGCAGGAATATAAGCATCCGCCTTCAGAGTCTCACGGTCACCGGTGATGCTCGCCTGGTTGACAGTAGACTCATCAGCAGTCAGTTCAGTGCCCGCAGCAAGCTTCGCCTGAATGTCACCAAGCTTCGCTCCATCGATTCCGTTCACCTCGTTCAGCGTGAGAAACTTACTTCCAGCTTCAGCCCTATACTCGGTGTAAAGAGCGGCATTCTGGCTCTCAAGCGCTTCACCAGCGAAGCGGTCTTTGGCGTATCCAAGACCGGGCCCACCAAGGACACCTGTAGACATCATTCCGATACCGCCCATGATGCTCATGGCCACGGCGCCCGACTGAGGGAACCGGTCACCCACGACAGCCAACATCGTTGGCCAGAAGAAGGTCTTTCCAAGAGCGTAGACACCAAGGGCAACCATAGCCCCCATGAAGGTGGTGATGTTACTCACCATGTGCAATCCGAGGAACGCGAGGACCGAACAAACTAGCAAGATACCTATAGGCGACAGCTTCATCTTCTTCTCGATGAAGTCCGCGCAGAAGCGCAAGGCAAACATCAACATCGACGTGAAGACAAAGAGGATCTTTCCTTGCTCAGGTGTGAGGATGTTTCCGGTGATATTCTGAATCCAGGAGTCTGTTCCAAGCTCCACCGCCCCAACCAAGGCGTGGGTGATGAACAATACAAAGATCAGCCAGTGGCCAAACGATCCCTTAGTGATAACACCGATAGTCGCCCAGAGGCCTCCACCAATGATGAGTGCAACCCAAAGGAAACTATTCGAGACGAAGAAATCCGACCCTGTTAGTAAGGTTAGGTTAGGAGCAAGTGCATCCTTGATGAAGAGAACGATTAGCAAACACCCAACAGCGCCACCTAAGAGGCCAATGTCCTTAAACATGGAACCCATGCTGAGACCCTTCTCAGAAGCCTCTGACTTAGGCATCTTCTGCCCGAGGAACATGATGCCATAAATGATGGTAGGCACGATGAAGAGACCGAGCTGAATCTTCCAGCTCACGTTACCCATGGTCCAACCGATGATCCCACCGATGACCAAACCAGCTGGCCAACTCGCGTGGAGAATGTTGAGATAGTGCGTACGATTCTTAGGGAAGAGCGTAGCCACGAGCGGGTTGGCAACTGCCTCAAGCGTTCCATTCGCGACAGCAAAGATAAACGTACCCCAATACAAATACTGGAAAGCAGCTGCCGACGCCGTGACATCCCCGGAGGCCCCGAAAGTAACGAAGGCGGACACGATGTGAACGAGAAATGCGGCCAATACAAGTTTCCCGTAGCCGACTTTGTCCACAATGATGCCCCCAATAAAGATACCGAAACAGAATCCCTGGAGACCTGCTCCTGCGATCTGGCCAAGCTGGCCACCGGTGAACCCGAATTGAGAGCCCCAGTTGGCCATGATGCCCCCTCGGACACCGAAACCAATACCTGCAGCAAGAATTGCCATGAACCCTGCCCAGAGAAGCCTTCCGGCATTGGGAGTGAGTCCGTCTTCTTTGATATTCATAATTGGATGATTTTTAGTAAGTTAGGGAGCCGACCCCTATTTATGGGCGACCAATCGTGCGA
>JAACDM010000367.1 GCA_009936795.1 Verrucomicrobiaceae bacterium | reverse complement strand
GTGTGGAAACGACAAAGCCATCAAGCCGAAGTTGAGTGGATGAAGCGCTGGCTCTTCCAACGGCTCGAGTGGATGGACGGGCAATTTATCCCTCCACCTGTGATTAAAGCTAGTGCTACTCCATTGCCGCCTGGCGGGACTGTTTTTCTGAACTTGCCATCATTGGGCCCAAGGCTTCGAAATCCGCAGCTAGTCTACACAATGGACGGGAGCGATCCACGGGGGGCGGATAATCGGCCGTCTGCGACAGCCGCAAGTGTGGCACCCGGAACGGCCGTAGAATTGGCCACGACTTCGACCGTTTGTGTGCGTGCCTTGGATAGGTCACGCTGGGGCGCGCTTGAAGAGATTGAAGTCGTGGTGGATGCCTCGCTGCCTGCCATGGAGCCTAACTCACAGAGATCGTGGAGCTACTGGCTGATGGTATTAATCATTGGAGTTGCTCTGCTCATGGGCATTGGGTGGAAACGTGTGCGCTCTTTGTAAAGCAGCCTTATTTGACACTTGGGTCGGTTGCCTCCACCTTTCTCTTTATGAGAAGTGTGCTGTCGATTGCCGTCGTCGCCTTGGTCACTGGAGTCGGGGGATTCCTCATGGGCTACAGTCCTAGCCAGTCCGATGGGTCCTTGGATTCTGGGCTTACCTTGGAGAAAGGAAGTCTCCTGGGTTCTGACATTCCTTTGAATGCGCTGTCACCTGCTGAGCGTCGTGAAGCGGGGCATCGGGTGGCGACCATGAGCCAGGGAGGTCAGGATTACACTGACGAGGATTTCCAGAATGATTTGCTTCGTCTTGGTAAAAGTGCGAGTCCGATCGGGCGTTTTGATAGTCTGACGCGCGTGTTAGAAAACCTGAGCTCAGAGAATTTGCCCAGGGTGCTCAAGGCGTTTGAGAAACTGCCGCCCACTCCGGAGTACATTAACGAGTATCAAATGCTTCTCCATGCATGGACAAAATTTGACCGGTCTGGGGCGATCAAGTTTGTCGAGAACTTGGTTGGTGATGGTGCGGGGGGTGAACTGACTCTGAGTCAGGAGGAGCTTCTGAAGCCCGTGCTGTCTTCGTGGGCGAGTGAGAATCCTCAGAAGGCACTGGAGTGGTTTAAGTATTTGCCGGAAGACCAGCAGACCCACCACATGGAAATGAGTCTCTTGGCAGGATGGGCTGTCAATGATCCTGGCACTGCTGCGGAATACCTCCAAAGTAAGAAGCCGGGTCAGAAACGTGAGTACTTAATTGGTCAGGTTGTTTCAGAACTGTTCCGTAAGAGCCCCCAAAGCGCAGTGGAATGGGCGGAGTCCTCGGGTGGAGATTGGAAGTTCAAAGAGCAGGTCTTTGAAGAGCTGGCTGAAGATTGGGTTAGTAACGATCCACAGGGTTTAGCAGACATGTTGAAGGGTCATGTGAACGAGCGTTATTCATGGGAGGCGGTAGAAGACTTGGGCCGCGGATGGGTCGCCACGGACTCGGATGCGGCCACGACATGGTTCGAAGGCCTTGAAGATGGACCGGCCAAACAGAAGGGCATCGAGAAGATGGCTCAAAGCTGGGCTGAGAATGATCTGACATCTATGGGGGAATGGCTCAATTCCCTGCCAGATTCCCCAACAACGGACAGAGGTGTGAAAGCGTATTCTGAACGTCTCGCTGAGCAGTCTCCGAGTCTCGCGCTCGATTCGGCCATGGGCATCCAAGATGACGGCATTCGCAACGGCACCGTCCAAGATATCGCTCAGGACTGGTTTGCCAAAGATGCGGATTCTGCGATCGACTGGGCGAGTTCGAACAATTATCCTGAGGAGGGCCTTGGGCGGACTTTGGAAACCTATGCCGACATGAACTCCGAGCAGTTGCGTGAAGTTACCAAGCAGATCAATAGGGACCAATTGCCTCCAGAGCAAATGGTCGAGCTGACGGCAACGAAAGAGATGTTAGAGAGACAAGCGCAGCAGCTGAAGCAGGCGTTGGCGCCAGCTGAAGGCGGGTAGAGAGTGCGCTCTGTGACTTCTAAAGATCTTCGGGCTTCTGTAGAAGTTCACTGATCCGTGAGAGCAGCCTCCCTGCAGCTCCACCGTCGAGGACGCGATGGTCAAAGCTCAGTGTAAGTGCAGCACCGGTCACGGGAACGAAGGTATTCTTCTCGTCATCCCAGACGGGCTGCTTACTTCCACGGCCGAGTCCTAGAACGAGGTTCTGCTCGGGCAGAGGAATGGGAGTGGCCCAGACGATGCCGAAGGTTCCGAAGTTAGTCACGGTGGCGATTCCAGTTCCCAGGGCGTCTGGCGGGAGTCGGCGGTCGCGAGCTTGGCCGACGAGGCGATCATAGATCGGGACGAGCTGGCTCAGTGGTTTTTGGTCGACATCGCGGATGACTGGCACGAGCACACCGTCCTCGGCTTCTACGGCGAAGCCGATATCGACCGAGCCGGGGTGTACGATCTGGGAGCCGACTAATCGTCCGGCGACGGCGGTGTTTTCAGCGAGGGCGAGGGCAAGGGCGCGAATCAAGTAGAGGGCCGGACCTGCTTTCTGTTGGGCGGTGCGCCGATGATCTAACAAAGCATCTAGTACGATCGGAGAGCCAACTGTAGCCAGGGGGCGAGACCAACTGCGTCTCATCGAATCGGCTACTGCAATCCGCATGGGGGATGCGGGCGTCATCTTATTCTGTTCGATCTCAGCGACAAAGCTTTCGAAATCTTCCACGGTGACCCGTCCGCCGGAACCGCTTCCCGCGACGCCTGCGAGATCAGACTTATTCAAGCCCAGCTCGACCATGCGTGCTTTCAGGCGGGGAGAGAGGTAACTGGCACCGGTGGCTTTCGCTGGTACTGGAAGCCCTTCGATCGTAGGCTTCACTGTTGGTTGATCATCTTCTTGCTGCAGTTGCTCTGCATCTATCTGAGGCACTGCGTCATCTTCTACTTTGAAATGGACGCCAGCCGTATCGTCACTTTCTGCGGAGACCCGAGAATCTCCTGGATCACTAAGGCCAAGCTGATTCGCAGCGTCTGTACTGACGGTCAAGTAGCCTAACGTTGCTCCTACGGCATAGCTGACATCTTCCTCTGCGGTGACCCTGTCAATGACTCCATCGGAAGGAGTGGTCACACTCATGACTGCCTTGTTTGTTTCCACCTCCATGATCTCCTGATCTGCCGCTACGGTATCGCCAGGTTGCACCTGGATATCGACCACAATGGCTTCTGCAATGGATTCGCCCAGCTGGGGCATGGTGATCGGGATTTGGGGCATGATGAGAGGTCTCTAGCAGCGTCCGAGAATTGGCGGGATGGTCAATCATTAAGTTGCCGGAGCCAAACCATTGCCAGCATGCGCTAGACGTGCCAGCATGGCGGCATGTCGCGAATTGCCCTGTTCTCGTTGCTCGTCGTCACCACGGCTGCTCAGGCTGGTCCCGCCGCTGAGTTGCGGATGGCGTTTCTAAATTGGATCAATCAGCCAGTCGCGGATCGCCCAGCGATTGGGGAGCAAACGTTTGCCAAGGCTGCTCTGACAGAGAGGCAAGCAATTAAGATCCATGAATATCTTTGGACCGATCACGTAGCCAACACCATGCAAGAACGTGCGACTGAGATGGCCAAGAAGGCGATTACGATTGGCGAACATACCTTGCGTTTTGAGTCCAAGACTTTCGGGACGAAGCCGGGCGGAGGGCACAGTCTATACATCTCGATGCATGGAGGAGGAAACACACGGGCTAAGGTAAATGACCAGCAGTGGAAGAATCAGATCAGCCTCTACAAACCCCAGGAAGGCATTTATCTAGCACCCCGCGCTCCTTCAGATACCTGGAATCTTTGGCATCGTTCTCACATTGATCCGCTCTTTGATCGGTTGATCGAGAATCTAGTCCTTCTTGACGACGTCGATCCTAACAAGGTATATTTTATGGGCTACTCTGCTGGTGGAGATGGGGTTTACCAACTGGCTCCTCGCATGGCTGATCGCCTGGCGGCCGCAGCGATGATGGCGGGGCATCCTAACGAGACGACACCAGATGGGCTGCGGAATATCGGATTCACGTTGCACATGGGTGCTGAAGATGGTGCCTACAAACGCAACCAGATTGCCGCTGAGTGGAAAACGAGGCTAAACGAGCTCCATCAAGAAGATCCAGGTGGGTATGTTCATGAGGTGAAGATCCACAAGGGGAAGGGCCATTGGATGGAGCGGGAAGATGCGGTCGCGGTGTCTTGGATGTCAAAGTTTTCGCGTGATCCACATCCTAACAAAGTGGTTTGGCTGCAAGATGATGTCACGCACACGCGTTTTTATTGGCTTTCTCTTGCTCAAGGAGATGTGAAGAAGGGGCAGCGGATTGTCGCCTCGATCAAGGGCCAAACCATCACGATTGAGGAAGCCCGTGATTGTCCTCGCCTCACACTGCTCTTAACGGACGCTTTGGTTGACCTCGATCAAGAGGTGAAGGTGACTTACAAAGGGAAGACCTTATTTCAGGGAAAAGTCAGGCGCACGATTGCGGATCTGGCAACCCGTCTGAGTGAGAGGCTGGATCCGAAGCAGCTCTACTGGGCTGGGCTTCCTGTTGATTTGGGCGCTTGATCTTGCGATTACCGTTCAGCACAGTTTCCCCATGAACCGATTGCTACTCGCACTTCTACTTGTTCCGCTGACGTTGAAAGCAGACTGGCCGCAATGGCGAGGTCCCGGTGGTCAGGGGCACGCTGATGGTAGGCTGCCGCTCTCGTGGAGTGAAACCAAGAATGTGGATTGGAAGATACCGATTCCTGGGCGTGGTTGGTCGTCGCCGGTGGTCTTGGATGGGCAAGTTTGGCTGACCACAGCTTTCGAAGCAGAGAGGGATTCGGAGGAAGAGACGCCAAACACTGGTCCTGACGGTAAGATCATCCCTACACCGATTCCCAAAGTAGATCTTCATGCCGTCTGTGTGGACATGGCTTCAGGAAAGGTGCTGCACAATGTGCAGGTCTTCTCTGTGAAAGAGCCGCAGATGATTCATAAACAGAACAGTTATGCATCACCTTCGCCTGTGATTGAGAAGGGCCGCGTCTACGTTCACTTTGCGGCCTATGGCACTGCTTGCCTTGATACCGGTACTGGCAAAGTGCTCTGGAAAAACAGCGAGCTTGTTGTTCAGCATGAGAATGGCCCTGGCAGTTGTCCTACGCTCTCGGGGAACAATCTAATCTTTCACATGGATGGCAGTGACCTACAGTACATTGTGGCGTTGGACAAAGTAACGGGAAAGATTGCCTGGAAGACTGACAGAACGGGTGAGTTGAATGACAACTATCAGCTCAAAAAGGCCTATGGCACGCCGTTGAGTGTGACGTTGGGTGGGCATGAGCAGTTGCTTTCTAATGCGGCCGATTGGCTCTATAGTTATGAGCTGGGAACGGGTAAGGAGCTTTGGAAGATGCCCTATGGTCGGCTGGGTTTTTCTAATGTGGCTCGGTTAGTTGTGGGACATGGCCTCATCTTCATGCCGACAGGGTTTTCCAAGTCGCAGATGTTTGCCGTTCGTGCAGATGGGAAAGGCGAGGCTGAGATCGAATGGACCTACAAACGTAATGTGCCTACCGGTCCGTCCCCAATCTTGGTGGGCGATGAGTTGTACTTTGTGAGTGATCAGGGAGGGCTTGTCTCCTGTCTCGATGCGAAGAGTGGAGAGCTTGTGTGGAAAGGTCGCCTTGCGGGTGGCAACTACTGGGCCTCGCCAATCTTTGGAGATGGCAAGCTCTACTTCTTCTCCGAACAGGGAGTGACCTCAGTGCTTAAGCCAGGAAAGGCCTTCGAGAAGCTGGCCGAGAATCAGCTAGACGGCCTTATCATGGGCTCAGCGGCTGTTGCTGGCAATGCTTTCATCATCCGGACAGACGAAGCCCTTTATCGGATCGGCGAGCGGTAAGTTGCGATCGCGTTCAGGAGGAAGGTTAGCCCTCATTCCAATAGATGATCACGTTTTTCGTAGCTCGACCGGAGGCAATCAGATCGAGCTTGCCGTCGCCGTTAAGATCGGAGGCTTTGATGTCTTCGCAGGCCATGGTGTTATCGTCAATGGTGTGCGTGGTCCAGCCATCGTTCTCCCAGTGGTACATTCGAATGCCGACCTTATCTTGAGCGTTCTTGTCACGCCAGCCAGCGACGACCTGTTGACGAGACCCGGGTAGGAACTGACCGCAAACGAGACCGTGTCCTTGTTTCAGGGTGGTATCGAGCACGACGCGTGTCTTGTTAGGTTCGTAAATGACGACTTCGTTTCCATGCAGTGGTTCGATCGCCGCGAAGGTTCGATGATCTTCAGAACCGTGGTGATTGGGATAAGGGCCCCAACGGATTTCACCAATCCCGCCAGAAGGAAGGGCTTTGCCAGGCTCGCCGATCCAGTGTTCTGTCTTCGTTGAGTTCGTGGTGTGGAGGATCTTGAGGCCTTCGGTCCCGCCCACGGCAAGTTCCGGTCCGAAGGGATCAAAGTTGTGTGTCTTGTGTAGGGACTCATCAAGCAAGGTGAGATTCCAATTGGTCGCATTCTTGATCTCGCTTTGAGGCATTCTGTAAGAAAAGATCCGCACACCATTGTCACCTTCGCCACCCTTGTTGCCGCTACCATGCAGGGGCAAGACGACTAGTTCTGGTTGACCTGTCTTTGGTAGAATCCAGTGCATGCGGTGCACAGTGGGTTCGTTAGGAAGCCTCACGACTTTCCAGCGTTGCGTGCGATCTTCTGGCGCGATCAAGTAATGGACGGATCCGGATTCACGACGGGAAATGGTATTGCCAGGATTCCAGTTGGCACCGACAGCGATCTCGACTTTACCGTCACCGTCCAGATCACGGGCGGCAATGCAGACGTTGTCTTTGAGCGTGAGTTTGCTTGCAATGACATGCTTGGCCCATGTGGGATTCTCGTACCAGACGATGTCGAACTGATCTGCCATAAGGATGTCGACTCTGCCATCGCCATCCACATCTCCAATGGTGAGACCGTATCCGATCTTGATATCAGGGTCGATCGTCTCTGCACGAAATTGGGGAATTGCTGCGGAGCTCATCCCGAGTGAACCTATGATTGTGGCAAGAAAGGGCGTCCATTTCATGCCACCAGGCTAACTCCGTGTCCGTGATAGCCGCAAGCAGGGTGTGGGCGAAAGTGATGTTCCTAGGCCGAATTTTCGGAAATATCGCCGATGAGCATTCTCTCCAGGTACCTCTTGAGGTGGGCCAAGCGTGTGTGAAGGCAAGCAGTCTCGAGGAGCAGGTGGCGCTCCTCCGGCCTGTCTATGAAATGGTAGCCGATCAAATCTCCGAGCATTTCCGGATCTTCCAGCCCACAGACCTGCTCCTGAATGGGCCGGGAGGCCTCCTTGTTGTCCAAGGCCATCAGTTCCATGGCCTGTGAACGCACGTCTTCGACAAGAATGGAGATCTCGCCTGGGTCACCATTGACGGTTGTGATTGGGGTGACGGCGGCTGTTGTGTAGGGGCGATCGGTCTGGAAATCGGTCAGGCGGATCCGCTGAAGGCCTTGAAGGAGGAGATTGGAACAACCATCTGGTTGAGCCACGCAGGCCCGGATGAAGCCCGCCGTGGAGGCTGGATGGATCCAATCAGTGGGATCGCCTGGATCTTTAGCGTTGTTCAGCGTGCCTATGCAAAACATGCGTTCCCCTTGGAGGGCCTCTTCGAGCATCATCCGGTAACATGGCTCGAAGATGTGAAGGGGAAGCAGTCCGTGTGGAAGCAGATTGCAGCCCGATAGAGTCATGACGGGTAGGCGTTTGGGTATGGGCGGGCGATGGAGCATGAGAGTTTTTTTTTATTAACGTTTCTCACGCTCTTTGGGACGAATCTGGGATGTCGAGCTTTTCAGGTTGCTAGGTGGGCAGAATATGATTGTATTCTCCGCCCCGGACCTAGGGTTTTTCCAAGTTTCGGTAGGACTATTTAGGCAAATAAATGAGTGAATTAAGTATTAACCTTTCAGACTTCAAGGTCCACGAGACGGACACTGGGAGTTCCAGCGTGCAAATCGCCCGTCTAACGGAGCGCATCAACCACCTGACCGATCATCTGTCCATCCACAAGAAGGACGTTTCTTCTCGGCGTGGTCTCCTCATGCTCGTGGCTCAGCGTCGTAAGTTGCTCGATTACACCAAGCGCACGGACGAGGAACGCTATAATGGCCTCCTGAAATCTTTAGAGCTCCGTCGCTAATTTGCGGTAACGCCCAGCTCCTCATACCGTCAATGCCTACCGCAACCCTGTCTTTTGACACCATGCGAGTAGGGTCCACGGCACCCTTTTTAAACTCAGCCCTGGGCCTCTCTGGTCTGGAGCTGAGTTTTCCTATTCCCAGAGGCGTACCGATGTCTACTGGCAGGTAAACTCCGATTTCTGAGGGTGCAGACCCTAGGGAGATCGAAGTTTGCAGGCCGGTGGAGGTCGTTCGGTGACGGGAAATCATCAACCACCCCAACTCAACGACTACCAACCTATGAGTATTGAAAGCGTATCGGGCCAGATCGGCTCGGGCACCATTAAGATAGAGACCGGCAAGATGGCCAGACAGGCTGACGGCGCGGTCACCGTGCAACTCGGCGACACCATCGTCATCGTCACTGCTGTTTCTCAAACGAAGACTCGAGAGGGCCAAGACTGGTTCCCACTCAGTGTGGAATACAAGGAGAAGGCTTCTGCTGCAGGCCGTTTCCCTGGTGGCTACTTCAAGCGTGAAGGCCGCCCCACCGAGAAAGAGATTCTCACCTGCCGGATGACGGATCGCCCACTGCGTCCGCTTTTCCCAAAGGGCTACCTATATGACACGCAGATCGTGTCTCTCCTCCTCAGTGCGGATGGCGAGAACGATGCGGACATTCTGGGAATGAACGGGGCATCCGCTGCCCTTTGTGTGTCGGACATCCCCTTCGCTGGACCTATCGGCGCTGTCCGTGTCGGTCATGTCGATGGCAAATTTATCGCCAACCCGACCCACGCTGAGCGTGAAGAGAGCGATCTCGATCTCGTCTATGTGGGAAATAAGACCGACGTCATCATGATCGAAGGTGCGGCAAATGAGCTCGACGAAGCTGAGTTCATCAAGGCGTTGCACTTTGCTCAAGAGAACGTCACGAAACTTGTCGTGATGCAGGAAGAGCTCGTTGCCAAGGCTGGTAAAGAGAAGCGCGAAGTCGAACTCTCGGTCGCTAAGCAAGAATTGTTAGACATCGCCTATGAAGTGGCTGGCGATCGTATCGAAGAAGCGATCTACACCAAGGGCAAGGTTCCTCGCGGCAAAGCGGTTGAAGCGCTGCGCAAAGAAGTGACGGAAGCGATCACGGCCAAGTTCGAAGACGCCGGTGATTTCGAGATCAACCAAGCCTTTGATTTCCTTCAGAAGAAAGCGTTCCGCGTGTCCATTATGGGCACTGGTAAGCGTTGCGATGGTCGTGGCACCAACGACCTGCGTCCTCTCTCTGCTGAGGCTGACCTTATCCCACGCACGCACGGTTCAGCCTTGTTCGCTCGCGGTGAAACGCAGGCTCTCGGTTTGTGCACCTTGGCCACGATGGATGACCAGCAGTACTACGATAACTACACCGGTGGTGTGGATTCGAAGCGCTTCTTGCTCCATTACAACTTCCCTCCATTTAGTGTCGGTGAAACTGGCCGCATGGGTGGCATCAATCGCCGTGAGATCGGTCACGGCGCCCTCGCAGAGCGCTCTATCGAGCCTGCGCTGCCTGATCCCGAGGATTTCCCTTACGCTATTCGTATCTCAAGCGAAGTGATGGAGTCGAACGGTTCCACCTCCATGGCCACGGTTTGTTCCGGCTCCATGGCCTTGTATGACGCGGGTGTCCCTCTCAAACGTCCTGTTGCTGGTATCTCTGTCGGACTCGTTTCGGAGAACGACGATGATGGGAACATGGTCAAGTACCACACGTTGCTCGACATCATTGGCTCCGAAGACTTCTTCGGTGACATGGACTTCAAACTTTGTGGCACGGAGAACGGTGTCACCGGTTACCAGTTGGACCTCAAGCTTCCTGGCTTGCCCATGAACATCCTTGAAGAGGCGATCCACCAAGCGAAAGAAGCTCGCGGCAAAGTTCTCGATGTCATGAATGAAGCGATCAGTGGCCCAGCTGAGTTGAGCCAATTCGCACCGCGCATTGAGTCGATCAAGGTGCCTCAAGATCGTATCGGTGAACTCATCGGGCCTGGCGGTAAGGTCATCCGTGGCATCCAAGCCGAAAGTGGTGCCGAGATTAACATCGAAGATGATGGGACAGTGCACATCTACGCGATCAAGCTAGAAGGCCTAGAGCGCGCTACGAAGATGATTAAGAACATCTTTGCTGAGATCGAAGTGGGTGCCCTCTACGAAGGAAAGATTGTTTCCACGACCAAATTTGGAGCGTTCATGGCCGTCTTGCCTGGCAAGGACGGCATGATTCACATTTCTGAACTTGCGGACTTCCGCGTAAAGTCGGTGGAAGACGTGGTCAAGGTCGGCGATATGGTCACTGCCAAGTGCATCGGCGTAGACGAGAAAGGTCGCGTCAAGATGAGCCGCAAAGCCGCCATGAAAGACAAGGCGAGCGAGAGCGGCGGCGACGAACCGCCCGAAGTGGCGGACGCCGAAGAAGTCGAAGCCTAATCTGGTCTATAGCGGGACTCACCAGAGCCGTTTCGGCCCAAAAGTTCATCGTAGGCTCCTCAGCAATGGGGAGCCTACTTCCGTTTCCAGGGGTTCAAACTTGAAGCTCTTTCGGATCTCCGATAAATCCTCCCCATCCCAACCTTCCAATCATGAAATTATCCAAACGGCTCGCCTGTTTCTCAACGCTACCTTTCCTGCTTACTCCTGTTATAGCGGACGGCCCCTTTTACGGTGACCCGCCCGATGCAAATCATCCCTGGGGAGTCCACGATCACAATCGGCCTCAGCCGAAGATTGTCACCCCTGGCACATGCAGTTCCCAGGAAGTACCGGGTAAGCCGCCCAGTGATGCGGTGGTGCTCTTCGATGGCACCGAAGCGACCATGAAGAATTGGGTGCCTGCTGGAAAGCCTAAGAACGATAAGCGCTGGACCCTAACGAACGGAGCCTTACAATGTACCCCGGGTGCTGGCACTGTAAAGACCACTGCGGAGTGCGGCGACTGTCAGCTACACATCGAGTGGACCGCACCCACCGAGATCAAAGGCAAGAGCCAAGGTCGGGGAAATAGTGGCGTCTTCTTTCTCGGTGGAGCCATTGAGGTTCAAGTGTTAGATAATTATAATAACCCATCCTATGCTGACGGCATGGCAGGTTCTGTCTATGGAGTGGCCCCGCCCATGGCCAACCCTCTGCGCAAGCCCGGCGCATGGCAGGCGTATGACATCATCTTTCGCCGTCCCGTTTACAAAGACGGCATGGAAGTCGATCCTGGCCGCGTCACCGTGCTAATCAATGGCGTTGTCGTGCAGGACAGTACCCCTCTTGAAGGTGGTGGCGGTCATCGCGGTCGTTCCAAATCTAGGCCATTCCCTGAGTCGGGCCCGCTTATGTTACAAGACCACGGAAACACCACAGCTTTCCGCAACATTTGGTATCGCCCCTTGCCACCACGTGCCGTTGAAGGCGGCACCGATGGCCGTCTCACGAAAGAGGCAGCTATGGTCAAGCGTCAGGAAATTGCTGCCGATATTCGCAAAGATGCGGGAACGAAGACTGGCAAAGACCAAATGTATCGTCTATTTGAGTCTCTCTGTTACGCGCCGCACGACGAAACCCTCGCTGCAGCAACGGCCATGAGTGCTACCTATGTGGCGGAATTGAAAAGCGCTGATAAAGATGCTTTGGAGAAGCGCAAGGGTGAGGTCATGCAAGCTCGTCAAGCCTTCAATTACCTTGTGAAACACGAGTTTGTTCCCACCAGCTTCACTGGCAAAGATGCTGTCGAAGCCATCATCGAAGCCCAAGGCTGGAACAAGAAGAAGTAGTCGTGGATCACTCCGTGATCCCGCGCTCCATCAGTTTGGCAACGCTTCAGCTGTTAGCTGGAGCGTTTCTAGGCCACACCAACGTTCACGCCGATTGGCCCCAGTTTATGGGGCCAAATCGGAATGGGGTGAGCGCGGATTCGATTGCTCTAGCAGATGCGCTGCCCGAGGATGGGCTCGCGAAGGGGTGGTCCCACAAGCTTGGTGCTGGCTTTGCGGGGCCGATTGTAACCGGAGAACGTTGTCTGATCTTTCACCGTGAGGGCACTACGGCTCGTCTAGAATCCCTGCATGCGAAGACGGGGAAGGCCGAGTGGTCTTTCGACTATCAAACAGGCTATGTAGACCAGTTCGGATTTGATCCTGGTCCGAGGTCGACGCCGACTGTGGTAGACGATCGGGTTTTCATTCATGGAGTTGAAGGCACGCTTCATGCCGTCGATCTCAAGACAGGCAAGGCCCTCTGGAAACATGACCTTGCGAAGGACTTCAATTCGCCCCCGGGATTCTTTGGGCGGTCGTCTTCGCCACTTGTTGTGGGGGATAAGGTGATGGTCGACATTGGGGGCCGCTACAGAGGGAAGCCGGCAACTCTCGTCGCTTTCGATGTCAAGACTGGTAAGGTTACTTGGACGGCGGGTGAAGGCGAAGCAGATTACGGAGCACCGATGCTTCTGCAGGTGCCAAGTGATTCCCCGACTGCTCTGTTCTTTGTCAGGAATGGGTTCCTTGGTGTTGATCCGGCCAACGGAATGGTTCGTTTTCAGGAGCCTTTCCGGTCACGTATCAACGCGTCTGTCAATGCGGCGAGTCCGCTCGTGGTGGGAGAGCGATTCTTCCTCTCTTCCTGCTATGACGTGGGGGCGGGCGTTTGGGAATGGGACGAAGGGAAATTGCGTTCTGTTTACAAAAAGCAGGGGGTGCTAGACTGTCACTTTAACACTCCTGTTTATTTCGAAGGGCATCTTTACGGCTTTCATGGCCGTCAGGAAACGGGCCAGGAACTTCGTTGTCTGGAATTGAACACAGGTGAGGTGAAATGGAAGGCACCGTTGCCCGCAGGCTCCGTCACTATCGCCGATGGCAAACTTCTTGTCCTGACTGAGCGCGGTGAGTTGCTCGTGGGAAAGGCATCGCCTAGTGCTTGGCAGATACACTACCGAGCCCAGGTTGGCGGCGCCGAAACGCGGGCGCTTCCAGCCATCGCCGGCAAGTATTTCTATGTCAGAGACAAACGCCAGCTCAGTTGTGTCCAGTTACCTTAGAAGACGAAGCTTCTGGGTTGTTCTCTTCACGTTATGCTGCAGTATTCGCGTGCTTGGCGGCGCTGAAGAGATTCCACCGCTAAATAAGCTCGTGCTATGGGCTATCAGCACAATGCCTTCAGGTGTTGGTTATGATGCGAGTCAGCAGGCTGTCGATCGCTTGGCTGCGAGTGTGACCGTCAGCAAAGATGGGAAGACCATTGAACAAGACCTCTCCGTAGCCAAAGCCAATTTCTGTTCCGGTGCGACCTATTTGGTGTTCCTGCGCGTCATTGAGGAGTTGCGTAGTAGAGATAGCCTAAAGCTTTTGCCAAAAGTCCTCGCGCGTTATGCCCATCTCGGCGTGGCCGATGGCGAGGAGATCTTTGGGCGCTGGAATGCGAACGGCCCCGGGACAGCCAAGCTCTTTGCTGAACTACGTTGCGGCACCAATTTCACCTCTTACGAAAAGGCAAGGCCGGGCGACTTCATGAAGATGTGGTGGAGTAATGAGATTGGATCGAAGGAGAGAGGGCATCTCGTGGTCTATCTTGGCAAGACGATACTCAAGGGCAAAGAGGCTGTCCGTTTCTGGTCATCGAATAACCCAGACGGCTATGGCGTGAAGACTGTTCCCAAGACGAGGATCAAACGGGTTCTCTTCAGTCGCTTAGACAAGTACAGGCGCCTCAAGGACGCCGGGAAGCTTTCGCTGAAGAACGTCTTTCTGGCTGACATGCTGAGAAAACCCTTCACCTGGGATCAGGTGGTGAGGGAATGCCGCGTTTCCGAGAAGTAAGGCATCACTGGGGACGTTGACACCCTCGTCCATTGTGGCCTACAACGGCACCATGATGAAACGACGTGACTTCCTCCAAACCGGCGGGGCTGCTGGCCTTGCACTTTCCGCATCGAAATGGTCCGCCTATGCTCAGGGTGAACTAGATGCCAAACCCAAGCGGGTTGGCCTTATCGGATCGGGATGGTATGGAAAGGTCGATCTTCTACGCCTGATCCAAGTTTCCCCAGTGGAGGTCGTTTCTCTTTGCGATGTCGATAGCAAGATGCTCAAGGAGGCCGGCGAGATCGTCGCGTCGCGGCAGAAATCTGGTAAGACACCGCGCCTCTATCATGACTACCGCAAGATGCTGGCGGAGAAGGATCTCGATATTGTACTGATCGCCACACCAGATCATTGGCATGCCTTGCCGATGATCGAGGCAGTGGAAGCTGGAGCTGATGTCTACGTGCAGAAGCCCACTGGTGTGGATGTCGTCGAGAGCCAGGCCATGCTCGCGGCCGCGCGGAAACATGGGAGCGTGGTGCAAGTTGGCACGCAGCGACGCAGCACGCCGCATTTGATCGAAGCCATGAACGAAGTCGTCAAGGCTGGAAAGTTGGGCAACATTGCGCATGCGGAGATTTGTTGTTACTATCACATGCGCAACCGGAGTAACCATCCGGATACTACCCCTCCGGAGCACTTAGATTTCGACATGTGGACAGGCCCCGCGCCCATGCGTCCCTTCAATCAGATCATGCACCCACGTGGATGGCGTGCCTTCATGGAGTATTCCAATGGGATTGTCGGTGACATGTACGTCCACATGCTCGACGCCGTGCGCTGGATGCTCGATCTTGGTTGGCCAACGCATATCAGCAGCACCGGTGGCATCCTCGTGCAGAAAGATGCCAAGGCAAATACCACAGACACGCAATCTGCTAGTTTCGACTTCGGTGATATTACGGTGGATTGGAATCACCGTTCCTGGGGAGCGGCACCGGACCCGGAATACCCATGGGCCTTCTTTATTTACGGCGACAAGGGCACGCTGAAAGCCAGCGTGAACAAGTATGAGTTCATTCCTCGTGGAAAAGGTGCCAAGCCGATGAGTGGCAAAGCGCTCATCGAGTTCGATAAGTATCCTGAGGACGAGAATGAGAAGGATCTCGAAACCCACGTTGCTTCTGCCGTGCGAGGACACATGACGGATTTTCTGGCACGCGTTGCCGACCGTGGGCGCCCCGTGGCTGACATTGAGCAAGGGCACATCTCTTCCGCTTCCTCAATCCTTGCTAACATTGCCTTGGATCTGGGGCGGACGTTAGAATGGGACCCCGTTGCCGGGCGAGTGATCGGCGATCCAGAGGCGAACAGACGCCTGGCACGCCCTTATCGCGCTCCATGGGAACATCCCGATCCAAAGAGCTATTCGTAGGCTGAGGCGAGAACCACCGTTTCTATCCTGTCCGCTTGTTGGGAGATTGATCACTCAAGCGTCGAGGCGCTAGGCTAACCCAAACACGTGATCCATATTGGCGGATACTTCCTTTAGTCTAGCGATATCTCCTCCACCAACTTCTGCGGCACACCAGCCGTGAAAATTAATCTCTGTTAGCGCTTTGCAGACATCGGTGAAATCGAGATCGCCTTCACCGATTTTAGTAAACTTGTTGGCTTTGCGGGAGAACCCTTTGACGTCGAGTTTGATGACGCGTTTGCCAAGCGCGCGAATCCAGTCACCCATGGATCCGTATTTCCAGTGATTACCAATATCAAACTGCATCCCGACCCAGGGTGAATTGAATTCGTCGACATAGCGGACAAACTTCTCGGCATTCTGACCGGCAACACCTTCGTGATCGTAACAAAAGTGATTCCAGACATTCTCTATGGCGATCGCGACACCCAACTCGGCTGCCAAGGGAATGGCTTTGGCAATGTTCTCAATCGAGCGCGGCCATATCTCCTTCTCTGGTCCATCCTTCCCGTGGCCGACCACTAACAACAGCGTGTGACCGCCTACCGCCTTGGTCTGGCGAAGCCCTTCCTTCAATGCTTCTAGCGCTTTTGCGCGAACAGCAACGTCTGGATCGGTGTGTCGGACGTTCCAGTGCCCGGAATTGACCGAGCCATCAACAGGCAGGCCGGATTCCACGATAGCTCTCTTGGTTTCTTCGATATTAATACCAGGCGCATTCATTTCAATGCCATCGAACCCCGCATCTTTGGCGACTTTGAACTTCTCGGTCAATGATCCTGGCGCTTTCACCATGCCAATCTTCAGTGTCTTGAGCAGGCGTCCTTTTAACGGGAAAGAAGACTCAGCGCCAAAGGCGTAGAAGGGAGTTGCTGCCAAGGCTGTAGTGGTGTGAAGGAATCGGCGACGATTGTAGCGATCTGTTCTCATGAGATCTAAGCTCCCTGATGGTGTGTCATCAAGTCAAGGTCCAACCGAAAGAGCCTGCTAGGCGAGGATATCGTGCACGACCTTGCCGTGGACATCAGTGAGGCGGAAATCCCTTCCCTGGAATCGGAAGGTGAGTTGTTCATGATCGATGCCTAACTGATGCAGAATGGTGGCTTGGAGATCATGGACATGAACGGGATTCTCGATCGCTCCGAAGCCTAACTCATCTGTTTGGCCGTAGGAGATGCCTGGCTTGAAACCGCCACCGGCGACCCACATGGTGTACGCGCTGACGTGGTGATCGCGCCCTGTGGGTTTGCGCAGTTCGCCCACTGGCGTCCGGCCAAACTCGCCGCCCCACACCACGATGGTGTTCTCTAACAAACCTCGTTGCTTGAGATCTTTAACCAAAGCTGCTGAAGCTTGGTCTACCTGCTTGGCTCGCAAGGGAAGTTCCTTTTCGAGAGATTCGCCGCCGCCATGCTGGTCCCAGCTTGTGTGATAGAGCTGAACGAAACGTGTGCCGCGTTCAACCAGTCGTCGGGCCAGGAGGCAGTTGTTGGCAAAGGAGGCTTCGCCGGGCTTGGCTCCGTACATGGCTAACGTGGACTTGGATTCCGATTGAACATCCATGAGTTCTGGGGCGCTGCTCTGCATGCGATAAGCCATCTCGTAGGCCGCAATGCGGGTGGCGATCTCCGGATCCCCAACCAGATCGAGACGCTGCTGATTGAGATCTGCTAACGCATTGACGAAATCTCCCTGGCGCCGGTGATCGATACCCGGAGGGTTCGTGAGATTCAAGATCGGATCGCCACTGCCCCGAAACGGTACTCCCTGGTAAGTGGACGGAAGAAACCCGCTCGACCAGAGCGTGCCGCCTGCTCTGGGGCCGCGTGGCCCAGACTGCAATACGACAAAGCCTGGGAGGTTGTTAGACTCGCTACCGAGCCCGTAGGTGACCCAGCTCCCCATGGAGGGGCGACCGGGCTGCGGAGAGCCCGTGTTGACGAAGAGTTTCGCCGGACCGTGATTAAACACGTCGGTCGACATGCCTTTGATGAAACACACGTCATCTACGATGGAGCGGTGATGGGGTAGAAGTTCGCTCAGCGTCGCGCCGCTTTGCCCATAGGTTCCAAATTCACGCTGAGGTCCTAGCAAACGTTCGTTCCCTTTGAGAAAGGCGAAGCGCTTCCCCTTCATCGCTTCCTCAGGCGGTTTCTGGCCGGAGTACTTGGCGAGTAGAGGTTTGTGATCAAAGAGTTCCAACTGGCTCGGACCGCCGGCCATGAAGAGGTAGATGACATTCTTGGCTTTTCCCGTTTCCGGAGACGCCTTTGGCTCCATGGGATTGAGTGCTGCCGAGGCCTTTGGGCCAAGCAAAGAAGCCAGGGCCACGGAGCCCAGCCCCACCCGGCAATCTTCGAAGAAATGCCGTCGGGTTAGCGTTCTTAGATGGTTTTGATAAGCAAGGTTCATAACAGAGCAATCAATCTCGGGTCACAAATTCATCCAGGTTCACCACGACGCGGGCGATGGCGATCCACCCATCGTTGGTGTTGTCATGGGTCTTGAAGTACTGAAGTAGACGATCGGTTTCTGCTTGCGAAGGAGGGCGACAAAGGCAGAGGCGGAAACACTGCTCGATCCGTTGAGCCTCAGTTAGACTGACATCTCTCTGGAGGCGCTTGGCCAGCGCGCGGACGAGTTCCATTTGAGCAGGGTCGTTGGCCAAGGTCAGTGATTGTAGTGGTGTGTTCGAACGTTCCCTCTGAGTGCACGTGGTATTGAAGTCCGGCGTATCGAAAGTACTCAGCATGGGGTGAGGCGCACTTCGATAGAAGAACGTGTACATTCCGCGTCGATAGCGATCTGCTCCCTTGGCTGTCTTCCAAGACTTTTTATTCTGGGTGAAAGCATAGACACCATCTGGCTGCGGTGGGTAGACGCTCGGCCCGCCAATCCGTTTTGATAACAGGCCACTCGCGGACAAGGTGAGATCACGAACGACTTCGGCTTCAACACGAAATCGTGCCTGTCTACCCAGGAGGCGATTCCGAGGATCGGCTTGCATGAGATCGGCACGGTGATGAGAGCGCTGACGATAAGTGGCGCTGGTGAGGATGGTGCGATGCAGCGCCTTGAGCGACCACCCCTTGTCGATTAGTTCTGAGGCCAACCAATCGAGTAGTGCCGGGTGAGTTGGCGGCGTGCCTTGCATGCCGAAGTCGTTCTCCGTCTCGACCAAGCCACGTCCAAAGAATCGGATCCAAAGGCGATTGACCAGGACCCGTGACGTCAGCGGATGTTCGGGGCGAACTAACCATTCTGCGAGATCGAGCCGATTCCTTTGCTCGTCTGATTTCGCCAGTGGTGGCAGGCAGGCCGGGACATCCGGTTTTACCGCGTCGCCTTTGCGCAAAAAGTCGCCGCGAACATGAACGTGGGTGGGGCGCGCTTTCTCAAGTTCGCGCATGATCATGGTTTGTGGGTAACGTTTATCCCAATCGCGGAGAGCTTGTTCTGCCGTTTTTAGATCTGCCTTCAGTGTCTTATCGTTCTTGTTCTTCTTGAGAGCTTCTTTCCTGTCTTTTACGCGCTTGTCGAGCTGCTCCCGTTTGTTGAGCGCGGTTTTGGGAGCGAGGCGTAGCTGGGGGTTTCGGCTGTTCCTGTCTTCGCTGGAGTTGAAGAAGGCGAACATCTGAAAGTATTCCGCGTGGGTGATTGGATCATACTTGTGGGTGTGGCATTGGGCGCACCCAACTGACAGGCCTAACCAGACTTGTCCCGTGGTATTGGTTCGGTCGACGGCGGATTCATTTCGAAACTGTTCTGGATCAGAGCCGCCCTCGGTATTGATCAACGTGTTGCGATGGAAACCTGTGGCAACAAGCTGGGCCTGTGTTGGTTTGGGCAAGAGATCGCCTGCCAGTTGCTCGATGGTGAAACTATCGAAAGGTTTGTCGGCGTTGAGAGCACCAATGACCCAATCTCGGTAAGGCCACATGATGCGGGCTCCATCAGGCGCATAACCATCAGAGTCGGCGTAGCGTGCCTGGTCTAACCAATGTCGCCCCCATCGCTCTCCATAGTGAGGACCTGCTAGTAACCGATCCAAATAGCGTTCCTCTGCATTTGGGTGGTCATCGCGTTCAAAGTCATCCACCGCATCTGGGCTGGGCAAGATTCCCGTGAGGTCCAGATGCAGGCGTCTTGCTAGAGTTGAGCGAGAGGCTTCCTCAGAAGGGCTGAGACGTTCAGATTCTAGTTGTCGGAGAATGAAAGGGTCGAGTTGGTGCCGTGTCCATTCTGAGTCTTTCACTTGAGGAGGAGGCTCACGGTGTATTGGGAGAAAAGCCCAGTGCGGTTCATAGGGTGCTCCTTCTGCTATCCACCGTTCTAACAAAGCAATTTGAGGCTCCGTCAGCGGCTTCTTCGTCTCTGGCGGAGGCATGAGATCTTCGAGATCGTGTGTGCGAAGACGAGTTACTAAAGGGCTCTCTGCTGGTTTGCCGGGAACAATGACGTCAGCGATTGCAGTCTCTCGAAGATCCAGACGCAGGTCTGCCTTCCGCGACTTCTCATCGGGTCCGTGGCAAGTGAAGCAGTGATTGGAAAGCAGTCCCCGAATCTCGCGATTGAAACTGACTGGCTCCTCCTGAGCCGTGATGATACGAGGCAAGAAGATCAGAACGATGAGCCACCGGAGGAATCGCATAGGGGTAGATTGGCGCCGTTTCCCACCGGGGTCGAGCGGGGAATCTAAAGGTACACCGTTCTCCCGAAAGGAGTGCCCGTCGTCAGGGGTGAGATCACGGCATCCACCGCGAGGACGCATCAGGGCACAGGACAAACGTGCTGAACCAAGTTGGGACGTTGGCTTTACTTTGTGTGTGATCTCTTCAGGCTCATTCTCGGTGATCAGCTCCTCGAGCTGAACGACTGCCGTGGTGAAGAAAGGCGGCTTACTTATTCGAAACATGACTCCCGGCTCGGGTACCGCTACGACTGAACGGGCTGCCCTTTCTACAAATGAAACTTTTATCCATCACGATCACTGGGATTGTATTTGCG
>JAACDM010000366.1 GCA_009936795.1 Verrucomicrobiaceae bacterium | reverse complement strand
GTGGATCTGCAAGCGCTATATATCACCATCGTGAACTGACAGTCAATGAGTTAGTGCTCTAAGCGAATTAATGGATTAGCCCTAGACTCATGCCTCACTCCCCCACCATACGCCATCAACCTGAAGCCTCAGTCCACATTCAGACAGACTCTCCCTGAAGGCCTTCTCCCTATCCGTGAAGATAACGCCCTCGGCACTACATCGAGCAGTAGGATTACTTCGCGTAGAAGCCCGGTCGGTCTGTTCCTTAAATCCGGCATATCGTATCTGTGAACACCATTTCAACCTCGGAAGTCATTTTCTTTGCCTAACGTCCTGGGCCTGCGACCACTCTCCCAGAGCGATCGTTGATTACGGGGTTCGTGATATAGTTAGAAACTCACAACGGGAGAGTGGGCGGTATGGGAGTACGGAGTCCGCTCGATAGAGTCGGGGTGAGTGAAGGCGACTGATAGGAAACCAAGAATGAACACCAACGCACACGCATGTTGAAGAGGGTGAGAGTAGGGACCGCGAATACACGTTGATTCATACCAATGCTAAGTGGAGGGAGATGGGACATATTGAGGCGCGCATTCACAAGCATGGTGGGATGAGCAGGTCGAGGTCCGAATGCTCAAGCACCCGGCTTCGCATGGGATGGCTTGAGGTTCTTAGCCTTACGCTACCGGCTACGAGGTAGCGTGGGTTGCTAGTGGATTGGGGGGCCAATTACACATGGCAATCTATAGGTCCAGCACCCGATCCACCCACGCACGCACCGATAACCGCGCCGGAGATGGAATGAGCAACCAGCGATCGGTGTGCGGATGGATCGCAACGCTGTTAGGAAAGCTAGGAAAGATTGCTCTCACAGGCACGTCCAGGAATGTCACGGCACCAAGATCTGCACGTGGCTGCAGGTATTGTCGGATGTCTACTGTATCGCCAGCCTGACAGACTAATACGGGACGCCCTTGGAGACGGCTCAACCGCCGCTTTGCACCATCGCGGTATTGATTAAGCGGTGTTCCCCAAGCGGTGCCTCCCCATTCTCTTACGCCGTCGTAGTGGTCGTGGGTAATAAACCCAGCCCACAGCTTGGCGATCTCATCGTCATGCAGGCCGATGTAGTTCACTGCAATCGCCCCACGGGAGAACCCGCAGAGAAGCACTTTATTTGGATCACCTCCATAGCGCGCACAGATTTGAGGTATCGTTGCCTTGGCATAGCGAACCGTGGCTGCCGCATCGCCCCACCAGGTCACAGCATTCTCTCCATCACGCCCTACAAATGGGAGCGTCACCCAAATGAATTTGCCCCCACCGATTCCATAGCCCAACCCAGCATCCTCGACCTTACCGGTTGAACCTGATCGCGGATAGCGGTTGCCCGTGAATTCCACGATCACCGGCCAGCCCTCTCGGTCCTCCTCTTGCCAATCCGGCGGCAGATAGAGCATGTGATGTATACTCGTGCCCACATACTCCGGTGACGTGACGAACACGCGTTTGCTCGGACCGGGCTCTTTATGAACGGGAGGAGGCAAGAAAAGCTGAGCCGGACTTGAATTCCACGGCATGGCAGCGAAGAGAAAGATCCAGCTCACCAATCGGAAACCTGAGATAGCGCTCTCAGCTGCATAATCATTGAACATCCAGAATAGACTGAACCCAGCAGGCGAGCATGGCCAGTTTCCGTCCAGATAGCTGAGAAATACGACTTGCTTAACTATATTATTCATAATTACTGAATCAACCATGAGTCTAGCTATCATCACGGGATCTGCGGGCCTGATCGGGTCCGAAGCTGCCAAACACTTCGCTGGCCAGGGCCTCGATGTCATCGGAATCGACAATGACATGCGCAAGGTGTTCTTCGGAGATGAAGCCTCGACTGCGTGGAATCGGCAGAAGCTGGAAACTAGCCTTCCCAACTACAGCCACCTCTCTGTGGACATCCGCAATCGCGAGGAAATCGATGCGCTCTTCAGGGAGCATGGGAGCGAGATCAAACTGATCGTCCACACGGCAGCTCAGCCCTCCCATGATTGGGCTGCACGTGATCCTCATATGGACTTCACGGTGAATGCCAATGGCACATTGAATCTCCTCCAAGCTACCCGCGACCATTGTCCGGAAGCCGTCTTTATCTTCACCTCTACTAACAAAGTCTACGGCGACACTCCAAATGCACTGCCTTTGATAGAGTTGGACACCCGTTGGGAAATCGACGAAAGCCACGACTACTACATCGGTATCCCTGAGACGATGTCGATCGACCACTGCAAGCATAGCCTGTTTGGAGCCTCCAAGGTTGCCGCCGATGTGTTAGTTCAAGAATATGGTCGCTACTTCGACATGAAGACGGCGTGTTTCCGTGGTGGTTGCCTTACCGGCCCGAGTCACTTGGGTGCTGAGCTACATGGCTTCCTCAGCTATCTCATGCGCTGCGCCTGTTCTTGTCGTGACTACAAAATTTTCGGTTACAAAGGCAAGCAAGTACGTGATAACATTCACAGTGCAGATTTGATCGCGGCTTTCGATACGTTTTTCAAGAATCCACGCAGCGCCGAGGTTTACAACATTGGTGGTGGTCGGCATTCCAACTGCTCAATGCTGGAGGCCATCCGCATGTCCGAAGAGATCACAGGCAATGAATTTCGTTCGACCTACGTCGAAGACAACCGCAGCGGCGACCACATCTGGTATATCAGTGATTTGGCTCGTTTTAAAGAGCACTATCCAGATTGGGAACTCCAATACGATGTTCGCGGTATCCTCCAAGAGATCTACGACAACAACATCGATCGCTGGAAACTCGCACCCTAGAAAATTGCTTTTCGTCCATGGGGTCAGATTCGCCGCATTGCTAGGGACCGGAGGGGGTTCAGGGGGAGGAAAGGACTCCTAGGAGTCTGTCGGAGTTAGACTGACGGCTCCGAGTGATTTGGTTGTGACGGG
>JAACDM010000365.1 GCA_009936795.1 Verrucomicrobiaceae bacterium | reverse complement strand
CCCCGCCGTCTCCCGCCAGCTCAGCCCTACAAGCCCATCACTTGAACTAACCTTAACTTAACTCAGTAACATTGGGTCCGCACCCCGCCTCCAAATCGATATTCTAAATAGAAAGATCGATTAAATCGATCTCCAATCTTTCCTAACAACAACTCGATGGCAAGATCGGCTTCGCGCTTTCATCCTCACAATCAAACAACCCAAAGTGTTGGTCACGATTGCCGTGAACCTCGAAATGCTTTGCCAATCGCGTTTCCTCTATCATAGCAGCCGAGTTCCCACACACCCTTTCCGGCTTGCCAACCTCAAAACGATGGGACGGGTCCAATTCAAAAACACGAGGGCATTGCGGCACGGTACCTTTGTAAGTGACAACCTGCCCATAGTCTTCGCAGCGATCTTCCAACGAAGGCAATTTAAATGCTCGGATCGTAGCGGACTCAAACAGAATGCCTTCGCTTCTTATCCTCATCGACTCGTCTTCCACATCGAGAGGATCTTGGTTCATGACACGGTAGTCTGGCATCTGTAAGCCAGCTAGCAGACGGCGAAAGTCTTCCCAGTACCAGGCACCCCCAAGACACTCGCCGTGAAATGTGGGATCGTTCTTTAGCGAGTCAGGCAAGCGACGGGAAGCAAACACATCTGAGAAATAGAGTTCCCCACCCGGCTTGAGTACGCTCGCAATCTGATCAAGGACGATACGCTTGTCTGGACAGAGGTTGAGAACACAGTTTGAGATCACGACATCCACAGAACCTTCTTCAATCCCCAAAGCTCCAAGATCTTCCAAGGGACCTTGCACAAACCGGATCGCTTCATCTGGCAGACCGAAACTCTGCGACAACTCGCCGCGATAGCGATTGGCCACCTCCAATTGGGATACTGTGAGGTCCACGCCGATGAGCTTGCCTTTGGGCCCAACGAATTGGGCAGCCGTGTAAATGTCGCGCCCAGTTCCACATCCTAGGTCCACGACCGTGCAACCGTCTAAGGCCAATGGCAGAGGAGAACCACAGCCATAGAATTTCGTTAGAATTTCTTCAGGCAATCGCGTGATCGAATCGCGCAACCACATGGGTGGCGCATCTGCCATGCAGCAGGCGGACGTTTTCAAGTCAGCCGTGCCACTCAGCACCTCGCCATAGTAGTTCTGAGAGTTATCGTGATAGTCGAGGGGAGGCGCTGCGGTGGTCATGAACGTAAGTTAAAGGTAATGTGAGTTAGATTATACAAGCGTGCCACTGCAGCTTGAGCCCGCCCCTGCTGTGCAGCCATAACAGTGGTTTCCAAACGCAATGGAACGTCCAGCCATCTTGGACGGATCGACGTCCCACAAGTTCAGTTTGGCACCGGCCTCGTCCTTGAGCTGAAGTTGAAGCATCTGATTGAAGTCACAATCGTAAATCTCGCCTTTCCAACTCACACTGAGAGTGTTCCTACACATCAGACCTTCAACCGTACCGAGATTAAACGCGCTGGCTAGTAGCTCCATGTAGGTATCGTAGGATCCCTCTCGGCGCAGGAAAGCGGCGAAACGAGAAACAGGCAAGTTTGTCAGCGCATAAAGCTGATCGAACGTGATCTCGAAATGCTTCTTGAGCTCGCGCTTATAGTCCTCCTGCAGTTCAGCATGTTCCGGCGGCAACCAGGCACCTCCCGGATTGTAAACGAGGTGGAGCGGGTAGTTTGGTTCACCCTTGCCGAAGCCAAGACCGTTCAACTCTCGGAGACCTGCGATACTTCTATCAAAGACTCCATCGCCGCGCTGAGCGTTCACGTTCTCCGCTGAGTAGCAAGGCATGGAGGCGACGATCTCGACCCGTTGATCACGCAGAAACTTGCCCACCCAGTCGTAACCTGGTTCATTGAGAATCACCAAGTTACAGCGATCGATAATTCGAGTTTCAGGGGCAAGTTCACGAATGCGTGTGACCAGATGGCGAAAGTCAGGTGCCATCTCGGGTGCACCACCCGTCAAATCGATCGTTTCAGGACGATACTGGTCAAACCACTCTAACACCCTGTCGACGGTTTCACGGGTCATGATCTCTTTACGACCGGGCCCCGCATTCACATGACAATGGGTGCACGTTATATTGCAAAGTTTCCCTAGATTGAGCTGCAATACCTTTGTCTCTCCCCGTGCCAACGTCACTTCGTGCTTGGCCAATGTTGAGGCAAACGACGAAATCGATGAGGCAATTGCAGGAGAAGACATAAGTGCGGCGGAGCCACGTAATGATGTTGGAACGAGGGTCGAGGCAAGCATTTATTCCTGTAAACCCGCCCGATGGTGTCGAAGCAGCCGAACAAGGTCATTGGCCGTGACGACCCGAGTTCCTGGCGGTAAGAGAGCAATCGTCCGACGAATGGCCTCCATAGGACCGCCGATGTCCTTAAATGACCACGCATGCGCATTAATCAGGACATAGCTACCTGAATCCGTTGTCGGGTCATTCGGCAAAGTCGCAATCGCCTTGGCCACCCCCTCAGGACTCTTGTCCCGATGAGGCTCCCACAAAAGATAACGATAGGACACACACGGTTTATCATTATGCCAGTAAATGCGCCCTTTCTCAGAATCATAGAGCCAGCCCTTGTAGAGCACTCCATCAATTTCAGGGCGATTTAACATCGCTTCACATTCCTTCATCGACCCACCCGAGTTCAGCATGGTCGTCAGGCGTAGATGCGTACGCTGCATCAGCTTACCAGTATAGGCTGCAAAGGTTACAGGTGATTTCTGGTGATGGGCAAAGACATACCCTGCACCACTGGGGCCTGCCACAAAGTCATCCGTCGCCGTGCCGGGGCTTGCGGTTCGATAGAAATGGCGCAATGCACGAGGATTCAGTTCCCCAAGCAACGGGGGAACTTCCCAGGTCATCGGAAAACGACCACGGAGGGGACTTGCCCAAAAGCCAGTCCGCTTTACAAACGGACCGCCCATCCACTGGACATTGTCGCCATCGCTCATCACAAACGCCACAATCCGCTCTCCCGGCTTTGCCGGGCGGAACTTCGAATCAAGCCGCCCTGGCAAAGCGACGGCTAGCCGAGAAGTCACCGACAGATTCAATGACCAATCTGCAGGTAAAACGAGACCACCTAGCGAACTTACTTCTCTGACAAAGTCGTGCTCCCCATCCCAACCCAAAACCCAATGATTTGGCTCCATCATCCCGTGAACACGAGCTCGATCCCGCTTACTCAGCCCATGATAACAGAAGGCCTTCTCGGCCACCACCCAGTCCCGCAGATGTCGGTGCTTGCCTTTCTCCTGCACTGCCAACTTACGTTTGGACCAGGAACCAGAGTGCTTCTCAAAGGCCTCCATCGCCGTCATGCCTCGTGCATCGGCCACCTCACGAAGCCCAGCCAACTGAGCTTTCTCCACCAAATCCGGCGTCACCGCGACGGCCCGTTCTACCCCACACAATGATGTTGCCGTATTTATACTATCCCCACTTGATTCGTAGACCACATACCCTTGAATCGCCTCGCGACACTCCCTTAAAAGGCGCCAGGGATCGTCCGTAGACCTCAAAGAGACGCCTTCCTTCACGAGTTCTGCGAGGACCACCTCATGCATCCCATTCGGCTCATTGATCCAAATAGGGGCCTCACTTTGAGCGACCAGCCCTTGCAAAGTCGCTACTAGGGTTTGTTCCGAGTGCGACCACGCGGATGGTTCCACCACCCATAGGGCTTGCGGGAGCTTCCCGAAGGCTGGCACACCTAGCATTGCTAGTAGAAAACACCAACACACTCTAATCCTCATGAGATGTCGAACCCCGGCTTCACAACGATGCATCGGGCTTGTTAGAGTTTCAATTTCATGACCAATCCAACCTCACAGCCATCCCATGGGCGCTTG
>JAACDM010000008.1 GCA_009936795.1 Verrucomicrobiaceae bacterium | reverse complement strand
TCCCGAGTCCCGAGTCCCGAGTCCCGAGTCCCGAGTCCCGAGTCCCGAGTCCCGAGTCCCGAGTCCCGAGTCCCGAGTCCCAGAGCGCCGTATTCGTCGCCCACGGACTCAATGCAAATCGTGAAAACTTTATGGAGCCGGTTCGTTTGCTTCATGACTTGAGACACAGTGTGCTCATCATCGACTTTCCTGCTCATGGCGATAGCCCAGGCCGCGCCACGACAATAGTGCTGCAGGAAGCAGCAGACGTGAAAGCGGCTCACAGCTAGCTTTCAAAAAAGCATCCTAACATACAAATGCACGCACTTGGTTATTCGATGGAGGCCTCTGCCGTCTTGACTACTGCAGTCACAAAAAAGACCTTTGATAGAATCATTGTTGACGCTGCCTTCTCGGAGGTAAGACGCGTTGCTGACCAGGTCATATTGCGCCATTTGGGCCCCCTTCGATCACCCATCTGGGCTGTCGGACCTGAAACGATCGAATGGTGGACGGGTGCCGATCTGGACGTTCATCGCCCAATTGATCACATCGCAAACATTCCACCCGAGAAACTCCTGATTGTCCATGGCACTTCCTATAAGATCATTCCGTTTACGGAAAGTGTCGCCCTTCACCAAGCCATGGACACCAAAGCCAAGTTTATCCAAGTCGACGATTATGGACACACAGAAACCATCAGCCCTCCAGCATACGCGCAGTGGCTGGACGACTTCTTCAACCCGTGATACACATCCCATATCACACTAGTCATGCCAATCACTACCTCCATCCATATTCTTATCTGTGCTATTCTATCCATGGCCCTGACAGGCTGCGCTGATGAAGGTGGAGCAAATTCACAGAACACCGGCCAACGGATTCCTGAGGTCATGCGACCCACGTTATCCTTCTATAAAATACCCAACTGCTTCCTATGCCAGGAACTCTCTTCCTCGTTGGGTGAACTTGAGAAAGAGTATAGGTCGAAAATAAATTTCCGAACCGTCGACTATCATTTGCCTGCTAGCCAAGAGAGACTTCACAATAGCCAGCTGGGTTCACACGGCATCATTATCTCTGATCCGCAGGGCAACGAGCTGTGGAGCCTAAAGGCGCACGTCCAAGGGGAAGACGAGCTGGTGGCTGCCGTAAAACGCCTCGGCGCCCCTAAGTAGAAGTCGCAATCGGTCGCTCACGATCGCGAATCCACTCGCTCCAGGAGCCTACGTAGAGGCGCGAGCCCCCAAAGCCCGCCTTCTCCATGGCGATCATGTTATGCACTGCGGATACCCCAGACCCACAACTGTGGACAACTTGGTCCGCCCCCCCAGCGTCCGAAACAATAGACGAGAAACGGTTCTTCAGTGCTTTGTCAGAAGCATAAACACCATTCTCAAGGTTCTCTCCAAGAAAGGCATTTACAGCCTCCGGAATGTGGCCGGCCACGGGATCGATCGGCTCTTCTTTCCCAGCAAAGCGCTCTGGTGAACGAGCATCCACGACGGTGACAGCGTTATTAGCCAGCATTTCGACCAGTTCATGGGTTTGAACCCAAGCGCCATCATTCGCTTCCGCTTGAAAGGTTCCCAATTTAGGTCCACGCACACGACGAGTAATCGGGTAACCTTTATCCTGCCAGTGAGCAAAGCCTCCATCCAACACGGCGACAGCTTCGTGATTCATCCAACGAGACAACATCCACCACAACCGCCCTGCGATCGCCCCACTCACATCATCATAGACGACCACCTGGCTATCGTTACTGATCCCGAGCGACCTCACAAACATCAGGAACGACTCTGATTCCGGCAAGGGATGTCTCCCCAACGCAGCGTCTGTGTGCTGTGAAAGATCCTTCTCAAGATCGGCAAACCGGGCTCCTGGCAGGTGCCCTTCGGCATAGGAAAGTTTTCCGTAATGAGCATCTGTGAGTGACGTTCGACAATCAACGATCACGAGATGGTCACTACCAATGAGGTCGTGCAAGTCGGAAGCACTGATCGTCAGACGATACATTGTATTCATAGGTAATAGCTCATTGATCTGAGGACACCCTCTCTTTTGAAAAGACGTCTCCAGTGGGCTTGAGCGGAAGCGTTGCCTTCCATTGTTCGAGTTTCTTGCCTAACTGATCAACGATCGCCGGATTCTCGGACTTCAGATCGCGCTTCTCGAAAGGGTCTGCTTTGAGGTCAAACAACTCCCGGTGACTGGCATCTTTGTTTGTCACCAATTTCCAATGCTGATCGACAATGGCATACGACACCCAGTGATCCGGTCTCGTCTTTCTAGGAGGCCAGGCCGCTTGCATCTTCCAGAACAACGGATTCTTCCGCGGTGGCTGCGCCTTGCCCATCAGTGCACGAACCTGACTGACCCCGTCAGGAACATAGCTGGACGGCAACGCCACGCCCGCAATTTCACAGAACGTGGGCAACAAATCGACCGCAGAAACCACCGACCTCTTGTCCACAGCCCCTGCTGCGATCTTTCCTGGCCAACGGGCCAGGAAGGGAACGCCAATCCCCCCTTCGAAGAGAGCACCCTTGTAACCTCGGCGTCCACCGGTCACCCCTTTAGCCGCGCCAATACCATAACCAGCTCCCGTCGCCGTATCGTGAGTCAATTCTAGCTTCGTCGGTCGAGAGGCACGAGCCGGACCATTGTCAGAGCTAAAGATTACCAAGGTGTCATCTGCCAACTCTAGCCGATCCAATGCATCCAAGACCTCTCCGACCCTATCATCCGCATGAGATAAAACAGACGCGTAGATATTGTCAGCCTCTTCGAGATCACGGAAACGCCATCGGTACTTGGGCACGGTATGAAATGGCGTGTGTGGTTCGTGCAGCCAAAGATTAATGAAGAACGGCTTCTCCTCAGCATGGCTCTTCTCAATGAAGTCAATGGCATGACGAGCGTCTTCGTGCACCGGCATCTGCTCTCCTGCGCAATTGAAGGCACCGTAGGCATCGTAGCCGTACTCACTGGGCAACGGGGAATCAGGAATCATGTTGTTCGCAAGGTGCCACTTCCCAAAATGGGCGGTCGCATAGCCAGCCTCCTTCAAGAACCGAGGAAGCAAGGGCGCTTTCGGATCCAACCAATCTGGCATGTTCCGCTTCGCATTGCTTGGCACCCAAGCGAAGTGACCGTCGATGTTATACCGAGCCGGGAAATGACCCGTCATGACCGCCGTTCGACTCGGCGAGCACACGCCACTCGCCGTAGTAAAGCGATAGAAATCTGTCCCCTCTTTCGCAATACGATCGATGTTGGGCGTTTTCACATACGGGTGGCCATGACAACTCAAATCACCCCAGCCCCAGTCGTCAGCGAAAATAAATACGATGTTAGTCTTCGCTACCGCTCCCCCGGTGGAAAGAAGCGCGATCGCAAAGAAACCCAAAAGAATTCTGAATGATTGAGTCTTCATCAGTGTTCTACTTTACCAACCACCGGCATGCGTTCCCTAGCATCGTAACGAATGCGCTGTTCTCGAAGTCCTTCACATGGCCCAATGATGTGTAGAACACTTTGCTCCCTGATTGCGTTTCATGAGTCCAAGCGACAGGCTCATGCGGCAGAATGTCACCAGCACGACCAACGAGCAGCACTTGCGTGTTGCGCGACAATGGCAACACTTGATAGAGGCTTCCTCCGGTTGGATATTCGTTTCGCGTCACCCCTTTTAGGATGGGATGGCTGTTTCCTGATTCCGCAGCCCAAGCAAACGTGGCCACTTTGTTACCATGATGGCCCGTGTAATGTCCACCAAGGATGGCTCCATCAAAACGTTCCCACAAGGCGTGCCCCGCAGGAGCTGGGTCACCACGGAGGGAGAAGGCATGGCTTGCCGTGCGAATTCCAAAGATCGGTTTCCCTGAGGAGACGTAGGTACGAACAAGATTCAGCTGCGCCTCGGGAAGACTACGACGGCGTATGCTGATGCCTAGCAGGTCCGCCTCACTCACTGCTTCGATTCCAGGAAACTCGTTACGTTTCTCGGGACTCGCATGAATGGTGTGAATCCGAAAGTCCTTCGCGAGATGCTTCTCAGCAAAGGCGGGGAGCGTTTCTTTCGTCTCATATTCCTTCTCCCCGATGAGGAGAACAAGATCCTTACGGGAATCATCCTTAAAATGAAAGGGGGCTCCGCCAAGCAATTGATCACTCGTAATCGTCGGACAGACGAATTTCTCGACGTGCTCAATAATCAGATCTGTGCCGCGATAGTGGCTCACATAGGGCGGCATCTTCGGATTGTACATGGTGTCCGTCATGTCACGCATGAGAACGACGTTCTTCCCATTCTTTGCCATTTGCCTAAGCCCAAAGGGGCGACCTAACACGCACATATTTGTATGAACTCCCAGCAAGATGACATTCTTGATCTTGTGCTGTTCCAACCAGTTCCAAGTCACCACGCCTTCGTCTGTGATCGCGTCCTTCTCAGGATCAATGGTCAATCCCGCAGTCTGGCGTGTCCACGGAGCACGTGGATTGAGCCCTTTGGACTCAAGTTCTTTGGCCCAGTCAGCATGTTCCTTCGGATCGTCGTCCTCTCCCCCGTCAGAGTGATCGATCGGATACTGAGCGTTCTCTTCGCGTTCATCAATCCAGTTCAACCACTCTTCGATTCCTTTCGGGACATTACTCACTTTGGGAGCAGCCAACGCCCGAGTCCTAGCCGGGTGATCCTTGTAAAAGCCGACACAGGAAGAAGGCGCATGAATGATGAGCGATCCCTGCTCTCGCGCCGCCTTGAGGACGGCGTTCATTCGTGGCGCCAACTCACCACCGCGACGGGTGGCATTGAGACAATGATGTGCATCCCACATGTCACAGACGATGATGGCGGTTTCCTCAGGCTGCCATGTTTCTCGCTTCTCTGCTAGACTGAATTTGCCTTTACTCTCCAGTCGATGACGCAGGATGAGATCATATGCACAAGCATTGGCGACCAAAGCCACGCAGATCGTGACCAGTAGAGTTGGCTTCATGAACATGTCTCTACTGTAAGCCCAGTCCAGAGGGCATGGTCAAGGTTGGAAGATTTCTTCTAGGCGAGGTGTGGACTCGCTGTAATGTGGGAGGGAGAGTATGACACGCGATCCCCTGGAAGCCCTAGAAAAGTACTTTGGCCATCGCCAATTCCTACATGGACAGGAGGCGATCATTTCCTCCATCCTCAGTGGTCAAGATGGACTCGTGGTGATGCCGACAGGCGGTGGCAAGTCGCTCTGCTATCAGCTGCCTGCCCTCGTCATGGAAGGCGTGACGATCGTGATCAGTCCCCTTATTGCCCTGATGAAGGATCAAGTGGATGCGCTCACGGAGAAGAAGATTGCCGCGACCATGATCAACAGTTCGGTGCCGCAAGCAGAACAGCAGGAGCGGATTCGGCAAATGCGGGACGGGGAATACAAGCTCGTCTACATTGCTCCGGAGAGGTTTCGCAGCCGTAGCTTCACTGAAGCTCTTCAAGAAGCGACGATTGCTCTCTTTGCCGTCGATGAAGCCCACTGTCTCTCGCAGTGGGGTCACGATTTCCGCCCAGATTACGTGCGTCTGGGACAAGCTCGGGAGTGGTTAGGTAATCCCCAAACCGTAGCGCTGACGGCGACGGCCACTCCAGAAGTTCGCGACGACATTCTCAAGCACCTCCGCCTGAGAGATCCCTATCAATGTGTCACAGGATTTGAACGCCCTAACCTGAGTCTGGCTATCCGGCATGTGGAGAAGAAGGCGGAGAAGTTTGATCGTATCCAGGCTATTATCGACGAGCACAAGACGGGAATTGTCTACTGCGCAACCAGAAAGAGCGTGGACGACCTCACTGAACGTTTGCATTCCCGTAGGCTCTCGATCGTTCCCTATCACGGTGGCATGACCGATGAGCAACGTGCGCGTGCTCAGGAGCTGTTCATCACGAAGAAGCGCCAGGTCGCGGTAGCAACGAACGCGTTTGGAATGGGTATCGACCGGTCCGACGTCCGCTTTGTCATTCACTACGAAGTACCAGGCAGCGTGGAGGCCTATTACCAAGAGGCCGGACGAGCGGGCCGAGATGGAGAGCCGTCAGTTTGCGAGTTGCTCTTCAACTATGCTGACACGCGCACGCAAGAGTTCTTCATCGATGGCAATAACCCTGGCTCTGACGTGATTCAGAAAGTGTATCGTTGCTTGCAACAGACTGCCGATGGAAGCCACGAGGTACGTTTACCTTTGAAAGATCTCGCTGAACGCGCAGATCTTAAGAACACCATGGCATTGAGCACTGCCATTGGCGTTTTAGTCAGGGCAGACTATCTGGCCAGATTCGATATCCCTGGACAACGCCTTCGTGGCACTCGGTTGCTAAAGCCAGAAATCAACGCATTCGGCCTCCGCTTAGATTGGGAAGCCATGCGCGAAAAAGAGCGCCGCGACCGCGCCAAACTTCAAGGCATGGTCGACATTTGCTACAGCACGAGCTGCCGTCAGCAAGACATTCTGCGCTACTTTGGCGAGGAAGAGCCTGGTGTCTGCGGGTCTTGTGATCGCTGTCGATCACGAGGTGGCACCGAGTATAGCGAACCTAATAGCGAAGAAGCCTTAATACTCCGCAAAGCGTTGAGCGGTGTCGCACGGATGTCGATCAAGACCCGCGCTGGCTGGGAAGGTCGTTTCGGTCGCGGTCGTGTTGTGCAGATGCTGGTGGGTAGTCGATCCCGCGAGATTCTTAACGCTAACCTCGATGAGTTGAGCACCTACGGAATTCTAAAAGAGGTCGGAACCGCGTATCTGAACACTCTCTTTCGTGAGATGCAGGAAGTGGGTTTAGTTCGCACGAACACAGGCGAATACCCACTTCTCACACTAACAACAAAGGGAACGGATGTCATGCATGGTCGCCAATCGTGTCGGTTGCGATTCCCAGATCGACACACACCAGCGTCACCAACAACAGATGGAATCGATACGGCGCTGGAAGAATTGGGATTTGATCAGGAACTCTTCGCGAAGCTGAAAGAGAAACGTAAAGAACTCGCTGGCAATCAGCCGCCCTATAAAATCTTCCCGAATGCAACGTTAGAGTTCTTCACAAGGCTTCAACCAAAGCCCAGGGTCGCGGGAGAGCGAATCCGAGGCGTAGGCAAAGCGAAAGCTGACAAATACTTGAAACATTTCCTTGAGATCATTTGCGATCACCAGAAAGCGGATGACGCCTAGCCGCAGTTCACCCTTCCCCCATCGCCAAGCTGAGAATGGCTTCTTGGGTGACCGATTTCATGTCGGTAATCTCGCCCTCGATGGCTCCCTCACGCATGACAAGGATCCGGTCACTCATACCGATGACCTCAGGAAGTTCCGAGCTGATCATGAGAATGGCTTTGCCAGCCGCTGCCAATTCATTGATCAACTGATAAATCTCGAACTTAGCACCGACATCGATTCCACGAGTAGGCTCGTCAAAGAGGAGAACTTCCGTATTCCGAAATAGCCACTTCGCTAGAACCACCTTCTGCTGATTTCCGCCGGACAGATAGCCTGCCCGCTGCTCACTGTGGGGCACTCGAATGTTAAACTTGTCGACGTATTTCTCAAAAGCAGCTCGCTCTTCTCCTTGCCGGAGCAAACCGGCTCGATTGAACTGGTCGAGATTCGGGAGTCCAAAGTTCTCGCGCACGGAGAGTCCAAGGATGAGCCCCTGTTCCTTGCGATCCTCTGTCAGCAGACAGATACCTGCGGCAATCGCTTCACGGGGATCCTTGAGACGAAGCGGCTTACCGTCTAACGATAGTTTACCGTCTACATGAGGATCGGCCCCAAAGAGAACCCTGGCAAGTTCCGTTCGCCCTGCCCCGACTAGCCCGGTAAGACCGACCACTTCACCCCGCCGAATCTCAAAAGAGACGGGCTCGCTACGGTTTGACTGTCTGAGGTTATCGACAGTCAAACGCGGCTCACCCACTTCGACCCGCCTCTCAGGAAACTCATTCTCGAGTTTGCGGCCGACCATCAGCTCGATCAATTCGTCGCGCTCGACATCCTTGGCAGACATGGTCGCAATATGACAGCCATCTCTCAAGATAGACACGCGATCGGCTAACCGATCGATCTCGTCCAAGCGATGACTGATATAGATGATGCCCATACCCTGCCCTCTCAACTCATCAACGGTAGCACACATACGATCCACTTCTTTGTGAGACAGCGCAGCGCTCGGCTCATCCATGACAAGAATCGACGCGTTCCTCGATAACGCTTTCACGATCTCCACGGTCTGCTGTTGAGCAACCGTAAGATCTTTCACCAGTCTATCTGGATCGAGATCTACCCCAATCTTCTCTAATAGATTCGTAACGAGTTGATTTTGACCGGTTCGATCGACAAAGAGCCCCTTCTTGCAACGCTCGTTGCCAAGAAACACATTATCCGTGACCGACAATGCCGGAATCAGGTTAAACTCTTGATAGATCACGGCAATACCGTAACGCTCAGCATCTGCTGGCTGGCGGATCTCGACAGCCTCTCCATTTACGCTAACAGACCCTGAATCAGGTTGGTGAGCTCCGCTCAACACCTTGATCAAGGTGCTCTTCCCCGCCCCATTCTCCCCGAGCAGCGCCAGAACTTCCCCATGCCCAAGCGTGAGATCAACATCGATGAGAGCCCGCACCCCAGGAAAGGTCTTGGTAATGCCCTGCATTTTAAGCAGCGCTGAGTCAATTGCGTTCACCATGGTAGCTAAGGGAGTCTAACGTGGCACAGACTTGAGAAGCTCTTCAATGGGCGGCTTTAAGAGTTCCTGGATTCGCTTGTTAGGCAACGACTCCTTCGTTATGAGGAAGGCACCCGTATCGACCTCTTTGTCTAACGAATTCCCAGAGAGGTGACCAACGACACCCAACACTGCCAAGTAGCCCATCTGTAAAGGGTCCTGCACGATCAGCGCCTGCAGGTCCCCCGTGGTGAGATCGTCTTCGGCCGACCTGGTGACATCCCAGCCCACAACCTTGACCCGCCCTGTAGACAGACTCGCATGACGAAGGGTTTCTAGCGTTTCTTGAGTTGTTTCAGACGTCAGGCAGAATACGGCGTCAACCTCGCCGGCAACCAACCTCTCCTGAACGCTCTCAGCAGTTTCATTCTTGCTAGAGAGCGTGACGATATCCACCTCCGACTCCAGCGCCTTCCTCGCGGCCCGATTGCGAGCCTGTTCATTGGTCGAAGGAGAATCACTCCCGATGATTGCGACCGTTCCTTCCCCTTTGATCAATTTAGCAACATGCTTCGCGGCAAGCTGCCCAGCCTTCTCTTGGCCTGTACCGAGCAGACCCACATAGTTCTCCGTATGGATGGGCTCATCGATGATCATCACAGGAATCTCAGCCGCCATGGCCTCACTGACCGGCGCAACCAAGGAGTCGGGATCACTTGGTGCCAACACAATACCGCTCACACGGTTGCTAAGAAAGGTACTTAGCAACTGCGCTTGGTAAATCACGTCATGACGATTGGTCGGTCCTCGCCAGAGGATATCGACGTCTAGACCAGCAGCCTCCAATTCCCTCTCAGCCTTGATTGCCCCTCCACGCACAGCTTGCCAGTAGGCAGACGAAGTCTTCTGCGGAATCACCGCGATCCTAAATCCCGTTGGCTGCTCCTTTCGCAGACAAGCCGAGCTCAGGAGGCAGCTGGCTGTCAAAACGATCACGTAGGATAGGCTCAATCGCATAGCGGCTATGTAGCAAGCTCTCAGAATCCTGTCCAGAGTCCGCTCATCAGATTTCTTGGAATGAAATGCGTC
>JAACDM010000364.1 GCA_009936795.1 Verrucomicrobiaceae bacterium | reverse complement strand
TCAGGCGAATCGGTCTTTACGCCTAGGCCGTTGGGTCTAGGGTAGGGCCATGAAAACCACCCCTATAACTTCGGCTGACTTGGCTCGGTCTGTGATTGCGGTGCCACCTCTTTGTCGGGACGAGAAGCTCGAGCTTGCGGATGCGGAGAATGTCAGGTTGATACGACATCTGGAGGGTGGAGGTGTGCGAATTCTTCTCTACGGAGGCAATGCCAATCTTTATAACATCGCGGTTTCGGAGTATCCGGCATTGCTAGATTTTTTGGCGACGAATGCAGGCGAAGACACCTTGATTATTCCTTCCGTCGGTCCGTTCTATGGCAACATAGTGGATCAGGCTGCGATTCTGAGAGAACGCGAGTTTCCGGCGGCGATGCTGTTACCGACCACGTTTCCGGCGACTCCGAGTGGCGTTGCCACGGCGGTGCGCCACTTCGTCGAGAAGTCGAACACCCGAGCCGTGGTCTACATTAAAGACGAGAGCTACATCACTCCAGACGAGGTGAAGGCTTTGGTGGACGATCAGCTAGTCGCTTGGATCAAGTATGCGGTGGTTCGAGAAGATCCGTTGCAAGATTCCTACCTTGACGAGTTGATTGATAAAGTTGACTCTAACAAGATAGTCAGCGGAATAGGGGAGCAACCTGCCATTGTGCATCTCGATCACTTTAAAGTCATCGGTTTTACCTCGGGGTGTGTCTGTGTGGCGCCGAGACGCTCCATGATGATGTTAGAAGCTCTCAAGGCCAACGATCTTGATCTGGCTGAATCGTTGCGTAAGGGATTCGAGTCATTGGAGGATCTTCGGAATGGGCATGGGCCTATTCCCGTCTTGCATCATGCAGTGGAGCTAGCAGGGATTGCCCGGACGGGCCCTCATTTGCCACTCCTAAGTGGTCTTGATGAAGGCTTGTTAGCAACTATTTCAGAAAGTGCCAAGACCTTGCTCGACTGGAATACGATGGCCTAGCGATGAATACCCGCCTTGTAGCTCATAGCCTAGGGATTCTGCTCTTGCTCGTGGCTGCGGCCATGACGGCGTGTTTTCTCGGCGGTTACTTGCTACCGGCTGGGGATGGACATAGCGCTGAGACTGCAGTGGGTGGCTGGGGGCTGGCGATTGGCCTGACCGTGTTGGCAGGCGGCGGATTGTTTACCTTTGGTCGGCGAGCGCGGGCGGACTCGATCCTTCGCAAAGACGCCATAGGAATTGTCGGACTGGCCTGGTTCGTTTGTGGAACTTTTGCGGCCTTGCCTTACGTTCTGTGTGAGCCGCATTTACCAATATCCGAGGCGTTTTTTGAGGGTGTATCTGGACTCACGACGACGGGTGCCACGGTGATCAATCAACTATCGGAATTGCCAAAAACCATTCTGCTGTGGCGATCGCTCACTCAGTGGTTAGGGGGGATGGGTATCCTGGCGATGTTCGTCCTCGTTCTTTCGAGTCTTGGAGCTAGTGGGATGACCATCTTTCGCGCCGAGACTTCCGCCCACGGCCAGGATCTTTCGGGGGCGACACTACGCCAGATGGCCCGTTGGTTGTGGCTGTTTTATATCACACTGACGTTGATCTGTTTTCTTGGCATGTGGTCGCTAGGCATGACGCCATTTCAGGCGATCAATCATGCGATGACGACGGTGGCGACAGGTGGGTTCAGCACGGAGGAGACGAGTTTCAACGGATTTGGAAATGGGCTCAAACTCTGGACGATTCTTTTCATGTTTCTTTGTGGTATCAGCCTGCCACTTTACATTGCACTGCTCCGCAAACGTAGCTGGCAACCGTTGAAAAAGAATGAAGAGGCTAAGGTGTATGCGAGTTTATTGTCGGTCTTCTGTGTAATTGCGATTAGCAAGCGACTCTACTCGGAGGACTTTGCCTCGCCTTGGCTGGATGAGGCCATTAATACGGTATTTAATGTGGTCTCGATCATGACGAGTACAGGCTATGCTTCAAGTGACTACAATCTGTGGCCGCCAGCAGCAAAGGGTCTTCTACTGTTCGCCATGGTCATCGGTGGGTGCGCTGGCTCGACGTCCGGTGGCTTGAAAGTGAGCCGCATTCTTCTCTTTGTGCGTATGCTTCGAATCGAGGTGAGTCGAGTTTACCGACCGAATCAAGTGGTTGTGCTGAAACTCAACGGGCATCCCGTTCCTGATGGATCGCGGGGCCAGACCTTCGTCATTCTCACGGCCGGCGCTGCGATCATGGCGTTCTCTGGCTACTTTATGCTAGCATTTGAGCCTGGTCACAGTGCTGATGGTTGTCTTTCGGCAGTGATTTCGTGTCTGACTAATGTCGGACCGGCGTTCAAAGAGTTTGGGCCGATGGAGAATTTTTCCGAACTGACTCCATTCAGTAAAGTCCTCCTACCGTTGCTGATGATAGTAGGTAGGCTTGAGTATCTTGCGGTTTTAGCTTTGTTCTCGAAGGGGTTGTGGCGGCATTACTAGGCAGACATGGCTGATAAGACTAACGTTGTCCTGGGAAAGCTGTCTTGGGTTGGCAAACGCTTGGATACTGTTCTGGCGGAAGCTCTTCCTGATCTTTCTCGATCTCGATTGCAAACACTGATCAAGCAGGGCCACGTGGAGATTGATGGTCAAAAGGTCAAGGCGCGGCAGCCAGCCGTGTTGGATCAGGTTGTCGAAGTCACGATTCCAGCAGCCGAGCCATCAGAGGCACTGCCTGAAGCGATGGCTCTGAATATCCTCTATGAAGATGCGCAGCTGTTAGTGCTCGACAAGCCAAGTGGTCTAGTGGTTCATCCAGGTGCGGGCCATCAGTCAGGTACCTTAGTCAATGGGCTTCTCGCTCATTGCGGTGCTCTTTCAGCGATTGGTGGCATTGAGAGGCCAGGGATTGTCCACCGGTTGGATAAGGACACGAGTGGTTGTATGGTTGTGGCAAAGAACGATCAGGCTCATCAACATCTCAGTGCGCAGTTTGCTGATCGCAAGGTAGAGAAGCACTATCTGGCAGTAGCCCAAGGACGTCTCGCCAAGGCGAATGGAAGGATAGAGAATCACCTTGGTCGTCATCCTGTGAATCGCCAGAAGATGGCGGTGGTCGATGAGAAACGTGGTAAGCCCGCTTGTACGGATTATCATTGCGGTCCATCGCTGGAAGGCGGGACGCTGGTTCACTGTCATTTACACACAGGTCGGACCCATCAGATTAGGGTGCACTTGCATAGC